>JAWOIB010000169.1:0-31771 GCA_046484845.1 bacterium
GTCAGAGGCCTAGGTGCGGGTTGCCGACAAACAAGAGTGTTACCCATGTCGTGACAATAATGTGTTACCCATGTCCTGACTTTGACATTCGACCCCCACCCCCAGCTGCGTTCCCGGAGTCGCTCCCGGAGCCGCCCCCGGGGCGGCCCCGGGAACCGCTGCCCCAGCGGCCCCGGAACCGCTACCCCAGCCGCCCCCGGGGCGGCTACACCGGCGGTCCCCGGAGCCACCCCGGTAACCGTCCCCGGAGCGGTCCCGGGAGCCATCCCCGGGGCGGCCCCCGGGGCCGCCGGGGGGGACCACTCCGGGGGTGGGGGAGGGGGCAAATTCGAACATGGGATAAGCGTCGCTTTCCCGGCAGGTTGGCGGGATTTGGATTCTTGGCGGAGTTGAGTTTAAACTCAACTCCATCGGCCGAAATTCAGGCCAGATGCCGGGAGGTGGCGGGGTCTTCACAGGGTCTCCGGCGGCGGCGTCTGGGCGTCATTTCGTCAGGTGCCCGGCAGATGACGTTGAGCCGTCTCCCGTCGGCCTCTGTGAGGACCGGATATCCGGGAGATATCTGCCGCGTCCTGGCCGCCGGGAGGCCGGCACTTCCGCCCTGCAGTTGACGGTGTCCCTCTGCTTCAACCGGGCGGAGCGTGAGGTTGACACCTGAGGGTTGGGTTCTAGAATGGGCCAGTGTTCCAGGTGTACACCGGCGACGGCAAAGGTAAGACGACCGCGGCTTTCGGCCTGGCCCTGAGGGCGGCGGGGCACGGCTGGCCGGTGCTGATCATTCAATTCATGAAGGGTGACCCCGGGTACGGCGAGGTTGTCGCGGTTCGAAGTATCCCGGGCCTGGAACTGGTGCAGACGGGTTTGCCGACCTTCGTCGAGAAGGGCAACCCGAGCCGCGAGGACATGGCCGAGGCCGCCCGGGGTTTGGACCTCGCCCGGAAGGCGCTGGCTGACGGGCGGCATCGGCTCGTGATTCTCGACGAGATGAACGTTGCGGTGGACTATGGGTTGGTCAGTGTGAAGGACGCGCTCGCGCTTGTTGATGCCTGTTCGCCCGATGTCGAGCTGGTCTTCACCGGCAGAAACGCCCGGCCCGAGGTTATTGCCCGGGCTGACCTGGTCAGTGAGGTCAGGGAGGTCCGACACCCGATGCGGCGGGGAATCGTGAACCGGGTCGGTATCGACCACTGAATGAAGGCGAGGGGGGAAGCGCTGACCGGGTTGCTCTCGGCATTCCGGCAGGGTGACCGTCGGGCGTGTGCCCGTCTGATATCGCTGGTTGAGAATGAGGGCGATGAAGCACCCGGGGTGCTGGATGAGCTTTACCGGGAGCAGGGTCGTGCCTGGCGCATCGGTATCACCGGGCCGCCGGGCGCAGGTAAGAGTACGCTCGTCGAGAGACTCACGCAGGAGTTGAGACGTTCCGGGCGTACCGTCGGCATCGTTGCAGTGGACCCGACGTCACCTTTCTCGGGCGGGGCGATTCTCGGCGACAGGGTGAGGATGCCGTCGTTGTTCAACGACCCGGGCGTGTTCATACGTTCGATGGCCAGCCGGGGCGGCCTGGGCGGTCTCGCGCACAGGACGAGGGAGGTCTGTGACGTCCTCGATGCCTTCGGCAGGGACGTGATCATCATCGAGACGGTCGGGGTCGGGCAGATCGAGTTGGACGTGGCGTCGGCGGCCCATACGACGGTGGTCGTGCTTGTACCGGAATCAGGGGACTCAATCCAGGTCATGAAGGCCGGCCTGATGGAGATTGGTGAGCTGTTTTGCATCAACAAGGCTGACCGCCAGGGTGCGGAGCGCCTGGTGGTCGAGGTGCAGTCGATGCTCAGCCTCCGCCAACGGTCTGAAGGCTGGGAGCCGCCGGTTGTCGAAACGGTGGCGACGACCGGGCTGGGCATCAGCGAACTGCTGGGTCGTCTTGAAGCCCACTGGGCCTTTTTCACTTCTGCCGGACGAGACCTTGCGTACCGAAAGCAGAAGGTTCGCATGGAAATAGTTGAGCTGGTTGAAGACCGGTTGCGCAGGGATGTCTGGCGACGACCGGGAATGGCAGACCAGCTCGAGCACGAGATCAACGCGGTGCTGGCCGGAGCGGAAACGCCCTACGGGGTGGTCGGGCGCATGCTGAACCGCCTGGAGTCCGGCAGCCGACAGGAGAAACCATGAGCAAATCGGAAGAAATCGGTAAGCGTTATGCTGACTGGGAGCGCAAGCTCCCCACCGGGCCCTCCCGGGAGCGCGAGACGTTGTCGGGCGTCCCGCTGAAGCTGGTCTATTCCCCACTCGACCGCCCCGACGCTGACTACCTGCGAGACCTCGGACTACCGGGCGAGTACCCTTTCACCCGCGGCATCCACCCGGACATGTACCGGGGCCGATTCTGGACCATGCGCCAGTTCGCCGGGTTCGGCAGTGCTCGCGACACCAATGCCCGCTACAAGTTCCTGCTCGGTCACGGCGAAACGGGCTTGTCGGTCGCGTTTGACTTCCCGACGCTCTACGGGCGGGATTCGGATGACGACCGCGCCCGGGGCGAAGTCGGCAAGTGCGGCGTGGCGATATCCTCGCTCGAGGACATGGAAACCCTGTTCGATGGCATCCCGCTCGACAAGGTTTCGACCTCGATGACCATCAATGGCCCGGCGGCAGTCGTGTGGGCATTCTACATCGTGGCGGCCGAGAAGCAGGGTGTCAGCGGCGAGGTTCTGCGCGGAACGATTCAGAACGATATTCTCAAGGAGTACATCGCCCAGAAGTCATGGCTGTTCCCGCCCGAGCCTTCGATGCGGGTCATCACCGATATCATGCGCTTCGCGGCCGACCACGTTCCGAACTGGAACACGATCTCGATATCCGGCTACCACATCCGCGAAGCCGGCTCGACCGCGGCCCAGGAACTTGCTTTCACGCTCAAGGACGGCCTGACCTACGTCGAGGCCGGCATCAAGGCGGGGTTGGATGTGGACAGCTTTGCCCCCCGGCTGTCCTACTTCTTCAACTCGCATCTCGACTTTTTTGAAGAGGTGGCCAAGTTCCGGGCGGCCAGGAGAATCTGGGCGCGCGAGATGAAGGAGACCTTCAAGGCAAGGAACCCGCGCTCCCTGCTGTTGCGCTTCCACACCCAGACCGCGGGGTGCAGCCTGACCGCCCAGCAGCCCGAGAACAACATCACCCGGACCGCCTTCCAGGCTCTGGCCGCGGTGCTGGGCGGGACGCAGAGCCTGCATACCAACTCGATGGACGAAACCTGGGCGCTCCCGACCGAACGGGCGGTGCTGATCGCTCTGCGGACCCAGCAGGTCATCGCCGAGGAGACCGGGGTAGCGAGCGTCGCCGACCCGCTGGGAGGTTCATACTACGTCGAGACGATGACCGACGAACTCGAACGACAGGCCTACGAGTATTTCCGGAAGATCGACGCGCTGGGCGGAATGGTCCGGGCGATCGAGCACGGCTTCCCTCAGCGCGAGATCGCCGACGCAGCCTATCGCTACCAGCGACAGGTGGAGGAGGGCCGGCGGACGGTGGTGGGCGTGAACCGGTACGAGCTGGAGGGTGAGAAGTTGGAGATTCCGCTGCTCAGGATTAATCCGGAGGTCGAGCAGAGCCAGCGAGAGCGGCTGGCGGCTCTGCGCCAGCGGCGCGACAACGCCCGTGTCGAGCGAGCGCTGGCGGAGCTCAGGGCCGCCTGCGCCGGCCAGGCCAACGTGATGTCCCCGATACTCGATGCGGTCCGGGCCGACGCGACTCTGGGAGAGATCTGCCGGGCAATGAAGGACGTGTTTGGGGAGTATGTCGAGCCCCCGATGTTCTAGGAGGATGACAATGGCGAAGAAGCTCAGGATACTTGTTGCCAAGCCCGGGTTGGACGGGCACGACCGAGGCGCCAAGGTGGTGGCTCGCGGCCTGCGCGATGCCGGGTTCGAGATCATCTATACAGGTCTGCACCAGACCCCGGAGATGGTTGCCGAAGCCGCCCTCCAGGAGGATGTCGACGCCGTAGGGCTTTCGATTCTCTCGGGAGCGCACATGACCCTCTTCCCGGAGGTTTCCCGGCTGCTCAAGGAAAGGGGGGCCGGGGATATCCTGGTGTTCGGAGGCGGGATCATTCCTGATGAGGACAGGCAGGAGCTCCAGAGCGCCGGCATCGGCCGTCTGTTCGGGCCTGGTACGGAGATTCGGGAGATCGTTGAGTACCTGAAGGAACGCTTTCCGGACCGGGTGTAGGAGCCGATACCAATGACCGGGTGTTTGACGATGCCGGGTGCTTGCCTAGAATGAGCGCGATGTTGCGAAGAGTCACCTTGTCGTGCGTTACGGCACTCAGTCTGCTGGCCGCGGTCTGCTCCAGTCGCGAGGCTTCGCCGGGCCAGGGCGGTCGCACCCGCGTCGTGTTCTGGCATGCCATGGGCGGACCACTGGGTGATGCGCTCAACACGATGATCGCCGAGTTCGAGCAGGAACACCCGGGGATAGACATCGAGCCGGTCTCAATGGGTGGGTATTCTTCGCTCTCGCAGAAGCTGATGGGGGCGGTGCAGGTCAATGCCCCGCCGAATATCGCTCAGATGTATGAATCCTGGACCACGCAGTTCCATCAGTTGGCCCGGCTAATCCTGCTTGATTCCCTGATTCAGGCCCCGGGCGGTCTGGCCGAGGGCGAACTTGCCGATTTCTACCCGGCGTTCATTGAAGGCAACTCGTGGGATGGCCGAATTGTGACCCTGCCGTTCAACAAGTCGGTGCCGGTGTTCTTCTATAACATCGAGATGCTGCGCGATGCCGGCTACGCCGAGTTTCCCCGAGACTGGTCCGACTTCCGCACGATGGTCAGGCGGTTGACGGACCGCGAGCGGGGCATCTGGGGGACCGAAATGGGCGTCAACCAATGGATGTTCGGCTGTATGCTGCGTCAGCTCGGCGGTGACTTCCTTGATGAGAACGGCCGTCCGGCATTCAACTCCAGTGCCGGGGTCATGGCTGCGCAGTTTCAGTACGACATCCTGGCCCGTGATTCATCCGCGTTGTTCGGGGCCGGTTATGACCCGCAGAACGACTTCCTTACCGGCAGCATTGCCTGTATCTGGGGAACCTCCGTATCGTGGGCATTCATGAAGGATCAGATGACCTTTCCGGTGGGCGTTGCCCCGATCCCGAGTTGGAATGACCAACCGGAAGTGATATCCTTCGGCACGAATATCGGTCTCTTTCGCACCGGCACGCCGGCGCAGGTCGCTGCCTCCTGGGAGTTCGTCCGGTGGTTTACGGCGCCTGAGCGACAGGCTCAATGGGCGGTGTTGACATCATACGTTCCGGCCCGGCGCAGCGCGCTCGATGACCCCCGCTATCGCCGGATGATGGACGAGGTAACAGGCCTGAGGGCGGCGCTTGCCCAGCTCGAGCACATGTCCTTTGAGCCCAAGACCGAGGAATGGTTCAATGGTCGACGCCTGCTTGGCGAAGCGCTCGAAAAAATTATGCGCGGTCAGCTGGGCGCCAGGGCCGCCCTTGATGAGGCGGCGGCGCTGATAGAAAGAGAGATGAAGAAGTGAGACAGTTGCTACTGCTACTGGTTCTGTTCGTTTCGGCTCCGGCGCAGGTCACTCCGATTCGCGAGTTGCGCAAGAACAACGAACAGGGCGAACCACTGCTGCTCGGCCAGACCGTCACCGTGACCGGCGTCGTGACCGTTGCCACGAGTTTCGGCACATGGGGCCCGGGTTTCGTGGAGGATGGCACCGGGGGTGTTGCTTTCTACGGGAGCCGGGTGTCGGGAGTGGCGGTCGGCGACAGCATCACGGTCACGGGCGCGGTGAAGCATTTCTACGGATTGACCCAGCTCGACCCGCTCGCGGACCTGGTCAATCATGGGGGTCGGGGGGCACCTGTGCCCCGGATGGAGCCGCTTGCTTTCGTCGACCGGGTTGATACCGCATCCGGCTGGGTCGAGAATGAAGGCTGGCTCTGCAGGTTCAATCAGGTCTGGATCGAACACGCGCCCGGGGAGAGGTTCGCGGGTGACCGGAACTACAACATCTCGGATGCCGGCGGCTACGTTGCCCAGCTGAGGATTCACCGCAGTGTCGGTGATATCGTCGGTGCGCTGATCCCGGACGATTCGATAACGCTGGTGGGTGTGATCTCCCAGTACCGGCCTGCGGCACCCCACCTTGGTGGTTACCAGGTGATGCCCAGGGGGGCTGCCGACCTGGGTGTGTCGGTTTCCTACATGCCGATTGGCGATGCCATTCGCGACGATGCCGGCAACGGCTTCCCGGACCGCTGGGGGCAGAGTGTTACCGTAACCGGGGTCGTGACCGTCCCCACCGGGGTATTCGACACGACCAGGCTCGACATCTATGTCCAGGACACAACCGCGGGGGTCAACGTCTTCGGGTGGAGCATTCCCGAGCCGTTCGATGTCGGCGACAGCGTCGCGGTCACGGGCAAGGTCGACTGGTACCGAGGCAAGACCGAACTCACCGGGTCGGTGGTCACGGTTCTGGCCCGGGGCGTGGGCGAGCCCGGACCGCGCGTCCTGACCTGCGCGGAGATGAACCGGGAGCAGTACGAGGGTGAGCTGGTCAAGATCGTCGGAGCGATGACGCTGGCCTCAGAGTTGGCTGGCAACCAGAACTACCAGGTAGAGGATGCCACCGGCAGCGTCACACTTCGGATAGACGGGGATACCGACATTCCCGGCCTGCGGCCGGTGACCGCTCCCGATACTTTCACGCTCATCGGCATCAAGAGCCAGTACACAGATTCGACCCGCCCGCTCGAGGGCTACCAGATTCAGCCACGGTTCCGGACCGACTTCTCGCGCACCGCGGAGGATTTGCCGATCAGGACCATTCGTGAGGTCCAGCGTCCGGGGCCCGATGGTGTGACCCCGCTGCTGCTCGATTCCGTCGTCCGCGTGCGGGGTCGGGTGACCGGTCCGGCCTCTGCCTTTACCATCGGCACGAACAAGAGTCTGTACATCCAGGATTCAACCCAGGGCGTGAATGTCTTCGGCTGTGGGTTTGCGACGCACGAGGCTCGCTTCCTCGACGAACTCGGTGTCGAGTGGGAGGTCGTCGGCCGGGTCACGGAGTACAACGGCCTGACCGAAATCGCCAACGGCACGATGTTCGTGACCGATACACTGCCTGACACGGTCATGCCGGCGCTCGTGCCCCACAACACCCCGCTCACCGAACGGATGGAGTCGGACCTGTTGACCGTTGTGGGTGACGTTGTCGAACCGCCGGTCCTTTCGGGTTCGGGCTACAACATCGTCCTCAAGAACGGTTCGGCCGGTGTTACGGTCCGCGTGGGCAACCAGACCGGCATCGCTGTCGGCTGGATCAACCGCGGGATGCGCCTGCGGGTGATCGGCATCGGCGGCCAGTATGACTACCAGCCTCCCTACAATACCGGCTACCAGCTTATGCCGCGCTTCGATGGTGATATCTCGGATACCAGCGCAGCGTTCCCGCCGGCCGATGAACTTACGCTGGATTCAGTTTTGCCTAACCCGTTTCGTCCCTGGGAAGGTGAAGTCGCCTCGGTGCGCGTGAACGCTCCCCGCGGTTGGCGCCTGACCGTCAACCTGCTTGATCTTGAAGGACGAGCGGTGCGGACGCTGCTGTCCGAAGGGGCCGGTGGGTACCACGACCTGAAATGGGATGGCAGGGACAGGCAGTTGCGGTCTCTACCCGCGGGCATCTACTTGGTCAGCGCCAGGGGGGTGCCGCCGGGAGGGGGCGTCAGGGTGCTGACCCGACCAGTGGTGATTGCCGCCCGGTTGCGCTGAGTCGCTGCCGACGAGTCGGTCCGAACTCAGCCCCGGTTTGGTCTTTTCCTTCGGCGCTTGCGGAGGTGTTGGACTACGGCGCCGACAACGACCAAGCCCAGTGAAAACCTGATGAACCATTCGCCCCACCGGACGTAGGGGGTCGGGGGCAGCGGTTCTGGTACGTCCCCGACCAGGTTCGTCTTGGTGAACAGCTGGGTGCGCTTCAGCACCCGGCCGTACGGGTCGACGATGAAAGAGATGCCGTTGTTTGCGCTGCGGACCATCGGCACCCCGGTTTCTACGGCTCGCACCACGGCAAGTTCGGCGTGTTGGTGGATTCCCGGCAGGCGGCCGAACCAGCCGTCGTTGGTAACGACCACGTGAAGCATGGAACCGCGGCGCACGAACTCCCGGGTGAGATCCGGGAATATTGCTTCGTAGCAGACCAGGCAGGACGCAGTGCCCAGCCGCCAGTTGAAGACATTGAGTTCCTGCCCGCGCGTCCAGTTGCCCATGTCAGCGGTCCCGATGAGACGTCGGAGAATCGGCAGTTCGTCCGCGTAGGGAATCTTCTCGGAGAAGGGAACAAGTCTCAGCTTGTAGTGGCGTTGCCGGACCGAGTCCTCGCCGGGACTGATAAGCACCGCCCCGTTGTGCCAGGTGCCCCGGGGCTCATCATAGAGCGGAGTCCCGGTGAAGATCTCCAGGTCAAGGCTATCGGCCAGTCTTCGAATCGCGGTCCCAATGGTGCTCGAGCGCGTCACATCGGAAAGCGTTGCGGTTTCCGGGTAGATGACCAGGTCGGGATGGGCGGCCGCCGCTTCCCGAGTCAGCTTGATCAGGTCAGACTGGATGCGCTCACGCGACTCGGCATCGCCTTTGTCAGTCGGTGCCACGTCCGGTTGGACGATTGCCACCTTGAACCAGGGTTTCAGCGGCCGATTGCGGAAGAACCACGATATCACCGGCAGGCAGATCACCAGTGCCAGCCCGGCGACGAAGCCGACCCGTCTGGCAGTCGGCTGGCGCAGCGGCAGCAGCGCACGGTAGACGAGCAGGTTGACCAGCACAACCCATGATGACACCAGGTAGATCCCGCCCAACGCTGCGGGCTGGATGAACGGCAACCAGGGCGTCATCGAGTAGCCCAGGAAGTTCCATGGAAACGCGATCTGGAGCACAGAACGCGCATACTCGAGCAACGCCCATACGAAGGGTGCGGTCCAGAGGCCGAGCCGTCGAACCAGCAACGCGAAGACACCAACATACAGCCCGAGGTACGCGAAGAGCACAACCACTCCCACGTTCAGGAGAAGACGCGTTATCGGTTCAACCGGTATGACCAGGAACCAGAGCCAGAAGAAGTGGAAGCCGGCAGCGACAGTACCGAACAGCCAGCCCCAGAAGAAGACCCGTCGTGCTCCCGGCCTCCCGCCGCGTCCAGGCGTCTCGATCCTCCAGAAGAGCGGAACAAGGGCAACCAGTGCCAGCGGTCGCAGTGGAAATGGCGCAAAGGCGAGAGCCAGCCCGGCGGCGGCCGCCAGGAATATCAGGAGCCGAGACATGGCGTTACCACCAAGGTAGTCTGAGAACGTCCGGAGTGCAGGGAAACTCGCAGTTTCGTGATCTCGTTCGGGAAGTCTCAGCGGTGCAGTTCGGGGCTGTCGCGGAGGCCAGACCGCGACTTGAGATTAGAGCTTCACCTCGCGGCGTTCAGTTGCCGATAGGTAGAAGGCGTCGGCGATCCGGTTGATGAGCAGAGCATCACTGGCAGGGATGGCGGGAGGGACGCCTCGAACCAGCGAGTCGATCCACAGGTCGCTGAGCAGTCTGTAAGAAGCTCGCTGCATGCCCTTGGTAGCTATCCGTGGAGTGACATTGACCAGGTGCCCGTGCATTGCCTTGTGGATCTGAACCGGGTTGAGCAACGCGGCTCCTGCCGTGCCGAAGGCGTTGAAGTAACGAAAGTCATTCTCAAGTGTTACGCTCCAGCCCACTTCGAGTGTCAGCAGCACGTCGCCGTCCATGCGGATCATGGCGAAGGCGGTATCCTCGACGTCGCCCCGGCCCGGTCGCAGGTGGACCACGCCGGTGATGGACTCGGGACAACGCGGGCTGAGCAACCACAGCGAGAAATCAAGCAGCGGTGTGCCTAAGCTGAGGAATGCGCCGCCACCGGCGCGGATGCGCTGGCCGCGCCAGCCTTCGAGCGACCACATATCACGGCCCTGCAGCCAGCCCGTCTTGCAGTAGTAGACGCTGCCGAGTTCGTCTCCCTCGATGAACTTACGGATAGTCTGGACATCAGGCCGAAGCCGGGTGTTGAGGCAGGGGAACAGCCGGCGGTCCAGTCGGGCGGCAGTCGCGACCATTGCCGCGGCTTCCTCGCTGTTCAGAGCGAGCGGAACTTCGCAGAGCACGTCCTTACCGTATTCCATGGCCGCAATCGCCATCGGTGCGTGGAGGTGATTGGGCGTGGCAATGACAACTGCGTCGATGTCATCGGCAAGCTTCAGGTCATCGAAGTCCAGGAAGTGATGGGGAATGTTGTGGAGGCGACGGAGGTGGTTGATCTTGCGTATGTCAGGGTCGCAGAGCGCAACGATCTTGGCATGTTTGTTCTCACGCAGCGCAGGGATGTGAGCGAGTTGCGCCTGGGCCCCGCAGCCAACAATCGCGACACGGATGGGGGCGTTCATAGTGGACCCAGTATGCGCACTCGACCGCCTTCGACCTTCAGGTGGTTCTCGCTGAAGAGCCGAACAGCTTCCGGATAGGCAAGGTGCTCTTCGATCAGTACTCGAAGCGCGAGAGATTCAGGCGTGTCCTCCTCACGAACAGGTATTGCCCGCTGAACGATTATCGGCCCGGAGTCAACTTCGCTGGTCACGAAATGGACCGTGCAGCCGGTCAGCTTGACGCCAGCCGCCAATGCTGCCGCGTGGACTTCGAGTCCCTGGAGGCCGGCGAAGGCCGGGAGCAGTGAAGGGTGGATGTTCATCACCCTGTCCCGGTAGTGGTCTACGAATGTCGGGGAGAGAATACGCATGAAGCCGGCGAGACATACTAGCCCAACTTCGTGGCTCTCGAGGTTGCGGATGAGCTCCAGCTCAAAGGACTGCCGCGTCTTGTGGTCACGATGGTTGACCACCAGTGTCGGAATCTCGAGAGCTTCGGCGCGCTGAAGCACGGGAGCTCCGGGCACGTTGCTGACCAGCAGTCGAATGCTGGTGGCGAAGGCATCTCGCCGCAGCGTTCTGACAAGCGCTTCGAAGTTTGACCCTCGGCCCGATGCCAGGACTGCAAGGCGTACCATTGAGCCATTCTAGATACGGGTTGAGCGGTTGTCAAAATACGGGTTTCGCGGTTATGAATAGGGAACGATGGCGTCAGCGCTGACTACGGAGCGAGGAAGTCATTAGCTCCGCTTCGTGGCCCGCGTTAGAGACCTGGACGACCTCAACGGGGTGGCCTCAGGAAGGTAGTTGGGGATGGGCGTCGAAACCGTTCGGACCCGATCTCAATGGTTTGGGATATGAAGGCGCCGCTACTGTACGATGCGGCCGGTCAGGTCGTGAGTTCCGGACCCGGTGACTCTGACATCCACGAACCTGCCCGGCACTGCCGTGCCGCCTCTGAACCGGACAACACCGTCGATGTCCGGTGCATCCCACTCTGTTCGACCCAGTCCCGGGCGTTCGGCGAGGACGCGCAGGATCTTGCCATGGAGTTGACGCAGTCGATAGCGCGAGATCCTCGCCTGGAGCTTCATGACGGCTGTCAGCCGTTCCTGGCGAACCCTCTTCGGGACCTGCGGTCTCAGGGTCGCGGCACGAGTCCCGGTTTCCGCAGAGAAGGCGTACGCTCCAAGGCGTTCGAACTTCATTGCAGCCAGGAAGTCGAGCAGCTCGGAGAACTCCGCATCGGTTTCACCCGGAAAGCCCAGGATGACGGTTGTGCGGACATGGACCCCGGCTGCTTTCAATCGATCCATCAGTCGCTCAAGGTCGACGCGGCGATAACCGCGGTTCATCCGGGCGAGGACGCGGTCGTTGACGTGCTGAATGGGCAGGTCAACGTACCTGCAGAGCCGGGGATTCCGGTCGAACTCTCTCATCAGCGCAGGGGTGAATCGAGACGGGTGGGCGTACATCAGGCGCAGCCAGTCCAGGCCGCGAACGCCGGCCAGTCGTCGGAGCAGCCGAACCAGCCCGGCGTGCTTGTAGCGGTCCACTCCGTAAGAGGTGGTGTCTTCGGCTACCAGCACCAGTTCGCGAACCCCTGACGCGACGAGCCGGCCGGCCTCTTCGACGAGGTCCGGTACTGACCGAGACCGAAGCGGGCCGCGAATTCCGGGAATGAGGCAGTAGCTGCAGCGGTTGCTGCAGCCGTCGGCGATCTTCAGGTAGGCATAGTGCGCTGGAGTAGAGAGCAACCGAGGGCGGGACAGAACCCGGGTCGGGACTTCGGATGATGCGTAGCTGGTCCGGAGTCGCAGCAGCCGCGGGATATCAGTCAGGTAGTCAACACCGGCCGCGAGTTCTACCCCGGGAAACTTCCGCAATACCGATCGACCATAGCGCTGAACCATGCAGCCCGCGATAACGACCCGCAGCCCGGGGTTGACGAGCCGGGCGGCCAACGCACGGCGAATTGCCGCCGCTGATTCTGCAACCGCCGAGCTCAGGAAAGCGCAGGTTGTGATGACAACAACATCCGCAAGAGCGGGCTGGGTGGTGATGGCATATCCCGCCAGCCCGAAGGCGCCGAGCAGAGCTTCAGCGTCCACCCGGTTCCGGGGGCAGCCGAGCAGCACAACCGCGGCAGCCGGGCGGCCGCTCGTCACGGTCAGACTTCCATCATCTTGCCGTTGGCTTCGGCGATGATGCGACCCGTCTCGTCCAGCAGGCGACTCTCCCCGGCAAGCAATCGACCCTTTCTCGCAACCACGCGCCCCACGCCGCGGATCGGCCGGCCGACCAGGAGCGGCTGGCGATATCTCACCGTAAGTTCCCCGGTAACAGCGTTGACTCCCAGGCTGCTGCAGGCCCACGCGATGAGCTCGTCGAGCATGGTGGCGACTATGCCTCCGTGCACCATACCCTCCCAGCCTTGGAAGCGTTCCGGGGGGGTGAAGACGAATTCGACGCCATTGGCGGTTGTCGTGATCTTGAGTCTCAGACCGTATTCGTTCTTGCTGCCGCATGCGAAACAGGTACCGTCGTTCTTCACAGGCATCGGTTACTCGAGATTGGTGCCCGGAGGGGGGGTGAACTCAAACAGCTCAGCAGGCAAGTCCGGGTTCCACACCTGGAACTTCAGCAGGAACCGGTACTGGTTTCCCCAGGGGTCGGAAAAGTCGAAAGCGTCTATGCGACGCCCGTCGGGTGACAGCTCGAGACGCAGGTTCTGGATCGTGGCCATTTCATCGGCCGGTTCAACCACCACTACCCGCTGTCCGTCCTGGTCCGCCTCAAAACGCACCTCCGACGAGGAGTCCAGGACCGGCTCAAGAAAGGCCAGGAGGGGCATTGCTCTTGGTTGGGCTTCGCGTACCGCCCGGGATTCCGTAGGGAAGTAGAACCAGAGAAGGCTGTCGCCTGCGACCATCAGTTGCTGTTCCGGCTCTGAGACCTCGAGGCGGTAACGGTCGGGCAATATGGTCCAGAAGCTCCCGACAAACCTGCGGTCGGCCTCGGTATCGGTTTGGACCAACTGCTCGAAACTACCGGAGAGCGAGCGCAGGCCGAGATAGTTCTCGCGAAGTGTTTGCCAGAGCTGGTGATCGGTCGACATCGCAACCGTGAAAAGCAGTATCAACGTTGCCAGCATAGGCCAAGATACATCGAGGCAGGACGCTGTCAACCAACCGGTCCCGCGGACAGCAGTGCCGGGCGACGCCCGGGACGTTACCCGACGTCGATATCGATTTCCGGCCCGAGGTTGATGTTGAACAGTTGTCTGAGCAGCATGTTCCAGAGCCGGAAGCGGAAAACCTCTCTTGCCACCGGGGCGTTATGCATCATCTGCGACACGTCGCCCAGGTCGCCCTGCTGTTGGATGAGCACGCGCAAGGTCATGTTGGCGATAACCCAGCCGCAGGCGACCCCAAACGCAAACGAAAGCACGCCATCAAACGAATCAGAGGACCACTCGGCCGCCGAGAAGAGCACCCGGCTGACAATCAGGGAGCCGATCGCCAGGAGCACGAAGATCCCCAACGTGAAAATCCACTTCTGGGCACCCAGCAGGTTTGCCACCGGGCCGGCGAGCCAGGTGCTGCCCACCGCGGCAGTGATCAGTCCCAACGCGTCAAATAGAGCCTGGCCGAAGCCACCCGAGTTCCTTGCACGAATTGTCTCCAGCACCGCGACCACGAGTATGATTCCGAGCGACATCCAGTCAAACCACTGCATTTCCTCTCCCTTCTTTTGCTGAATCCAGGCCCCGTCGGTTCAGCTCTCTGAGCCCGGAGGGCCGGAACTTGGCAGGCGCAGGCGGGCGACAGTGTCCGTGAACGTCGAACGGATGACGTCCAGTACGCCGGTGCGTTGGCGCCTGCGTTACGCAACCGCTGCTAAAGCTAAGCACAGGCCTGGGCTGTTGTCAATCCGTTTGCGGTCGGTTTCCGAACGGCATCAACTCATCCGTTCGCGGCAGCCCGCACGTTCTGAAGCACGGCGGCCGTCTGCCTGTCGTTCCGGAGCGATCAGGCACAGCAGTCGGGCAAGGGGGAGGCCGACGACGTTCAGGTAGCTGCCGCTGATGCGGGTCACAAAAGCGCTGGCACGGCCCTGGATGCCGTAGGCGCCAGCCTTGTCAAACGGCTCACCAGAAGTCAGGTAGTGCTCGATGTCGGCAGGAGAGAGCTGCTTGAAGGTGACGGCGGTTTCTTCCGCTGCGGTTCGGGTGCGGCGGCTTGAGGTCTCGTAAACAGCCAGACCGGTGATTACCCGGTGCGTTCGGCCCGAAAGGCTATCGAGCATTCGGCAGGCGGTGACTCTGTCGTATGGTTTGCCGAGTATCCTCCGACCGAGGACAACCACGGTATCAGCGCCGACCACCAAGCCGCTGGCTGTAGGTGAGCAGGCGGAAAGAGCTTTGTGTTGCGCGTGGCTGACTGCGAGCCGGGCCGGGTCGTTCGAACTCGCAGGTGCCGGCGGGTCAGGTGCCGGGCGGAGCAGGGTGAACTCAAGTCCGGCCTCGCGCAGAATCCGCCGGCGCCGGGGGGAACTGGACGCGAGGTAGAGTCGGCTCACTCGGGCAGAATACCCCGGAAGGTGCTCTTGCCGAGCTTGATGTCTTGGAGCTGACGTATCCTGAACTCGAAATCGTACTTCCACTGGCTGCCGAGTTTCTCAATGTTGACCAGTGCTTCCCAGCAGTGGAGGTCCTTCCAGACCGTTATCGAGTAGTCGGTAAGTTCCCGGCGGGTGAAGTTGTAGCCGATGCTCGACAGGTCGAAGCGCCATCCCGGGACGTAGAGGGTCAGTGCGCCGGTGAGCATGTTGTTGTCGCCGAGCAGGTAGTGGTTAACCCCAAGCCGGACTCTCCAATCGCGCTGAGGGTCATGTCTGGTGGTGTCGACCCACGGTACAGCGAGTGGTTGCCGGCCGAAGCCGTACTCCCATCCGAGCATGGTGGCAATGCGATAATCGCGCCCGAGCCGGAGCGAATCCCAGTCGAAGCTCGCCGCCGCGTCAAGGCTGAGCTCGAAAGGCAGCCGGGAGTAAGGCACCCCAGTGCGGAGACCGGCTCTGACCGGGTCGGGCCGTCGGCTGATGATGTCGTAACCGGTGCTGAGTTGAGCGCTTCCGAGGTCGAACTTCTGCGGGGTGGAGTCCGAAGTCCGGGCCTGGAAACCGTTTGTCAACCCGAGACTGATGCGGGCCGCGCGCGGTTCGCCCAGCCGGGGCGTGCCAATGTACTCGCGGTCAGTCACCTCCGGTTCGTAGCTCATGCCGGCGGACGTACGGGCGGTGTGAAGCAGGCCGTCGAGCCCGAACCCGTTGAGAGCGAACACGCGGTAGAGGGTAAGGTCGGCCATGATGTCCCCGCGGTACCTAGTATCCGGGGGGAGGCTGCCGCTCAGGTCGTTGCGCTGGTCCGCGGAGACAGTCTGCCGGGTGTTGATCGCGCCCGGCAACCGCTGAGACAGGCTCACGTTGATGCCATTGCTGAGAAAGTGCGAGCTCGCGCTCTCGGCCTGCCAGTCCGACGCCGCAGCCTCGCTCGGGGAAGACTGCCTGACCCGCCAGTCCGAGTCGAGTCCGAGGTTGTACCCGGCGCGAAGGTCTCCGGCAGGGCCGAGGTCATAGTCGGGCGTGCCGATTCCGGCCGATGCCCGGCCTGAGATGTTCTCAAGTCGGGCGGTATCCGCCCCGGTCGAATCGGCGAACTGCTCGTGACGGCGGCTGAACCTGACGCGGGGGGACAAGTCGAGGCTGAAGGGCAGGCGTTGCGTGCCGAAGCTGACCGCCAGTCCGGGCAGCAGGGTTGAGCGGTAGTTGCTGAGGAAAAGGTCGCGGCGTTCAGCCGTCGCGGTCACCCGGCCGACGCGGCCGAAGCGGCGGTTCAGTTCGGCCCAGGAGTACGCTTCCTGTTTGAGCCGGTCAATTCTGTCCTCGCCATACTCCGGGATGTACCGGGCGTCGGAGATGATGTCGGCCGCTGCCGACAGGTCTGAGCCGAAGAAGAACCGGGAGTCGTGCCGGGCGTTGACCGAGTAGCGGGTTGTTCGGGTATCCCATTCGTTGATGTAGGAAGCGTTGACGTTGCCCCGGGCGAACGGGTTCACAACGTAGATGCCCTGGAAGCGAGGCTGGATTCCCTTCTTGGTCATGACGTCGCAGTAGAAAGTGGCGTCGGCGTACTCGCTGAAAGCCCAGTAGTAGCCGAGGTCACTCGCGTACCAACCCTGGAGACTCGACTGGCCGACCTTGAACGGCAGCAACCCGGAAGTGCGCCGGCTGGCCACCGGCACCAGCCAGAAGGGGGCGGCGAGCAGCGGGATGTCGAACGCCCGGAACACCACCGGTTCGACAATGACCAGGTCGTCCACGAGCAGTTTGGCGCGGGGTCCGTGAAAGGCGTAGTGCGGCGGGTCCTTCTCGCAGGTTGTGTAAAGGCTGCGACGGGCGTTGATGACGTTCTCCTCCACCAGCCAGATTTCGTCGGCGCGGAAGAACCCGCTCTCGATTTCGGTCCGGGCGGTGCGGATCATTCCCTTACGTTCGTCGAGGTCGTATTGGAGCATTGTGCCGTCGACGTTCAGGTCCCCGGAGGTGAAGAGCACGTCGCCGCTTGCAGTCAAGCGCTGTTCCTCGATGCCGAAGTGGATCGAGTCACCGTACACGGTCATCTCGCGATACCTGACCCAGGCCGAGTCGAGGAGAACCACCTCTTCGCTGCGGGGCAGGAACCTGACCAGCAGCCCACCATAGAAGACGGTATCGGCGGCGGTGCTATCGGGTGATGTCGCAGGTTGGACGATCAACAGGAGCGCGAGCAGGGCTGGCATGCGGGAATGTTAGGTGGCGTCACCGGCAAGTCAAACCCGGTTCCTGGAGCGGGCAGCTGCCGCATATCGGCTTGGTTCGGCAGTTCCGGAGGGTGAGAACAACCAGCAAGGCGTGACATTCGTTGCAGATCCGGGCGTCCCGGGGCAACGAGTGTTGGAACAGCGTCTGGAGTTCGTCGTAGCGCTCCCGTCCGCTGATGAGTCGGTGCCGGGCGTTAGTCACCGCCACCGGGAGGGGGGACCGGGATGAACGAGTCCGGCGTCGGGGTCGGTGGGGGCAAGGGTTTGCCGTGGAGTTGGCAGGTACCGGATGGCTGGGTGGTGCGGGCGAACATCTCGTAGCGGACCCGCGGGCAGTGGGCGGTGGCGAGCAGACCGGTTTCCTCGCAGACCGGGGCGGTGACGATGTCGGGCGGAGTGGCGAATCGCTCCGGCTTCAGGGTGTCCGCTTGGATGCCCTTCATCAGCTCCGCCCAGATCGGCGCGGCGACTCCGCCACCGGTAGCCCCCCGGTAAATGGTGCGCTTCTGGTCGTAACCAACCCAGATGCCGCAGCAGAGCGCCGGGGTGTAGCCGACAAACCAGGCGTCGGTGTAGTCGTCGGTTGTGCCGGTCTTGCCTGCAGCGGGCCCGGCATAGCCGCGACTGCGAATCGCCGTGGCCGTGCCTTCATTGACGACTGACTCCATCATACTGGTCATCAGGTAGGCGGTCTCGCGCGCCAGCACGGGCTGCGCCTCCGCACGGCGTTCCTCGACGACCAGCCCGTGATGGTCCCGGATGCTTGTGAGGAACCGGGGCTTCACCCGGCGTCCTTCATTGGCAAAAGTGTTGATGGCCGCGGTCAGCTCGATGACCGGGACTTCGGCCGATCCCAGCGCGAGCGAGTAGACCGGGGGCAGGCGCTGGCCGATGCCGCAGAGATTTGCGTACCGGGCCACAAGCTGGGGGCCGAGTTTCTCAGCCAATCGGACCGCGACGAGGTTGCGCGACAAGGCCAGTGCCCGGCGCAGGCTGACCGGCCCGAGCATCTTCAGGTCGTAGTTGCGCGGCCGGTACGTCGGTTGTCCCGGGATGCGGATCTCGACGGTCGAGTCCACGACCACGTCCGCGACGGTGAAGCCGTTGTCGAGGGCGGCAGCCCAGACGAAAGGCTTGAACGCGGAACCGGTCTGGCGGGCGGCCTGGGTTGCGCGGTTCCATTCGCTGTGACGGTATTCGCGGCCGCCGACCAGCGCCAGCACCTCGCCGGTCTGGACCTCGAGCAGCACCAGTGCGCCCTGGAGATAGTCCGGGCGGACAGCCAGGGTGTCCATCTGGATGATTGAATCATACCAGTTCTTCGGCCGGCGCAGGCGAAGGTCGGCCTCGATGCGGGCGAGGCGTTCCTCGAGCACCCGGTTCGCGACCCGCTGGAAATCCAGGTCGAGGGTCGTATGGACGACAGCTCCCGAACGGTACACGAAATCCGGTCCATAGCGGTCGATCAGGTAGCGGCGGACCTCCTCGACGAAATAGGGCGCTTCATTGCGGCCGTCGCGCATCGGGCGGACCTGGAGCGTCTCCGCGCGGGCCTGCTCGAACTGCTCGGGGGTGATGACGCCGCTGTCGCGCAGCTTCCCGAGGAAGAAGTCCCGGCGCCCGATGAGCCGTTCGGGGTGGTTGTGGGGCGAGTACCATCCCGGGTTGGCAACCATCGCGGCAATGGTCGCGCACTCGGCGGTATTGAGACTGGTGACCGCTTTGCCGAAGTAGCGCTCCGCCGCTGACTCGACGCCGTAGACCGGCCCGCCGAGCCAGACCTGGTTAAGGTACAGCTCCAGGATCTCGTCCTTCGAGAACTGGCGCTCGATTTCGACCGCGAGCAGCGCCTCGCGCAACTTGCGGGTTACGGTTCGTTCATGGGTCAGGAATATCGACCGGGCGAGCTGCTGGGTGATGGTCGAAGTCCCCTTGAGCCGGCCGGGATGGCGGATCATCCACCAGGCCAGTCCGGGGATGCGCACCAGGTCGATTCCCCAGTGGGCGTAGAACCGGCGGTCCTCCACGAGCAGGATGCCCTGCTTGAGGCAGTCGGGGATGTCGTCGAGCCGGACCGGCCGGCGCTTCTCGATAAAGAACTCATGAACGAGCCGGCCGTGACGGTCCAGCACGCGCGTCGAGGCCGGGGCCCGGTAGCCGGCAACTTCACCGGTGCTGGGCAGACCGGCGCGCAGGTTGAGCAGGCCGGTGATGCCGAGGGCGCCGGTTATCGCGAGCGCGATTCCCAGCCCGAGCAGAAACCCGCCGCGGCGAGTCACGGAGTACCGGCGGACCGGAGGGAGGCGGCCGCAGGGTCAGCCGGCGGCGGCATGTTCGGCAGGCATTCCCGGACCAGCTCGGCGATGTCGCAGATGCTGACCTTGTCGTCCGAGTTGGTGGTCTTCACCGCATCCTCGAGCGTCAGGGTGCAGAAGGGACAAGCGGTGGCGATGACCCCGGCGCCCATCTCGACCGCGTCGCGCACCCGGACTTCGGCCAGCCGGCCGGTGCCTTCACTTTCGAGCCACATCCTGCCGCCGCCGCCCTCACAGCAGAGGCTGGTTTCCCGGCAGCGGTCGAACTCGATGAACCGGTCGCCGGTGACAGCCTGCAGGACCGCGCGCGGTTCGTCGAAGACCTTGTTCTGTCGGCCGAGGAAACACGGGTCGTGGTAGGTGACGAGCGAGTCATGCCGGGCGGCGAAGGCCGCGGCGTCGAGTTCGAGCTTGCCCTCGGCGAGCAGGCGGGCGAGGAACTGGGTGTAATGGATGACCTCGTGCTGGAAATCCGGGTAGTCGTTGCGGAAGGCATTGTAGCAATGGGGGGAAATGGTGATAACGGTCCTGACCGGCAGATCACGCAGGGTAGCGGCGTTTGAGTTCGCCAGTTCGTCGAAAAGCCCCTCCTCACCGAGGCGGCGCTGCTCGGAAGCACAACAGCTTTCGTCCTCACCGATGACCCCGAAGTCGATGCCGGCGGCGGTGAGTATCTCGGCGAGGGCCCGGGCGGTGCGCTGGCAACGCTCGTCGTAGGCGTTGGTGCAGCAGACGAAGAGCAGGTACTCGGCCGGGTTCCCGTCCGAGACGCGCTTCAGGTTAAGGTCGGACGCCCATGCCAGCCGGTTCTCGCGGGCGCGCGACCAGGGGTTGCCCTGCACGTAGGTACTCTCCAGCGCGGCCTGGACCGTGCTGGCCATCCGGCCGCTCTCGATGAGCTGCGAGCGCAGTTCCACCACCAGGCTCGCCGGGTTTACCTGCTTCGGGCAGCGCTCGTTGCAGGTCGTGCAGGTGGTGCATTCCCAGACGCCGAGCTCGCCGAGCTCAGCCGGCTTGAACGCGCGGTCGAGCCGGGTGTAGACCAGCATCCGGACGTTGAGCCGCGACTTGATCGACACCGGGCAGCCGCCCGAGCAACGGCCGCACTGAATGCACTGGTTCAGGTTAAGGGTAGCCAAGGACATTGGCGGTGATTCTAGGTCGGGGCGGCGGCGGCGTCAAGCGGCGGTGCGCGGCAGCCGGTCGTTGACGCGGCGGAGGCGCGTGCTATCATAACTCGTGCAACAGCCTGCTGCAGCCTCACCGGTTGAACAGCTCGACCGGCTCGAACGCATGATCGACGAGGCGGTGGCGCTGATCGGCCGGCTGAAGGCCGCGAACCAGGACCTCGCGCGTCAGCTCGCGGAAAGCGAGCGCTGCCGGAAGACGGCAGCTCGACGGCTGGATGTCCTGGTCGACCGGGTCGAGCAGATGTCCGACCGCTGCGCGACACCGGCAGTGACCGCGCCGGGCACCGAGGTCGCGGCTCGCTCCCGAAGGGCGGGCGGCCTGGCCAGGGGCAGGCGCAAGTCGAAGAGCACGGGTTCCCGGGTGGACAGCCCCGGTACCCGCAACGTTACGCCGGGAGCCGATGGAAACCTGCAAAGTTAGAATTCTGGGTAGTGACTATAGCGTCAGAACCGACAGCGATGCCGGGCACGTGGAGCGTGTCGCCCGCCGGGTTGATGAGTACATGCGCCGAATCGAGGAGCAGTACCGGCCCGGTTCGACGACCCGCACCGCGGTGCTGGCCTGCATGAACATCGTCGACGAGCAGTTCCGCCGGGAGCAGCCCGATGACGACTGGCTGACGACTCGCGTCGGTACGCTCATTGAAAAGCTGGCCTCGGGCATCGGGCGCCCGGTTCACGAGCGGGAAGCTCGGGAGCCGGGGTCCGCACCCGGGGCGTAGAGAAATCGGGAAACCGGCCGACCGGTTTCCTGTTTACCAGGCTCCCTGCGGTGTCCGTGATCGGTGATTGAGTCTTGAGCTAACACCCGTGAAGCGGGTGCTGCCATAGGCCGGTGAACTGCCGTTCCCTTCGGGGACAGCACGCAGTCGGTCTGAAGCACCCACTTTTGTCCATGGGTTCAAAGACTCGTCATGACACGGCACATGCGGGGACCTTCTTTATCGGAGGTGTGTAATGCAACTTTGGCATTGGTTGGCCTGGCTGGGTGGTCTGGTGGTGCTCGGGGTCGCGGGGTTCATCGTCGGCCGCTGGATGAGCCTGTTGATGATGAACCGGCTGTTGTCCGACAGCAGGCGCGAAGCCGACGAACTGCTCGCCCGGGCGCGCGAAGAGGCGCGCCGGAAGGCGGAAGAAGGTGAGGAGCGGCGGCACCGGGAGTTAGAGAAGGAACGGGTCCGGTTCGATTCCGAGACCGCCGCTACCCGGCGCGAACTCGAACGGACCGAACAGAAGCTGTCGGAGCGCGAGACGTTCCTCGCCCGGCGCGACAGCGTGCTGACCCAGAAGGAAGCCGACCTCATCCGCAAGGACCGGGACCTGGTCTCGCGGGACAAGATTCTCAAGGCGAAAATGGAGCGGCTCGACCAGCTCATCAGCCTGGAGAACTCCAAGCTGGAGCGGATTGCCGGGTTGTCGGCCGAGGATGCCCGGCGGGAGCTGTTCCGCAACCTTGAGAACGAGGCGCGGCTCGAAGCGGCGAAGGTCACCCGTGAGATACTGGAGAACGCCCGGTCCCGGGCTGAGAACGACGCCCGGAACGTCATCGTCAACGCGATTCAGCGCTGTGCGGTGTCGCATGCTGCGGAAACGACCGTGTCGGTGGTCGGTCTGCCCTCGGACGAGCTTAAGGGCCGGATCATCGGCCGCGAGGGGCGCAACATCCGGACTTTCGAGACGCTGACCGGGGTCGAAGTGATGATCGACGACACGCCCGGGGCGATCGTCATCTCCGGCTTCGACCCGGTCCGGCGCGAGGTCGCCCGGCTGGCGATGGCCAAGCTCGTCGCCGACGGCCGGATTCACCCGGCGCGGATCGAGGAGGTCGTGGCCCAGACCGCGCGGGAGCTGGAAGAGGTGATCCGGGCAGCGGGCGAGGCGCTGGTGCTCGAGCTCGGCATCGTCGGGCTGGCCCCGGAACTGTCCCGGCTGCTGGGCCGGCTGCAGTACCGGACGAGCTACGGCCAGAACATGCTCCTGCACAGCCGGGAGGTCGCGATGCTGGCGGCGTTGATGGCGCAGGAGCTTGACCTCGACCCGGCGCTGGCCCGGCGCGCGGGTCTGCTGCACGACATCGGCAAGGCCGCGGACGCGACCATCGAAGGCCCGCACGCGCAGATCGGGGCGGAGCTGGCCCGGCGGTACGGCGAGGATGAACTGGTGGTCAACGCGATTGCCGCTCACCACGAAGAAGAGACGATGGCATCGCCCTACGCCTTCCTGGTCGCGGCCTCCGACAGCATTTCCGGTTCCCGGCCCGGGGCGCGGCGCGAGAGCTTCGAGGCGTACATCAAGCGCGTCGAGAACCTCGAGGTCATCGCGGCGTCGTTCCCCGGGGTCGAGCGTGCGTACGCCATCCAGGCCGGCCGGGAAATCCGGGTGCTGGTCGAGCCGGAGAAAGTGTCCGATACCGGTATCGCCGCGCTTGCCCGGGAAGTGTCGGCCCGGATCGAGAGCGAGCTCAAGTACCCGGGCCAGGTGCGGGTGACGGTCGTCCGGGAGACGAGAGCGGTGGACTATGCCCGCTAGGCGGGTGCTGCTGCTGGGCGACGTCTGCTCCTCGGCCGGGCGCAACGCGGTCGCGACCGCGCTGCCCGGGGTCCGGCGCTGGACCGGGGCGGGGTTTGTGATCGCCAACGTCGAGAACCTGGCCGGCGGGTTCGGCATCAACCCGGCGCTCTGCGAGGAACTGCTCGAGGCCGGGGTGGACTGCCTGACGACCGGCGACCACGCGTTCGACCGGCGCGACGCCTGGGACTACTACGACCGCCAGCCGCGGCTGCTGCGGCCGCTCAACTTCCCGCCCGGCGCGCCCGGTCGGGGAGAGGCGGTCTATGAACTCGAGGGCTGGTCGGTCGGGGTGGTTAACCTGCTCGGCCGGGTGTTCATGAAGCCGGCGGACTGCCCGTTTCGCCGGGTGGACGAACTGCTGGGCCGGCTGCGCAGTCGGACGCCGGTGCTGGTGGTCGATTTCCATGCCGAGGCGACCGCGGAGAAACAGGCGATGGGCTGGTTCCTCGACGGCCGGGTGTCCGCGGTCATCGGGACCCATACCCACGTGCAGACCGCGGACGAGCGGGTTTCCCCGAATGGGACCGGCTACATCACCGACGCCGGGATGTGCGGCGCGTTCGAATCGGTGCTGGGCATGCAGCGCGAGGGCTCGCTGCGCCGCCTGCTCGATGGGCTGCCCTACCGGTTGACCCCGGCCAGCCACGACCCGGGGCTGAACGGGGTGCTGGTCGAGATTGACGACGAGACCGGCCGGGCGCAGACCATCGAGAGAATCCGGCTCGAAACCGGCCCGGCGGGGGACGCCCCGGCGGAGACCGGCCGGGCGCAGGAGGAGAGCAATGCTTCCTGAACTGCCGGGCGACGTCAGCGTGCCGCTGCCGGCCGAACTGCCGGCCGAACTGCCGGTGCTGGCGATCAAGGGCGGGGTGGTCTTCCCGAGGCTCATCGCGCCGCTGATTGTCTCGACCGAGCGCAGTTCGCGGCTGGTTGACGACGTGCTGGCCGGCGACCGGCTGGTCTGCGCGGTCACCCAGCGCGACATGACCGTAGAAGAGGCGGACCCGGAGCACCTGTACCGGTTCGGCACGGTCGCGGTGGTGCTCAAGATGCTGCGCTTCCCGGATGGCTCGCTGCGCCTGCTGCTGCACGGGCTGACCCGGGCCCGGGTCGGCGAGTTCGTCCAGACCCGGCCGTACCTGCGGGCGAAGGTCGAGCCGGTGGCGGAGCCGGAGCCGAAGCCCGGGGTGCAGACCGAGGCGCTGGTGCGCAACGTCGTCGGGATGTTCCGGAACCTGGGCGAGGTTTCCCCGCACCTCGGCGAGGAAGCCTTGACGGTGGTGATGAACGTCGAGTCGCCGGCCCGGGTCGCGGACGCGGTCGCGGCCTACATCAACCTGCCCCCGCCGGTCAAGCAGGAACTGCTCGAACTGCTCGACCCGGTCGCCCGGCTCAAGCGGCTGGCCGCGCTGATTCACCGCGAGATGGAGATTCTCGAACTCGGCGCGAAAATCCGGGACCAGGTCAAGGGCGAAGTCGAGAAGGGCCAGCGCGAGTACTTCCTGCGCGAGCAGCTCAAGGCGATCCGGCAGGAGCTGGGGGAGAGCGACGAGGCCGGGGTGGAGATCGAGCAACTGCGCCAGCGGGTTGCGGCCTCCGGCATGCCGCCGGCCGCGGCGGAGGCCGCGGGCCGGGAGCTCGAAAGGCTGTCCCGGATGCCGCCCGCTTCGATGGAGTACACCGTCGCCCGCAACTACCTCGACTGGCTGCTGGCGCTGCCCTGGCGGGTTTCGACCGAGGACAGCATCGACCTGCGCCGGTCCCGGCGGGTGCTGAACGAGGACCATTACGACCTCGAAAGGGTCAAGGAGCGGGTGCTCGAATTCCTGGCGGTGCGCAAGCTCAAGCCCGACTCGCGCGGCCCGATACTCTGCCTGGTCGGGCCGCCGGGCGTGGGCAAGACCTCCCTCGGCCGCTCGGTCGCCCGGGCGATGGGGCGGAAGTTCTGCCGGCTCTCGCTGGGCGGAATCCGCGACGAGGCGGAGATCCGGGGTCACCGCCGGACCTACGTCGGCGCGCTGCCGGGCCGGATTGTCCAGGGCCTGCGCAACGCCGGCTCGATGAACCCGGTGTTCATGCTCGACGAAATCGACAAGCTCGGGGCGGACTTTCGGGGCGACCCGTCCTCGGCCCTGCTCGAGGTGCTCGACCCGGAACAGAACCATTCGTTCTCGGACCATTACCTCGAAGTGCCGCTCGACCTCTCCCGGGTGCTGTTCATCACCACCGCGAACCTCACCGATACGATCATCCCGGCCCTGCGCGACCGGATGGAGGCGCTGGAACTGCCCGGGTACACCGACGAGGACAAACTGGAAATCGCCCGCGACTACCTGGTGCCGCGCCAGGTGGCGGAGAACGGGCTCACGCCGGCCCGGCTCCGGTTCACCGACGCAGGGCTCCGGTTCATCATCAGCGGGTACACCCGGGAGGCGGGCGTGCGCGGGCTGGAGCGCGCGGTCGGGTCGGCCTGCCGCAAGGTCGCCCGCCGGTTCGCGGAAGGCCGGGGCCGGAAGACCGCGGTCACCCCGGCCGTGGTGCGCCGGCTGCTGGGCGAGCCCCGGTACAGCCCGGAGCCGGCCGGCCGCCGGTCAATCCCGGGCGTTGCCACCGGGCTGGCGGTCACCCCGTACGGCGGGGAGCTGGTGTTCATCGAAAGCTCGATGATGAAGGGCCGGGGCAACCTGGTGCTGACCGGCTCGCTGGGCGAGGTGATGAAGGAATCGGCCCAGGCCGCGCTGACGTACGTCCGGGCCCACGCCCGGGCGCTCGGGGTGCCGGAAGACTTCTACGACGGGCACGATATCCACGTTCACGTCCCGGCGGGCGCGACGCCCAAGGACGGCCCGTCGGCCGGGACCGCGGTCGCGGCCTCGCTGGTGTCGCTCCTGCGCGGGCAGGCGCTCGACCCCGGGATGGCGATGACCGGTGAAATCACCCTTTCCGGCCGGATCCTGCCGGTCGGGGGCATCAAGGAGAAGGTGCTCACCGCCCGGCGGGCGGGCATCAAGCTCGTCATCATCCCCGAGCACAACCGCGTGGACCTCGCCGAGGTCCCGCCGCGGCTCCGTCGGGGCGTCCGGTTCCGTTTCGTGGGCTCGCTCCGGGAACTGCTGAAGCTCATCGGGGACGGCGGCCCGGCCCGCGCCCGTCGGTCTTGACTTGAATCGCGACCCGGTTATGATTCACGTTGCTCTGAAAGCTGTCGTTGATCAGGCACTGCAGGCGGGCAGGACGCCGGCACGGTCCCGCACCTTGCGCACTGCGGTAGGTCTTCCAGGAGGATTCATTGAAAGAGTACAGTAGCGACCGGATTCGCAATCTCGGCTTCTTCGGGCACGGCGGCTGCGGCAAGACCTCGGTCTGCGAGGCGCTGCTGCTGGCGATGAAGCAGAACACCCGGCTCGGCTCGGTCACCGAGGGCACCTCGCTCCTCGACCACGACGAGGACGAAGTCGAGCGCAAGATCGGTATCAACCTCGCGCTGGGCTACGGCGAATACCGGGACACGCTTATCAACCTGGTGGACGCGCCCGGGTACGCGGACTTCTTCGGCAACGTGGTCTCGGCCGCGCGGGCGGTGGACAACGCGGTGGTGGTGGTGGACGCTTCCTCCGGGGTCGAGGTCGGCACCGAGATGGCCTGGCGCCGGCTCGAACAGGCCGGCTGTCCGCGGGTCGTGTTCGTCAACAAACTGCGCCGGGAGAACACCGATTTCGCGGTTACGGTGGAAGAGATCCGCAAGGCGCTGGGCGACTCGGTCGCCCCGCTTTACCTGCCCATCGGCCGCGAGGCCGGGTTCACCGGCGTGGTGGACCTGCTGGCGGGCCGGGCCTGGCAGTACGACAACGGGGCGCGCAAGGAGGTCCCGGTGCCGGCGGAGCTGGCGGACGCGATCGCGGGCTGGCGGGAGCGGCTGGTCGAGGCCGCGGCGGACGTCGACGAAAAGCTGATGGAGAAATTCATGGAGGGCGCGGAAATCTCGGCCGAGGAGATGAAGGCCGGGGTGCGCAACGGCATCCGGGCCGGGGTGGTTTTCCCGCTGGTTTGCGGGGACGCGCTGGCGCAGGTCGGCACCGACCTGCTGCTCGACCTGGCGGTGGACGTCCTGCCCGGACCGACCGAACTGTCGCCGATTCAGGGTGTTGACCCTGGTACCGAGGAAAAGGTTGAGCTCAAGCGCGCGCCGGACGGTCCCACCTGCGCGCTGGTCTTCAAGACCGTGTCCGAATCCCACGTCGGGGAGATGAGCTACGTCCGGGTGCTGAGCGGCAGCATCGAAGCCGGGATGACCCTGCTCAACGCCGGCACCGGCCGGGAAGAAAAGACCAACCAGCTCTACATCGTCAAAGGCCGGGAGCGGTCGGAAGTCAGCCGGCTGGTAACCGGGATGGTCGGGGCGCTGGTCAAGCTCAAGGCCACCCACACCGGCGACACGCTCTGCGGCAAGCAGCCGGTCAAACTGCCGGCGCTCGATTTCCCGAAGCCCTCGATTTCAGTCGCGATCGTGCCCAAGAGCAAGGGCGACGAGGCCCGGGTCTCCAACGGCCTGAACCGGCTGCGCGAAGAAGACCCGACCTTCGCGTTCGAGTTCAACCCGGAGCTCGGGCAGCAGCTCATCAGCGGGATGGGCGAACTGCACCTCGACATCATCGTCGGCCGGCTCAAGCGCCGGTTCGACGTTTCGGTCGACCTCATCAAGCCGAGGATCCCGTATCGCGAGACCATCACCCGCAAGGCGGAAGCCCAGGGTCGGCACAAGAAACAGACCGGCGGCCGGGGCCAGTTCGGCGACTGCTATCTCCGGCTCGAGCCCCTGCCGCGGAGCGAAGGCTTCGAGTTCGTGGACGCGATCAAGGGCGGCGCCATCCCGGGCAAGTTCGTCCCTTCGGTCGAGAAGGGCGTGCGCGAGATCATGGACAAGGGCGTGCTCGCCGGCTACCGGATGGTGGACATCCGGGCGACGGTGTACGACGGCTCCTACCACGACGTGGACTCGTCCGACATCGCGTTCAAGATGGCCGCGATCCTGGCGTTCAGGGCCTGCTGTGAAAAGGCGGCGCCGGTCCTGCTCGAGCCGATCGCCAACGTCGAGGTCACCGCCCCGGACCGTTACACCGGCGACATCATGGGCGACCTCAACTCCAAGCGCGGCCGGATCATGGGCATGGAATCCCAGGGCTCGCTGCAGGTCATCAAGGCGCAGGTGCCGCAGGCGGAGATGTACAAGTACTCCAACACCCTGCGCTCGATGACCCAGGGCCGCGGGTTCTTCAGCACGGAGCTGTCCCATTACGAAGAACTGCCCCGCGAGCTGACCGCCAAGGTCGTCGAGGAAGCCAAGGCCCAGCGCGAAGAAGAATAGCGCGGGCGCTCAGACAGTGGCGGGGCCGGGCGGCAAGCCCGGCCCCCGCTCTTTGCGGGCGCGGGCCAGCCCGGCCGCGGCCAGCACCGCCAGCGCGGGCTCGACCGGCAGGCGGAACCGGGCCTCGCCCACCGGGCCGGTCAGCAGGGTGAAGTACAGCACCGGCAGCAGCAGCCAGCCGAACCCGCCGCGGCGCAGGCCGTGCGCGGCCAGCGCCAGCAACAGCACCAGGTGGAGCGCGGCCAGCCCGAACCAGGCCCAGAAGAACCCGCCGGCCGGCAACAGCCGGACGTCGCGGACCAGCCGCCAGGCCGCGGCCAGCCTGCCCCGGGCGGCCAGCGCCAGCGCCCGCTGCATCGCGTGCGGCTCCGTGGACCGCTCCGCGTCGGCATGGGCGAGCAGGGGGGAGACCCCGAGCGGGGAAACGAAGTTCGCGGCGAACCCGGCCAACTGGACCAGCGCGGCCCGGGCCGGCCGGCGCAGCAACTGCTCCCGGCCGATGACGCCCAGCTTAGCCCAGTAACCGGGCTCATCGGTCGAATCCAGCTCGCCGAACCGCGCCCGGGCCTCGGCCTGCATCAGGTCCCGGGCCTCGACGACGGTGACGTTCCGCTCCGAGGCGACGACCGTGGCCGCGTTGTACAGGAACAGGTTCCGCTCGGCCGCGGTCGAGAGAATCGGCCGGCCGGACAGCCGGTGGTTGCGGGCGACCCAGGGCGCGACGGTCAAACCGGCGGCCAGCACCGGCACCAGCGCCAGCCAGGCGGACCGGGGCCGGGCGCGCAGACAGCGCCAGGCCACCCAGCCCGCGATCGCCAGCGGCCAGAAGAGCGCAATCGGCCGGACCAGCGCCAGCAGGCCGGCGCTGACCCCGGCCCCGACCAGCGCCGGCAGGCCGCCGTCCCGCCGGTACCGGGCCAGCAACAGCAGGCAGACCACCAGCAGCAGGGTGAAGCTGGTTTCGGTCACCGCCTTGGTTGCGTGGAACGCCAGGTTCGGGCTGGCGCCGAGGAACAGCGCGGCCAGCCCGGCCGCGCGGCGCTCCAGCCCGACTTCCCGGCCGAGCCGGAACGCGGCCAGCACGGTCAGCAGGGACAACAGCAACTGCAGGCCCAGCACCGCCGCGACCGAATCCCCGAACACCGGCCGCAGCCCGGCCAGCAGCAGGGGATAGCCCGGGGTGCGGAAGAACTCCGGCCGCACCGCGCCCATCGTCTCCCGCTCGAACGCGCCCCGCTCGGCCAGCGCGATTGAAAGCGCGTGGTACTCACGGGCGTCGGCCACCGGGTCGAGCAGGCGGGAACGCGGGTCCCCGCCCGGGGGCAGGAACCAGAGCGCGGCCTGGAGCGCGAGCGCGGCGAGCAGGCCGGCAACCAGCAGCCGGCTACCGGATGTCATACCAGACGCCCTCCGGCGGCCGGCGGCGCCGGGCGAGCAGGCCGGCCAGCACCCCGACCGCGAACCCGCCGATGTGGGCGAAGTACGCCACCCCGCCGGTGCCGGGCGCGGCGGCACAGCCGTAGAGCACCTGCATCAAAATCCAGAACCCGAGCAGGAACGAAGCGGGCAGGTAGAGAAAGCGCAGGAAGAACACGATCGGCACCAGGGTCAGCACCCGGGCCTTCGGGAACAACACCAGGTACGCGCCCATCACCCCGGAAATCGCGCCGGACGCGCCGATGGTCGGTATCGGCGACTGGGGCGCGATCAGGATGTGCAGAAGACTGCCGAACAGCCCGGACGCGAGGTACACCAGCAGGTAGGGCAGGCGGCCGAACCGGTCCTCGACGTTGTCCCCGAAAATCCAGAGGTACCACATATTGCCCAGCAGGTGCAGGATGCCGCCGTGCAGGAACATCGAGGTCACCAGCGTGTGCAGGTCCCGGCCCCGGACAATCGCGGCCGGAATCATCCCGTAGCTCATCACGAACGCCCGCTCCGCGGCCGGGTCCGACAGCCCGGTCAGGAACTGCCAGGCGAACACCGCCACGCACCCGGCCATCAGCCCCCAGCTCACCCAGGGCCGGGTCCGGGACTTGACGTTGTCGTGGAGCGGAATCAAGACGCGACCCGCACCAGCGCGACCGCCATCACCGCGATGCTGTCCGGGCCGGCGAGCGCGGTGCCCTCGGTCGTCTTCGCCTTGATGCCGACCGCGTCCGGGGACAGGCCGAGCAGGCCGGCGACCCGGGCCCGGATCGCGTCGGCGTGGGGCTGGAGCTTCGGCCGGTCGCAGACCACCACCAGGTCAACGTTCACCGGCCGCGCGCCGCGCCCGGCCAGCCTCTCCAGCACCCCGGCCAGCAGGCGGGCGGAATCCGCCCCGGCGAAGGCCGGGTCGTCGTCCGGGAACAGCGTGCCGATGTCGGGCAGGCCGAGACTGCCGAGCAGGGCGTCGGCGAGGGCGTGGAGCAGGGCGTCGCCGTCCGAATGGCCGGCCAGCCCGCGCTCGAACCCGAGGTCAACCCCGCCGAGGACCAGCGGCCGGCCGGGCACCAGCCGGTGGGCGTCGAACCCGAACCCGACGCGCAACTCTGCGTTCATCGGGTGATTCTAGACCCGGAGCCGAAGAGGTCAAGAAGGGAGGCTCCCCGGCTTGACGGGGCAGGGCCGGCGGGTATGCTAGCCAGTCCGCACGGCGGCCCGCCGAGGCTGCCGACAGGAGGCAAGAAGATGGCCCGTGGCCGGCCGAACAAGAAACAGCCGAACGATAGCGCCGCCAACATCGGTTTCGAGTCGAAGCTCTGGCTCGCGGCCGACAAACTGCGCGGCAATATGGACGCGGCCGAGTACAAACATGTCGCGCTCGGCCTGATATTCCTCAAGTACATCTCCGACGCCTTCGAAGAACTCCACTCGAAACTGGTCGCTGACAAGGCGAAAGGCTCCGACCCCGAAGACCCGGACGAATACCTGTCCTTCGGCGTGTTCTGGGTGCCACCGGAAGCGCGCTGGACTTACCTGCAGGCCCGGGCCAAGGATACGAAGATCGGCGTCCTG
>JAWOIB010000196.1:0-4304 GCA_046484845.1 bacterium
GCAACCCCGGATACGACCTCCGCCGGGTTGCAGGTGGATGAGGAGACGGCCCAGGTGCGCCCGGCGGCACAGACCAGCCGGCCGGTTCTGGCGCTGCTGGAGCAGGCCAACCAGGCGGCACGCAGTGGCGAGCTGACCGTGGCCGAATCCCGCCTGGAGCGGGCATTGCGTATCGAGCCGCGCAACGCGGTGTTGTGGTATTACCTGGCCAAGCTGCGCCTGCACCAGGGGCGACTGGATCAGGCCGCGGGCCTGGCCGCCAAATCCAACAGCCTGGATCGCGCGCAAAATTATCAATTGCAGGCCGATAACTGGCGCATTATCGCCCATGCCCGGCAGCGCGCCGGGGACCGGGAAGGAGCCGAAACCGCCCGGCAACGGGCCGATGCGCTGTTGCAGGAAAAGTAACCCTCACATGGCGACGAAGGCGCGTGACGTCGGTTCGAATATTGTCGATGGCCTGTGCCGCGGGCGAGAGTCAGCCCCGGGATGCGCCGCGCGGCTTCGGAGTGCGCTACAATGCGCCATCTTTAGTAAGCAGGTAGCCGTTGTCCGTCCCGCCGGGGGATCGTTGATGATCTCTGCCCGGTCATATCGGCAACGCTTCCCCATCATCCGTCAACCTGAACAGGTCTAACGCAGCGCAGTGGATTCCCCCAACGAGATTCTCGGTCAACACGGCCCGTTTGCCCGGCAGGTGGCGGGGTTTGCCCCGCGGGTCGAACAACAGGCGATGGCCGATGCCGTGCAGGCGGCGCTGGAGCAGGGCGAGCATCTGATCGTCGAGGCGGGTACCGGGACCGGCAAGACCTTCGCCTACCTGGTGCCGGCGCTGCTGTCGGGGCGCAAGGTGGTGGTCTCCACCGGCACCCGCAATCTGCAGGATCAGCTGTTTCATCGCGATCTGCCGGTGGTGCGCAAGGCGCCGGGCTGGCCCGGGAAGGCAAGCTGCCGGTGTTCGGGACGTACGGCGTGTTTGCCGCGGGCCGGAACATCGACCAGCTGCGGACCACGGTCGCCTATGGCGATTTCAACGTGCTCGTCGCCGGGGCGCACTGCGGGGTGTCGGTCGGGCCGGACGGCGCGACCCACCAGGCGCTGGAGGACCTGTTCAACGTCCTCGGCATCCCGGGGATGCGCGTGGCGGTGCCCTGCGATGCGGTCGAAACCCGGCGCGCGACCGAGCACCTGCTGATGACCGAGCAGGGCCCGAAGTACCTCCGGTTCGCCCGCGAGGCGACCCCGGTCATCACCACCTCCAACACGCCCTGGCAGTGGGGCGTGCCCAACGTCCACCGCTACCGGGGCGAGAAGCCGAAGTTCATCGAGGCGTTCGAGGCCAGCCTTGCCCCCGGCTACCAGGGCGAGAAGGAAGACCTGAGCATCGTCGCCTGCGGGCCGATGGTACCGGAGGCGTTGCGGGCGGCCTGGATCCTGAAGGAGGAGTTCGGGCTCGAGACCCGGGTGCTCAACTACCACACGCTCAAGCCGTTCGACCCCGCGCCGCTGGTGCAGGCCGCGCTGGAGACCGGCGTGGTGCTGACCGCGGAGGAGCACCAGGTCGGGGCGCTGGCCGGGCTGGCTGCCCGGGCGCTGCTCGACGCGCCCGTGCTGTACGGCCACCCGCTGGCTTTCGGCTCCATCGGGGTCAAGGACCGGTTCGGCGATTCCGGCCAGCCTTGGGAACTGATGTGGGAGTTCGAGGTTTCGGGCGAGCACATCGCGGCCCGGGCGAAGGAGCTGGTGGAGCTGGCGAAGTCCGGCAAGAAGCCGGCCCGGAAGCCGGCGGCGAAGAAGCCCGCGACGAAGAAACCGGTCGCGAAGAGGCCCGCGACCAGGAAGCCCGCGCGCAAGCCGAAGGAAGCCTGAGATGCAGCGGCTCGCGGCCAGGATGAACCGGCTCGGCACCGAGACCGCTTTTGACTGCCTGTGCCGGGCCCGGGCGCTCGAATGCCGGATGGAGGTCGTCCACCTCGAGATCGGCGAGCCCGATTTCGACACCCCGAAGCACATCCGCGAGGCGGCCAAGCGGGCGCTGGACGAAGGTTGGACCCATTACGGGCCGTCGGCGGGCCTGCCGGAACTGCGCGAGGCGATTGCGGAGTACGCGGGCAGGCTGCGCGGGGTACGGTTCAGTCCGGAGCAGGTGGTGGTAACGCCCGGGGCCAAGCCGGTGATTGCGTTCGCGATCATGGCGCTGGTCGAGGAGAACGACGAGGTCATCTACCCGAACCCGGGGTTCCCGATCTACGAGTCGATGATCGAGTACATGGGCGGCCGGGCGGTGCCGATCCGCCTGCACGAGGAACAGGACTTCCGGTTTGACGTCGAGGAACTCGCCGCGCTCGTCAACCACCGCACCAAGCTCATTATCATCAACTCGCCCCAGAACCCGACCGGCGGGGTGCTGATGCCCGGCGACCTGAAGCGGATCGCCGAGATCGCGATTGAGCACGACTGCTGGGTGCTGGCGGATGAAATCTACTCGGAAATCGTCTACGACGACGCGCCCGATGGGAAGCCGGCCGCGGCGTTCGCCAGCATCAGCCAAGTGCCGGAACTCGCCCGCCGGCTGATTGTCCTTGACGGGTTCAGCAAGACCTACGCAATGACTGGCTGGCGCGTCGGGTACGGGATAATGCCGGGACTGATGGCCGAGAAGCTGGCCCGGATCCAGACCAACACCAACTCCTGCACCGCCTCCTTCATCCAGCGGGCCTGCCTGGAGGCGCTCCGCGGACCGCACGACGAGGTGGACGCGATGAAGGCGGAGTTCCGTCGTCGCCGCGACGTCATTGTCAAAGGGCTGAACGGGATCCCCGGGTTCCGTTGCCGGATGCCCCGGGGCGCGTTCTACGCCTTCCCGAACGTCGAGGGGACCGGGATTGACAGCAAGGTCCTTGCTTCCCGGCTGCTCGAGGAAGCCGGGGTCGCCTGCCTGGACGGGGCCTGTTTCGGCAAGCACGGCAACGGCTTCCTGCGGTTCAGCTACGCCAACTCCGTGGAGAACATCGAACGCGCGCTCGCCAAGACCCGCAGGCTGCTGGCCGGGAAGTAGCCGGACCGGCGGAGCGGCTGGTCCGCCTCGGCCGGCTTGGTTTCGGTGATTTCGCCCGGCTCGACGACGTCACCCTGCGCGCCGCGCTGGGAACGCTGGACCCGGCTGTCCTCGCCGGTCTGCTGGTCAGGCACCCGGCGGTGCTCCGGCGGGCGCAGCAGCCCGGCCCAGCGTGTCCGACCGGTCCGACTCGTCCGACGGGTCCGACCCCCGAACCAGCGCGCGCGCTTGTCCTCTCCCACGCCTTCGAACTGCTCGCCGCCAAGCTGCCCGCGCTGTACGAGACCCTGCCCTGGTTCGACTGGGACAGCCTAGCCGCCACCCGCGGCCAGCCGCTCTGGCGCACCCGGCTGCTGCTGGCCGGGGACGGCGCGACGGTCGTGGCGGCCCGCTGCCGGCGGGCCGGGGGAGTCAGGCTGGTCGAGCCGCGCGACCGGCCGGCGGATTACGCCCGGCGCAAGCTCCGGTTGGTCGGGGTCCGCCGGTTCCAGGTCAGCCCCGGGCCGTTTGAAGACGTCATCCGGGCCGGCGGGTTCGATTTGGCCCTGCTCGCCCTGCCGCTACCGCACGGGCCGGAGCCGGACCGGCTGTTCGCGCTCCTGGCCGGGCCGGCGTTCGTGCTCGCGCTCCGGCCCGGGGCAGAGGAAGGCATCGCGCCGCCATCCGGCTGGCAGGCGGTCACGGTCCGCACCGCGGCCGGTCCCCGACCGGGCTGGATGCGTCCCGGTTCCTGACAGCCCGCGCCCGGACACCGACGGTCGTGCGCGGCAGCCTGAGCCTGGCGCGGATGACCAATGACCAGTTCCCAATGACCCTGCTCGATGCCTCCGGCCGGAAGGTGATGGACCTGACTCCCGGCGACAATGATGTCCGCCACCTCGCGCCCGGAGTCTACTTCGTACGGACCGCTTTGTGGGAGCGGTCTCCAGACCGCGTGCTGTTCCCGCAATTCCTTTTCGCCCGCAAGGTCGTCATTCAGCGATAGCACCGCAACTCCGACCGGGACGCTCGCCACAGCTCGAGTTCCCACAAGGCGATAATCCCAAAAGGTATTCAAGGCGCAAATCGCGTCTGCATCCTAAGCCGCTGGTAGTTATGTTGCTGAACCCCTATCCGAATTACCCCCCTCCCCCATCCCCCCAGTGACCCCCCGGGTCATCGGACCGGTAACCCGGAAAGCGACCCGGCCGGTCACCAGACCGGTCATCCGGCGGGTGACCCGGCGCATCACCCGGCCGGTCATCCG
>JAWOIB010000140.1:0-9139 GCA_046484845.1 bacterium
GGCCGATCTGTTTCTTGACCGCGTCGGCGGAATCGATATTGACACCGGCATCAGCGTAGCGCACGCAGGAATCTAGCCCGGCGGTCGGCAAAGTCAAGAATCGCGGGCGCCGGGTTCAGCGGGGGATGCCGTGGATGGTGTCGCCGACGCGGGCGCCGGCCGCCGCGAACCAGCCGAGGTTGGCCTCGACCGCGTACCGGGCCGGCCGGGCGGAGTGGTAGCCGGTGGTCGTATCGTGCGGGGCCATGCGCTGGATGTCCACGATGACCCCGGCGTCGTCGGCGAACGCGATGTCGAGGGGAATCCAGGTGTTCTTCATCCAGAACCCGAGGTGTTCGAGCGAGTCGAACACGAACAGCATGCCGGAGTCCGGGGCGAGGCTCGCCCGGAACATCAGGCCGAGCGCCCGCTCTTCGGGCTCGCGCACGACCTCGACATCGAGGCGGCGGTCGCGGATGGTGAGGCTGACCCCGGGTGCGGCACCGGCAGGGGCTTCAGGGGCCTCGGCGGCGGGCCGGGCCGCCTCCCGGCCGTGTCCCGCATGCCCGGCGGTCGGCTGGGCGCCGCAGGAGAGGGCGAGGATGCCGAGGAGCGAGGCGGCGATGACCCGGCGGCGCGAAGAAGTGGTGCCCGCGGTTCCGGGGCTCATTGACCGCCGGCGTCGCCCTCGATGACGATCCGGGAGAGGTCCGCCACCCGGCGGAACAGGTCGCGGACCGCGAGCAGCAGCCGGAGCCGGTTGGCGCGGACCGTCTCGTCCTTGTCCATCACCAGCACATCATCGAAGAGCTGGTCGATGGCCGGGCGGAGTTCGAGCAGGGTTTCCAGCGCCGGGCCGTAGTCGTGTTCCCGGGCCAGTTCCTCGATGCGCCGGGCGCGCTCGCCGGCCTGCTGCCAGAGCCCGCGCTCCGCGTCCGCGGCGAACCGGGCCGGGTCGGGCGGGCCGGTGACATCCTGGCCGCGCAGGATGTTGGCGACCCGCTTCTGGCCGACGATGAGCGGCTCGAAGCCGGGGCGCTCCCGGAACGCGACCAGCGCGCGGGCCGCGGCCAGCGCGGCGAGGGGCAGATCCGGGTGCGCGGCGAGCACCGCGTCCGCGACATCATAGGGCACGCCGCGGTCGGCGAGGGCCTGGGTCGCGCGCTCGATGAAGAAGCCGGGCAGGAGTTCGGGCGAGCGGTTGCTGAAAGCGGCGAGCAGCCCGACCGCGGTTTCCCGGAGTCGGGCGAGGTCGACCGGGAGCCGGTGCTCGAGAATGACGGTGAAGATGCCGGCGGCCTGGCGCCTGAGCGCGAACGGGTCCTCGGAGCCGGTGGGAACCCGGCCGGCGAGGAAGCCGGCCACGATGTTGTCGGTCTTGTCGGCGATGCCCAGCAGGGCGCCGGCCCGGGTCGCGGGCAGCCGGTCGCCGGCCGCGGCCGGCAGGTACTGCTCGCTGATGGCGTCCGCGACCTCGGCGGGTTCGCCCTGGAGCCGGGCGTAGATGCCGCCGATGCGGCCCTGCAGCGAGGTGAATTCCTTCTCGCGGACCATGTTGGTGAGCAGGTCGGCCTTGGCGAGCTCGGCCGCGCGGTCGAGCAGGGCCGGGTCAACGCCGCCGACCTGCGTGCCGAGCAGCCGGCAGAGCGCGCGGAGTCGGGTGGTCTTGTCGTGGTAGCTGCCCATGCCCTCGAACCAGGTCACCCGCCGCTCTTCCTCGACCAGTTCGGCCAGCGGCCGCTTGATGTCCGCCTCGTGGAAGAACCGGGCGTCCCGGAGCCGGGACTCGACCGCCCGCTCGAGCCAGCGGCCGACGGACCCGGTATCGCAGCCCGGGGTGTCGGCGACGCCGACGAAACAGGGCAGCAGCTCGTCCGGCTTTCCCGGCCGGCTGACCGCGAAGCAGCGCTGGTGCATCTTCAGCGCGGTGACCAGCACCGGCGCGGGCAGGCCCAGGTGCGCCGGGTCGAGCCGGCAGCGCAGCGCGACCGGGGATTCGGTAATCGCGACGGTTTCTTCGAGCAGTTCCGGGTCGAGGACCGGTTCGCCGCCGACCTCGGCCGCGAGCCGGGTGACCGCTTCGACCAGCAGCGCGCGCCGGCGTTCCGGGTCGGCGACGACTCCCCGGTCGGCGAGCCGGGGTTCGTATGCGAGGGCGGATTCGAGTTCGAGCGGCCCGCCGGCGCCGCGCCCGGCATCGGTCAGCCGGTCGGCGGTCAGCCCGGCGAAACTGAAGGGCACGGGGTCGGAACCGAGCAGGCAGACGAGCCGGCGCACCGGCCGGGCGAACCGGGTCCGGTCCCCGCGCCAGCGCATGCTGCGCGGGAAGGGCAGGCCGGCGATGAGCGCGGGCAGGCCGGTGGCGAGCAGTTCCGCGGCCCGGACCGGGGGCTCGGCGCGGCGCAGGAAGACGTACTCGCCGCGCGGGGTGTCCTTGACGTACAGGTCGGCGACGGTGCGGCTGTTGGCGCGGCTGAAGCCCTCGGCGGTGCGGGTCGGCCGGCCCTCGGCGTCGAAGGCGGCCCGGCGCGGCGGGCCCTGGAGCTCGACCTCGCGGCCCGGGCGCTCCGGGGCGACGCTCTCGAACAGCACCGCCAGCCGGCGCGGGGTCGCGAAGGTCCGGGCCGGGCCGGGCGCGAGCCCGGCGGCCGCCAGGTGCTCGCGCAGGCGGCGTTCCAGCTCGGCGACGGTCGGCGCGAGGAAGGCGGGCGGCAGCTCCTCGGTGCCGATTTCGAGCAGCAGCGGCAGGCGTTCCGACATCGCCGGGATGATACACGAGTAATCGCGGATGTCGAATCCCGGGCGCGGCCACGCCGCGATTGACAATCTACCGGTCTTGTGCTAATTTCTCGCCGAGGATGAGATGAAGCGTTCATATCGACACTGGTCACGAGACGAAGTCGTGCGCGAGATCCGCAAGCTGGCCGAGCGCGGCGCGGCGCTGAATTCCGGTCACATCGCCCGGGAGCACCCGGCGCTGGCCTACGCCGCCCGGAAGTACGTGGGCAACTGGGAGAAGGCGGTCACCGCCGCCGGGCTGGATTACGACAAGATCCGGCGCAAGCGGTTCTGGAACCGCCGGCGGATCGTCGAGCGCATCCGGGAACTGGCGGCCGCGAACGAGCCGCTCTACGTCAGCTTCGCCGAGCGCAACTACCGCGGGCTGGTCGGGGCGGCGACGATGCATTACGGCTCCTGGCGGCGGGCGATTCACGCCGCCGGGCTGGACTACGGCAAGGTCAGGCGCCAGCGCGAGTGGTCGAAGAAGGAGATCATCCGCGAAATCCGCGGGCTGCGGGCGGAGGGCGTCAAGCTTTCGACCACGATCGCGGTCCGGACGAAGTCCCGGCGTCTGCACGCGGCCGCGGTGCGCTACTTCGGGAGCTGGGCCGAGGCGATGCGCGCGGCGCGGCTGGAAAGGCTGCTGGAAAAATGAGAATCCTGATCGTCGGTTCGGGCGGGCGCGAGCACGCGCTGGCCTGGAAGCTGGCGCAGCATCACCGCGAGCTCTGGTGCGCGCCGGGCAACGCGGGCACCGCGGGGCTCGCCACCAACGTCCGGCTCGATCCGCACGACGCGGACGGCCTGGCGGCGTTCTGCGAGCGGGAGCGGGTGGACCTGACCGTGGTCGGGCCGGAGGCGCCGCTGGTCGCGGGGCTGGCGGACCGGTTCGCGGCCCGGGGGCTGAAGGTGTTCGGGCCGGTCGCGGCCGCGGCCCGGCTCGAGGGCGACAAAGTCTTCGCCAAGGAGCTGATGGCGGAGGCGGGCATCCCGACCGCGGCGTTCGCGGTGTTCGACGATTTCGAGCAGGCCCGGACCCACGCGCGCAGCCAGCGCTACCCATTGGTCGTCAAGGCCGCGGGGCTGGCCGCGGGCAAGGGCGTCATCATCTGCCCGGAGCCGGCGGACGCGGAGCGGGCGCTGGTGCAGATGATGCGGGGCGAGGCTTTCGGCCCGGCCGGCCAGCGGGTGGTCATCGAGGAATTCCTGGCCGGGGAGGAAGCGTCGGTCATCGGGCTGTGCGACGGCCGGGTCATCCGGTGCCTGGCCCCGTCGCAGGACCACAAGCGGCTGCTGGACGGCGACGCGGGTCCGAACACCGGCGGGATGGGCGCGTACGCGCCGGCGCCGGTGGTGACCGCGGAAGTCGAACAGGCGGTCGAGGAGCAGGTGTTCCGGCCGCTGCTGGCCGCGTTCGAGCGCCAGGGCATCGAGTACCGCGGGGCGATTTACGCCGGGATAATCATCACCGACCGCGGGCTGCGCGTGCTCGAGTTCAACTGCCGGTTCGGCGACCCGGAGACGCAGGCGCTGCTGCCCCTGCTCGAGGGCGACCTGGGCGAGCTCTGCCTGGCCTGCTGCGAGGGCCGGCTGGGTGCGGTGGAACTGCGCCGGTCGGACGCGCACGCGCTCTGCGTGGTAATGGCTTCGGGCGGCTACCCGGGCAGCGTCCGCAAGGGTTTGCCGATCACCGGCGAGCTGGCCGGCGGCGAGGGCGTGGTCGTGTTCCACGCCGGCACGAAGCAGGACGGCGGGCTGCTGGTGACCGCGGGCGGCCGGGTGCTGGGCGTCACCGGCACCGGGGCGAGCCTGGTCGAGGCGCGCGCGCGGGCCTACGCCGCGGTGGCGGGCATCAGCTTCGACGGCCGCCAGTACCGTTCCGACATCGGCCAGCGCGGGCTGGCGCGGCACGAGGCCTGAAGACCGAAGATGCGACCGGACGACGACCCCGGGCGGCCGACCGGCCGGCAGCGGGCGAACACAACCATGGAGGTCTGAATGGAGTACTTCTTCACCGAAACGCAGCAGGAAATCCGCAGTCTCGCCCGCCGGTTCGCGGTCGAGAAGATGAAGCCGGTGCGGGCGGAGCTGGACAGGACCGGCGAGTTCCCGCACGAGCTGATGAAGGAGCTGGGCGAGCTCGGACTGATGGGCGTGTACATCCCGGAGGAATATGGCGGGCTCGGCGGCGGGATCATGGAGATGTGCATCGTGGTCGAGGAGTTATGCCGGATTGACGGGGCGGCCGGGCTGTGCTACGCGGCCTGCGGGCTGGGCACCTACCCGATCATCCTCGGCGGCACCGAGGAACAGAAGCAGAAGTACCTGCCCCGGCTGGCGGCGGGCGAGATCGCGGGCTTCGGCATTACCGAGGCGATGGCCGGCTCCGACGCCTCCAACGTCAAGACCACCGCCCGGAAGGACGGCGACCATTATGTCCTGAACGGCACCAAGCAGTTCATCACCAACGGCAGCGTCGCGAAGATCTACTCGGTCATCGCCTCGACCAACCCGAAGAAGGGCGCGCGCGGGCTGTCGGCGTTCATCATCGAGGACGGCACGCCCGGGTTCAGTTTCGGCAAGCTCGAGGACAAGATGGGCATCCGCTGCTCGAAGACCTCGGAGCTGGTGTTCGAGGACTGCCGGGTGCCGGCGGACCAGCTCATCGGCGGCAAGGAAGGCTACGGGTTCATCCACACGATGAAGACCTTCGACCGGACCCGGCCGGGGGTCGGGGCGCAGGCGCTGGGCATCGCCCAGGGCGCGCTGGACGAGTCGGTCGAATACGCCAGGACGCGCATCCAGTTCGACCAGCCGATAGCCAGCTTCCAGGCGGTGCAACTGATGCTGGCGGACATGGCGATCCAGGTCGAGGCCTCGCGGGCGCTGATCTACGAGGCGGCGCGGGCGATCGACGCCGGGATGAAGAACGCGGCGGGTGTCGCCTCGATGGCCAAGGTACTGGCCTCGGACACCGCGATGAAGGTGACGACCGACGCGGTGCAGGTGTTCGGCGGGTACGGCTACATGCGCGAGTACCCGGTCGAGAAGATGATGCGCGACGCCAAGATCACCCAGATTTACGAAGGCACCAACCAGATCCAGCGGCTGGTCATCGCGTCGGAGCTGGTCAAAGGCACGGTCTGGTAGCGGGAAGCCGCGGCACCGGGAGGTGAACTGATGGCGCACGACGCGGTTATCATCGGCGGCGGGCCGGCCGGGTACGTCTGTGCGGTCCGGCTCGCCCAGCTCGGCAGGAAGGTCGTGCTGGTCGAGCGCGACCGGCCGGGTGGGGTCTGCCTGAACTGGGGCTGTATTCCGGTCAAAGCCCTGCTCCACGCGGCCCAGACGGTGCGCGACGCGGCCGAGGGCCGGCGGATGGGCCTGCTCTTCCCGCCGCCGGAGGTGGACCTCGTCGCGCTCTACGGCTGGAAACAGCGCATCGTCGACCGGCTGGGGCGGGGCATCGAGTTCCTGTTCAAGGCCAACGGGGTCGAGCTGGTCCGGGGCGAGGCCCGGCTGACCGGGCCGGGGTCGGTCGCGGTCCAGACGCCCGAGGGAGAGCTTGAGCTCACCGCGCCGGCGGTGGTGGTCGCCACCGGCTCGCAGCCGGCGGCGCTCGCCGGGATGGAGCCGGACGGCAGGTCGGTCATCGATTCCGACGGCGCGCTCAGACTGGTCGAGCTTCCCCGGCGGCTGGCGATCATCGGCGCCGGGGTCGTCGGGCTCGAGTTCGCGACGCTGTTCAGCCGGCTCGGCTGTGCGGTGACGGTGCTGGAGCTGGAATCGCAGGTACTGCCCGGCACCGACCCGGAGCTGGCCGGCATCATCGAGAAGCTGATGCGGCGCGAAGGCGTGACCTTCGAGCTCGGGGTCCGGGTCAGCGGCATCGAGCGCGGACCGGCGGCGAAAGTGAACTACGCCCGGGACGAGCAGGCGGAAACGGTCGAGGCGGACCGGGTGCTGGTCGCGGTCGGCCGGGTCCCGCGCACCCGGGAACTCGGGCTGGAAGCGGCCGGGGTGACGGTGGACCGGCGCGGGTTCATCGTCGTGGACAAAGACTGCCGGACGGTCGTACCGGGCGTGCACGCCATCGGCGACTGCAAGCCCGGGCCGATGCTGGCGCACCGGGCGAGCGCGGAGGGCGGCGTGCTGGCCGAACTGCTGGGCGGCGGGGAGCCGCGGCGGTTCCACGCCATCCCGGACTGCGTGTACACCGACCCGGAGGTCGCGTCGGTCGGGCTGTCCGAGCCGGCGGCGCTGGCCGCGGGCCGCAAGGTCAAGGTCAGCCGGGTGCCGCTCACCGCGGTCGGCCGGGCGCTGACGCTCAACCGGGCCGAGGGGCTGTGCAAGCTCATCGTGGACGAAAAGACCGACAAGGTGCTCGGCGCGGGCATCGTCGCGCCGCAGGCCGACTGCCTGATTGCCCAGGCGGCGGTGGCGGTCGAGCTCGGGCTCAAGGCCGCGGATATCGCCCGGGTCGTCCACCCGCACCCGACGATGTCGGAACTGCTGATGGAAGCGGCCGAGGCGATTCACGGCCGTGCCATCCACATCGTCAACCGGTAGCCCGGGGCTGCTGCTCGAACCGGGCCGGGTCGACTACTCCCGGGCGCTGGCGCTCCAGCGCCGGCTGGTCGAACAGCGCCGGCGCGACGAAATCCCGGACACGCTGGTCCTGCTCGAACACCCGCCGGTCATCACCATCGGCCGCAACGCCGACCGGCGCAACCTGCTGGTCACCGAACAGGAACTGGCCCGGCGCGGGGTGGAACTCCACCAGGTCGAGCGTGGGGGGGACGTGACCTTTCACGGACCGGGCCAACTGGTCGGGTACCCGGTGTTCCGGCTCCGGGGCGGGGCCATCGGGGTGCGCCGGTTCGTCGAACTGGTCGAACAGGCGCTCATCCGGGCGCTGGCCGGGCTGGGCGTGACCGCCGGCCTGAACCCGGGCGGCATCGGGGTCTGGGTCGGGCCGCGCAAGCTCGCCTCGCTCGGGGTGGCGGTCCGGCGGGGCGTGACCTTCCACGGCTTCGCGCTCAACGTCACCACCGACCTCGACTGGTTCCGGCTGATGAACCCCTGCGGCATGGGCCGGGTTGAGATGACCTCGGTTGAGCGCGAAGGCGGCAGGACCGAACCCGGGGCGGTGCGGGACGCGGTCGTCCGGGCGTTTGAGGCGGAGTTCGGGCGGGAATTCAGGCCCGCTTCAGATGCGACGTGGGCCGGTTCTCCAAGCGGAATCTTGCGGCACTGCCTCGGCGATACGGAGTAGTTCCGACTCCGGGTTCCCGGTCGCCCCGGTCAGTCCGTCTGTGTCTCTGTGGTTAACTGGTTCTTGGTTCGGCGTTCCTGGCGGTTGGCTCTCTGTCTCTGCCTGCTCTGTGTTTCTGTGGTTTGCTGGTCCTTGGTTCGGCGTTCCTGGCGGTTAGCTCTCTGTCTCTGCCTGCTCTGTGTCTCTGTGGTTAATTCTGTCCGTGTTCGTCTGGCGTACATCGGCGGCTACTTCGCCCGGCATTCTCTCTGCCCGCTCTGTGTCTCTGTGGTTTTTTCTCCTCCGGCCCAATGACGGCGGGCTAGAGGAACTTACCGCGCAGTCTGACCTCGGCGGCGAAGGGCGCGGCCAGGCCGGCCAGTCGCTCGGCGTCGGCGCTGGTGGTGGCGGGCAGTTCCCGGAACCGGGCGGCGGCGGCGTTGTCGGGCAGATAACCCTGCAGGGCCCAACAGCGCGCGCCGCGGATTTCCGCGCCGATGGCCGCGATGTTCTCCGGCCCGACCAGCCCGGGCACCAGCGTGGTCCGGAACTCATAATCGACCCCGGACTCCCTGAGCAGTCGGATTGACCGCCGGATGACCTCCGGGTCGGCCCCGACCCCGGTCGCCTTCTTCAGGTCGGGTTCGGTCAGCGGCGCCTTGACGTCCATCGCGACGAAATCGCAGAGCCGCGCCTCGATGAGCCGCTTGAGCGGGTAGGGATAACAGCCGTTGGTGTCCACCTTCACCTTCAGCCCGAGGCGCCTGATGCGGCGGCAGAGGCCGAACACCTCCGGGTGCATCATCGGCTCGCCGCCGAGCAGGACCGCGCCGTCCAGGAACCCGGGACGGCGGGTGAGGACCGGCTCGACCTCCTGCCAGGGGATTTCCTCAAGGCCCGGGTCGTCGCGGGCCAGGTCGCCGTTATAGCAGAACGGACAGCGCAGATTACAGCCGCCGACGAACAGCACCGAGACGACGTGGCCGTCCCAGTCCACGAGCGAGGTCGGGGTCAGGCCGACGATGCGCACGCCATCATCCTAGGCCGGCGCGACGGGCAGTCAAACCGCGGGGGTCCCGGCTTCGCAGCGCGACGAAGCCCGGCCGTTGTCCCGGGTTCCTCCCC
>JAWOIB010000042.1:0-12668 GCA_046484845.1 bacterium
TGGACGATTGCCCGCGGGGTGACGACGGTGCCGGAGTCCACCTGGCCGACCGGCGCGAGGATCATCGTGGCGCCGACGTCGTGCCGCTCGGGGTAGAGCACCTCGAGCTCGTTCATCACCGTGTCGTTGCCCGGCTGCTCGTCCCCGGCCAGCGCGGTGAACGCGATGGTCTGGTAGCTGCCGACCGGCTGGGCGACCCAGGTCGGGAAGCTGACCGTGTCGGTCGCGCCCGGCTGGAGCGACACCCCGGGTACGGTCTGGTTATAGACCGACCCGACCCGGAAGGTGACCGGGAAGGTTTCGGCGCGGGTGCCGAAGTTATGGACGATTGCCCGCGGGGTGACGACGGTGCCGGAGTCCACCTGGCCGACCGGCGCGAGGATCATCGTGGCGCCGACGTCGTGCCTCGGCGGCAGGATGACCGTGATGGAATCACCATACACGGTGTCATTGGCCCGGTACTGGTCATCGGCAAGGTAGGTGAAGGACAGTACCTCGTGCCGGCCGAGGGGTTGCGCGGTCCAGTCCGGGAAGGCAACGGTGTCAGTCTGTCCCGGCGCGAGGGTGACCCCGGTGATGGTTTCGTCGTAGACGGAGCCGATCCTGAGGGTCACCGGGAAGGTCTCGGTGCGCGAACCGTAGTTGTACACTACTGCCTGCGGAACCACGACCGCGCCGGAGTCAATCACCCCGACCGGGGTGAGAATCGCGGTGGCGCCCACGTCCTGGTAGATGATGGTGAAATGCGCATCGCTCAGGTCTTCGTAACTGCCGGTGGCATTGAACGCCTTCACCCGGACCAGGCAGCTTTCGCTCGGGGTGTTCGGCACCGGGTCCCAGGCGTAACTGGTCGTGCCCGGGCCGACCGCGGCGATGAACAGCCACGGACCGGCATCGCTGGTGCGGTACCAGATCGAGTCACCATCCGGCGCCCCGCCGCCATGGGACCAGGTGATATCATGGTTCGAACCGACCTGCCAGACTTCCCCGCCGTTCGGCGAAGTGACGGTCACGGTCGGCGCGGCCACGAGCACGGTCAGGGTCCGGAAGATGGTGTCGTTGCCCCGGTCCACATCGGTCGAGAGCTGGGTGTAGCAGGATTCCGCGAACAGCCCGGGCGCGGCCGGGTTCCAGGCCGCGAAATTCGCGGTGTCGTAGTCTCCCGGGTTCAGCGGGCCGATGGACACGGTGCTGCTGTAACCGGTCCCGATCCGGGCGGTGACGTCGAACGTTTCGGTGTAACTGCCGGTGTTCTGGACCAGCGCCCGGGGTGTGTAGCCGGTGTCGGTATAGACCGTGTCCGGCGAAACGAACTTGATGGCCGCCACGTCGTGAACCGGCGGTGAAATCGCGATGTAGGCGGTGGCGGTGTCGTTCACCGGGTCGAGGTCGGTCGGCAGCATGGTCCAGGACTTGACCAGGTAAGCGCCGGCCACTGCGTTCCAGACCAGCGGGAAGTCGTACTCGCCGGTGCTGTACGGTGCGAGATTGACCGGCGGGTTCTGGATCGTGTCGGTATGGACCGGGGTGCCGCCGGACAGGATCTGGATCGTGACCGGGAAGGTATCGTGCTCGCTCCCGAAGTTCTCGACCCGGACCCGCGGGATGATCGGTCCGGCGTACTGGCCGCCGGCCGGCCGGATGATTTCGGTCACGCCGACGTCGTGAATCGGCGGCACCATCACGCGCAGCCGACGGACCAGCGAGTCGTTGGCGGGCAGGACGTCGCCGGCGAGGTGGGTGCGCGCGACGACCCGGTAATCGCCGAGGACCCCGACCCAACTGTTCGGGAACGTGATTTCGAGAATCGAGTCCGGCCTGACCGTGCCCGCGATGGTCGTGTCGGTGAACACCACGGTGCCGGTCAGGGTGTCGATGATGGCTATCGTCACCGGGAAGCCGGACTGGATCTCGGTGCCGTAGTTGATGACCCGGACGCGGGGGGTGATGACCGCGGACGTCTCCTCGTAGAGCCGGGGAGAGAGAATCTGCCACACCCCGACGTCGTTCATCGGGTAGGGAATGCCGGACAGGCCGTCGAGGAACAGCGAATGTTGCTTGTTGGTCGAGACGTAGCGCAACCCGACGTAGACCGCCTGGCCGACGTGCGAGCCCAGCGACACGTAGAGTGACTCGTATTTGTTGCTTCTCAGGCCGAGCGCCGCGACCCGGGTTGTGAAGCTGGACAACTGCTGGTCGGTGGTCGAAATCCAGACCTCGAGACTCTCCCGGTGCCCGGCGCTCTGCCCGCGGTAGAACATCTTGAGCAGGGTGTCGGCGCCGGCCGGGTTCAAGGCCCTGGTCACCAGCCAGTCGTCATTGTCCCGGTCGGTCTCAGCTTCGATGCCGGCGGCCCCGGGTGCGATGTAGTAGCGGTTGGTGTACCGCAGCCAGACCCGCGTGCCGCCATCGGCGTTGTAGACGGCCCAGCCCAGCGGCGGGAAGGTGGTGCCGTCGAAGCCCTCGTTGAGCGTCTGCGCCGGGGCAAACTGGCTCGCGAGGACCAGCACGGTGAGCAGGACGATTCGTATCACTTCAAGCCTCCTTGCATATAGCGCCCGCGCGCAGCGGGCGGAAAAGAACCTGCGGGAACTGCGCGGCGACCACTTCCTGCCCCGGGTGGGTCGAGAGGTCGCGGTCCGGAAACGACTTCTTCGCATCTCACTGCTTACTCCTCATATCCTGTCCGGCCCGGGCGGGCCGGCGTAACTCTCTGCCTGTGCCCGGCGGCCGGCCACACGGAAATACAGGCCGCACCCGGACGAGCCGGGAACGGACCGTGAAGCAACTCGGGTGGTACTGGCCGCCCGGTCAACTCGGATGCCCCGTCGGGGAAGAACAGGCTCAAGCGACCTAACGCCTGAGACGGGAAGAATATAGCGAGGCCGATTTCGATGTCAAGCGCTGGTGCCGGGGGTGAGCGGGACCTGCCGGGCCGCCGGCGGTCGGCCGGTTCCGGGTGGCAGGCTTGCGCGAACCGGTTGGCGGAGGGTCGCGTCTTATGATATAATGTAGTGTAAGGTCGAGTAACGCTTGGTGAGGAAACCGCGCTTCAGGGCGCGAACAGGAGCGCACATGTCGAAACGCACAATGTTGCCGTTACTGGCAGCAGCTCTGCTGACCGCCACCGCGGTCGCAGGTCAGTACACGATGGGCCCGGCCCGCCGGTTCACACCCGAGCCGGTTGCCGACGCCCACACCATCGGTTTTTCCAGCGGGCTGGTGATCGACACCCGCCGGGGCGAGCCCGCCCTGCCGGACGAACTGCGCGTCACCGTGACCGACGGCGAGGCGCAGTACTGGATAGTCCAGCTCGAAGGGCCGTTCAACCGGCAATGGTTCCGGCAGTTGGAGCGGCTGGGCCTGGAGCCGTTCGGCTACCTGCCGCACTACGCGGTGCTCTGTTGGATGACCCCGGCCGAGCGGGAGCAGGTCGCGGCGCTGCCGTTCGTGACCTGGACCGGGCTGTTCCAGCCCGCCTACAAGCTCGAGCCCGGGCTCGAGGCGGCCAGCGGCGAACTGCGGTTGGTCGCGCTGCTGATGCCGGGCTCGACCGTCGAGACCGCCGGCACACTCGCGGCACAGGGCGCCGCCATCGATCTCGTGGTGGAGAGCCCGTTCGGGGTGACGGTCGAGTTCCACGCCGACGCCCGGGCAATCCCGGCGCTGGCCCGGCGGGACGAGGTTCTCTGGCTCCAGCTCCGGACCGAGCCCGAGTTTGTCAACAACAACGCCCAGTGGGTGACCCAGACCGGCTGGCGGTCATCGGCCCCGCCGGACACCTCGATGGCGGCCCGGAACGTCTGGGCGCACGGTATCCGCGGCCGGGGGCTGGTGCTCTCGACCACCGACAGCGGCCTGAATACCGGCCACGACATGTTCCGGGACCCGGCCCTGTCGATTACGCCGCCCGGCATCTGGCCGGACCACCGCAAGGTCGTGGCGTTCAAGCTGTACGGCACCGCGGCGGCCAACGAGTCGCCCTACCACGGCAGCCACGTCAACGGGACCGTCGCCGGCAACGACTCGGCGGTCGGCGGCACGAGCAACTACGACGGGATGGCGAAGGACGCCCGGTTGTACTTCGTGGACGTTTCGGCATCCGGCGGCTCATTCATCCTCCAGACCGACCTCTGGGCGCTCTGGGACACGACCTACGCGGGCCGGGGCCTGCCCGACTCGCTGCGGCCGATAGTCCAGCATTCCGGTTCCTGGGGCTGGAGCAACTCATCGGGCACCTACCTTCTCCAGGATGCCTCGACCGACGCGTTCGGCTGGGCGCACAAGGACTTCCTGAACCTGCTGGCCGCGGGCAACGAGTCGAGCACCCGGCGGCTGCGCAACCCGGGCATCGCCAAGAACGTGCTGACCATCGGCGCGACGCAGAACGGCACCTCCTCGAACGCGATCGCCAGCTTCTCCTCGCGCGGACCGACGCAGGACAGCCGGACCAAGCCCAACGTGGTCGCCCCGGGCGTTGACCTCTGGTCGGCCCGCAACTCCCCGGCGACGAACACCTACTCCCAGATGTCCGGCACCTCGATGGCGACCCCGGCCGCGAACGGCGCGATCGGGCTGATGCGCCAGTACCTGCGCGACGGCTACTACCCGACCGGGACGCCGGAGCCGGGCAACCGCATCACCTACATCTCGGCCGCGCTGATGCGGGCGATGGCGATGGTGTCCGGGGACCCGAACGTGGGCAGTTTCACGGTCCCGGACAACAACATCGGCTGGGGCCGGGTGGACGCGGACTCGGTGCTCCACTTCCCGGGCCAGACGCGCCGGCTGCTGCTGAAGGACGACACCACCGGGGTGGCGACGGGCGAGTTCAAGGAGCAGGAGTTCGAGGTCAGCTCAGCGATCCCGCTCCGGGCGATGCTGGCCTGGACCGATACCGCGGCCGCGCCCAACGCGAACCCGACGCTGGTCAACAACCTGCACCTGGAGCTGACCGCGCCCTCGGGCACGCAGTACCGGGGCAACCAGTTCACCAGCGGGCAGTCCACGCCCAACCCGACGAGCTGGGACAATATCAATGTCGAGGAAGGCTTCCGGGTCAACTCCCCGGAGACCGGGGTATGGACGCTCCGGGTGTACGGCCAGAACGTGGCCACCGCCGCCCGCCAGCCGTTCGCCTGGGTGGTGACCGGCGACATCGAGCCGGCGGCGGGTGCGCGGGACGTCGGGGTGGCGACGATCGTGGCGCCGGCCGGGCAGGTCGATTCCGGGTCGGTGGTGGTGCCGCGGGCGGTGATCGCCAACCACGGCACCGGGCCGGAGACCTTCGACGTCGAGTTCGCGATCGCGGCCTGGGCGGACACGCAGGCGGTGACGCTGGCCGCGGGCGCCTCGGACACGGTCGAGTTCACGGACTGGACCGCGGGCAGTGTGGGCTGGTTCGAAGCCCGGGTCCGGACGATGCTCGCGGGTGATGAGAACCCGGCGAATGACGTGATGGCGGACAGCTTCCAGGTTGTCCCGCCGACTGGCATCGAGGGCGGCGGCAGCCTGCCGCGGGCGTTCGAGCTGGCGCGGGTCCAGCCGAACCCGACGACCGGCCGGGCGCTGGTCCGGTTCGCGCTGCCGAAGAGCTCGCCGGCGCAGGTCGGGGTGTACGCGATTGACGGTACGCTGGTGCGGATGCTGGTCCAGGGCGCGCTCCAGCCGGGCCGGTACGCGCTGGCCTGGGACGGGTCGGACGCTGCCGGCCGGCAGGTCGGCCGGGGCATCTACTACGTGCGGCTGTCCGCGCCCGGGTTCACCGGGGTGCAGAAACTGGTCCGCGTACAGTAGGGCAGTCTCTTCTACCGGGGGCGCGGGCAGACCCGCGCCCCCGGTGTCGTTTCCAACCTCCGGGGCAGGCCATTGACGACAGCCGGACCGTGGCTTACACTCTGCACGATGGACGGACTCCGCATAAGGCCCTGTGTGCCGGACTGCGATGACGAAACCCTGCTGGCTATCGTCAACGCCGCCGAGGCCGGGTCGCCGGACTTCGTGCCCGAGACCATTGAGCAGTTCCGCATCGCCCGGCAATCGCCGGACTGGACCGCGGATGGCATCTTCTTCGCGGAGCTGGACGGCATACCGGTCGGCACCGTCACCGGCGCGGTGGACCCACACCGCTCTGAGCCGCTCGGCTTCCTCGCAGGGCCGTCGGTTCTGCCGGCGTACCGACGCCGCGGTATCGGCACGGCGCTGGCCCGACACGCGCTCGACTACCTCCGCTCGCGCGGGATGAAGACGGCGCGTACTGCCATCGGCGACTGGAACCGGCCGGCGGCCGCGTTCCTGGCCGGGTTCGGCTTCCGGCCGACCCGTCGGTTCAGCCTGATGCGTCGTCCGCTCGCAAACCTGCCCTCCGGTGTCGGCGAGCACCCGGATGTCTCCGTGGAGGATGCCGGGGCCTCGGACGAAGCGGTCAGCCTGCTGACCCGACTCTCCAACGAGGCATTCCGGGAACACTTCGGCCATCGCGACGGCACCGAGGCATCCCGGCGTTACTGGATGGACAACGTCGTCGCGATGGGTTTCGTGGTCCGGCGGACGATTGCCCGGTTCTCGGGCGAAGCCGCCGGGTTTCTCATCCACGGCTACTACCCGGCCGAGAACGAACAGCTCGGCACGAGCCGCGGCGGGCTCTGGTCGGTCGGTGTGCTCAAGGCGCACCGCAACAAGGGCATCGCCAAGCGGCTGATGCTGGAAGGGATGGCCTGGCTGGCCGCGCAGGGCCTGGCGGAGGTCGAGCTCGGCGTAGATGACGAGAACATCACCAGCGCCCGCCGGCTCTACGAACGGCTGGGCTTTGCGGTCGTGCGGGGCAGCACGACTTACGACTGCCCGCTTGAACCGGTGACCGGGCCGGCCCGGTAGCACCCGCCGCGCAAACCGGCCTGCCGCATCTTGACAGAACGGGGCTGCGAGCTACGATGAGCGCGAGAGGCACCCGTGAGTCTGCATCTTCGTCCGGCACTATGCACCGCCATCCTGGTGGCAATGACTGCCGCTCTTGCCTTCTCATCCGGCCTCGACCGGCCCGGCGGGCGGGAGCCCGGGCCCGCGCCAATCAGCGCGGAACGCCGGCTCCCGGCAGGCGGACCGCACACAGAGTCGGGCCTCCGCCGCTACCCGGAGAACCCGGTCGTGAGCGACGTCGGAATTGCAGGGGTCGCACCGACCGGGACCATTGACACGCTGACAACGGTAACCCCGCAGGTCAGAGTCTTCAACTACGGCGGCGAGTCCTTCTCGCTGACTCTCAGGATGGCGATTCGTGTGTCCGATGACTCGCTGGTTTATGCGGACTCGGTCCGGTTCACGCTGCCGGGCGGCGGGAACACGGTTGTCAGCCTGCGGCCCTTCCGGTTCCAGACCCTGGGCGAGCACGTTAGTTGCTGTTCGCTGTTCGTCCAGGACGACACGATTCTGCTGGGCGTCGTTCACTGGACTTTCCTGGTTGTGCCCGAGGTCGGGCTGGCCGGTGAGCAGACCCTGCCGGCCGGGTACGAGCTGCGTGCGGATTTCGCCGGCAGGCAGGTGAGCTTCGCGGTCCCGGTTGCCGGCCCGGTGGAGCTGGCCGTGCTTGCCAGCGACGGTCGACTGGTGCGGCACCTGCGGGACGGGCCCTGCGCGGCCGGCCGGTACGCGCTGGCCTGGGACGGGTCGGACGCTGCCGGCCGGCAGGTCGGCCGGGGCATCTACTACGTGCGGCTGACCGCGCCCGGGTTCACCGGGGTGCAGAAACTGGTGCGGGTGCAGTGAGCCCGCCGCTGGAGGTCCAAGAAGGCAGGCCGGGGGTAACCCGGCCTGCCGCTTAGCGGGCGGTCGGGCCGGCTCAGCGGGCGAAAACCACCCGGGCGGTCGCCGACGCGGGCGCGGGCCGGGTCGCCGGTCGTGGGCACGGCGAGCAGGCTACTCGACCGTGACCGACTTGGCAAGATTGCGGGGCTTGTCCACGTCGCAGCCGCGCAGCACCGCGATGTGGTAGGCCAGCAACTGGAGGGGCAGGACGGTGAGCAGCGGGGAGAGGTACTCGGGTACGTCCGGGATGTAGAACACCTGCTCGGCCAGTTCGGCCAGGTTCCGGTCGCCCCGGGTGCCGACCGCGATGATGCGGCCCTTGCGCGCGCGGGCCTCGGCCATGTTCGAGATCATCTTCTCGTACACCGAGTCGCGCGGGGCGATGCAGATGACCGGGACGTTCTCGTCGATGAGCGATATCGGGCCGTGCTTCATCTCGCCGGCCGGGTAGCCGGTGGCGTGGACGTACGCGATTTCCTTCAGCTTGAGCGCGCCCTCGAGCGCGGTCGGGTAGTTGATGCCCCGGCCCAGGAACAGGAAATCGTGGGCGCCGGACAGCCGGCCGGCGGTTTCCAGCACCGCCTGGTCGAGCGCGAGCGCCCGCCGCATCAGCCGCGGCAGCTCGGCCATGCCGGCGGTGATTTCCCGGAAGTTGCGGTCGGGCATCGTGCCCCGGATGCGGGCGAAGTAGAGCGCGAGGCTGAGCAGGGTGAAGAGCTGGGCGGTGTAGGCCTTGGTCGAGGCGACCCCGATTTCCGGCCCGGCGTGGATGTAAACGGTCGAGTCGGCCTCGCGGTCGATCGAGGAGCGGCGGGTGTTGAGCACCGCCAGCGACTTGATGTCGCGGTTGCAGGACTCGCGCAGGGCGGCGAGGGTGTCGGCGGTCTCGCCCGACTGGCTGATGGCGAGCATCATCGTGTTGCTGTCGTAGATGTACTCCGAGGTGCGAAGCTCGGAGGAAATCTCGACCGAGACCGGGATGCGGCAGAGCTTCTCGAACCAGTAGCGGCCGACCAGCCCGGCATGCCAGGAAGTGCCGCAGGCCTGGATGACGATGCGCTCCAGCTTCTCGATGTCGTCCGGGTAGAGCAGGAACTCCGGGTCGAGCCCGACGTTGTCCGGCCGGAGCCGGCGGGCGACGTTGCCGGCGATGACCTTCGGCTGTTCGAAAATCTCCTTGCGCATGAAGTGCGGGTAGCGGCCCTTCGAGACCGCCCGGGCCTTCAGCTCCATCCGGACGAACTGGCGCTCGACCGGCCGGTTACGGAAGTCGGTGATGCTCACCCCGTCGCGGCTGAGCACCGCGATGTCGCCGTCCTGCAGCACCAGCATCCGGCGGGCGATGCCGACCAGCGCGGGCGCGTCGGAGGCGAGGACGAGCTCGTCGCGGCCCCGGCCGATGATGAGCGGCGAGCCCATCTTCACCGCCCAGACCCGGTCCGGCTCCCGCTGCGAGACCACCGCCAGCGAGAACGCGCCCTTGAGCTGGCCGACCGCGCGGCGGATGGCGACCCCGAGGTCGCGCCGGTAATAGGAGGCGATGAGGTGGACGATGACCTCGGTGTCGGTCTCGGACACGAACCGCGCGCCCTGCTTGACCAGTTTCGCCCGCAGCTCGCGGTAGTTCTCGATGATGCCGTTGTGGACGAGGGCGATGGTCCGGTCGGTGTCGGTGAACGGGTGGGCGTTCTCGTCGGTGACCTGGCCGTGGGTCGCCCAGCGGGTGTGGCCGATGCCGACACTGCCGGTGAGCGGTTCGCGGTCGAGGATTTCCTTGAGCTTGCCCAGCCGGCCGGCGGTCTTGCGAACCTTCAGCCCGCCGTCGACCAGCGCGATGCCGCAGGAATCGTAGCCGCGGTACTCCAGCCGTTCGAGGCCGACCATGATGACGTTGGTGATGCTCCGGCGGCCGACGTAACCGACGATTCCGCACATCGCTCAGGCTCCTTTCCCGGTCAGGACCGCACGGGCTTTATCAAGCTCCGGGCCGGGCTCCCGGCCCCGGGCCTCGGCGATGACCCGGACGACCGGCTCGGTGTTCGAGGGCCGGGCGTGGAGCCAGAAGTCCGCGCCCTCGAGCCGGACGCCGTCCTGCTCGTCCAGCCGCGCGCCCGGGAAGGTCGCGACCAGCGCCCCGGCCCGGGCGGCGAAGGCGGCGCGGTCCAGGTCCAGTTTCGTCCCGGCCATCCGCCAGTCGCCCAGCCCGGCGGCCAGCGCGGACAGCGGCCGGTTCTCCCGGCCGACCAGCCCGAGCACGCAGGCCAGCGCGACCAGCCCGTCGCGGGTGAAGTTCACCGCGGGCAGGATGACCCCGCCGTTGCCCTCGCCGCCGATGGTCGCGCCCGCGGCTTCCATCCCGGCGGTGACCGCGGCCTCGCCGACCGGGGTGCGCAGCACCGGCACCGAGAACTCGGCCGCGACCTGCTCGACCGCCCGGGTGGTGGACAGGTTGGTGACCACCGGGCCCGGGGCGAGCGGCAGGATGAAGCGGCAGGCGAGGCAGAGGGTCCATTCCTCGGACAGGGGCCGGCCGGTTTCGTCCACCAGCCCGGCCCGGTCGCCGTCCGGGTCGAACCCGATGCCGAAATCCAGCCCGTCCCGCCGGACCAGCCCGGCCAGACCGGCCAGGTGGGCCGGGGTCGGCTCGGGCCGACGCGGGAATCCCTGCCGGAGCGCGTCCCGGCCGGTCGCGCAGTTCAGCGTCACCGGCTCGGCCCCGAGCGCCCGGCAGAGCGCGGGGCCGGCCTCCGCGGCCGCGCCGTTCACCGCGTCAACCCCGACGCGGAGCGGCCGCCCGGGCCGGGGCCGGAAGAACTCGTGCCCGGCCACCGCCGCGACGTGGGCCGCCACCGCGCCGGGCGCGGGCTCGACCGCGCCGCAGCGGTCCCAGCCGACCGGCGGGCCCGGGTCGAACGCCAGCGGCCGGAAGCGGCCGAAATCCGCCGGGGACAGGAACCGGCCGTCCGGCCCGCAGAGCTTCAGCCCGTTCCATTCCTCGGGATTGTGGCTGGCGGTGATGACGATGCCGCCGGCCAGCCCCCGGGCGCGGACGAAATGCAGCACGGTCGGGGTCGGGCAGACGCCGAGGTCGAGGACGTCGCAGCCGGCGGCGGCGAGGCCGGCGACCGCGGCCGCGGCGACCATCGGGCCGGACACGCGCGGGTCGCGGCCGACCGCGACCCGGCCCGGCCCGACGAACGCGCCGAACGCCCGGGCGACGGTGGTGACAAGTTCGGGGGTCAGGTCCAGCCCGACGCGGCCGCGCAGGCCGGAGATACCGAAAGCCGCCGGCTCCATTGCGGCAGAGTATATCGCCGGGGCCGGGACGGTCAACAGAACGCCCGGCGGGCTACCGCTGGATCACGACTTTGTGGACCCAATCGCGGTCTGGAGACCGCTCCCACAAGGCAGTCCGGATGAAGTAGACCCCGGGCGCGAGGCGGCGGACATCATTCTCGCCGGGCTGTAGCTCCATCACCTTCCGGCCGGAAGCATCGAGCAGCGTGGGTGAGGATTCTGAACCACAGAGACACAGAGCGGATTGAGTGTGGTCCGGACAGGACACGGGGCGAAGGAACAAACTGCCGCGGATGACGGTCGGCAGCCGGGCGAGCGGGCCGGGCCGTGGCGACCCGGGTTTGCCTACCGAGGCGACCTCGACCGGCACCCGGTGAACGATGACCGGGTTGTCCGTTGCCGGGCCCTGGCCCTGGACGTGGAAGCCGGCGAGCTGGTCAACCAGGTATGCAATCAACAGGGTATCGGCATCGAGACGGTCCACCACACAGGGGAACCGTTTGGAGGTGGAGTCCGGGTCTGTCAGTCTGACTGCCGGCTGCCAGGACGCCCCATTGCTGTAGTTGTCCCGTGCCCACCAGATGTCGGCCCGCAGCAGGTCTGTCCGCGGCTCGAAGTTCTGGCCGTCGAACTGCTCCCAGGCGACATACAGCCCGCCCGCAGCGTCCTCGCCGATGCTCGGCCGGCAGGCGTAGTAACCGTTGTACCCGATTGGCGCCCTGAGCTCCTCCTCCGCCCGGTGAATTCGCGACCACCGGGGCTCGTTGTCCCGGCACCAGTGCCAGATTTCCGAGGGCACGACCAGGACCAGGGAGTCCACAAGCGGTTGGACCCCGGCAACGAGGTGCAGCCGGTCCTGCCGGTCGTAGTGCGGGAAAGCCGAGAACTGGGTGAATGCGGCTATCGTGTCTCCGCCGAACGCCGGCGGCGGGGGCAGGGTCTCGACCGCCGGCCAGGTCGTACCACGGTCGGAGGACTCACAGTAGTAGGCCTGGAAGTGTCGGAACGGGCCTTCTCGAGCTGTCCAGCTGGCCGCGACCCGGGTCCCAGACGGCGAGGCGGCGACAACCGGGTTCGGGTAACCCGGGTTGCCGAGGTGGACCGGCGGGTCCCAACTGCACCAGGTCGTGCACCGGCTGTAGAACAGGATACTTCTCGTCGCGTCGTCGAGCATCAGGACATGGATCCAGTCGGGGTCCCCGGTCGCGATGACCGGCCAGAGATAGCCGTCCGGGCCTGAGCAGTACTCGAACAACCCGGCGCCCGGGCCTATGTCCCGCGCCAGTTCGGGACGAAGCGGTGAGCCCATATGCGCCGCGACGAGCGCGACGCCGGTCAGCGGGTCCGCGGCGAGGTTTCCATACCCGGCGCGTTCGGACATCACGCTGATGCCCGACTGCATGTGGTCCGGGTCAAGCCAGTTCCATGCGCGGGTGGCGTGGTCGTAGTAGTTGTAGCGTGTGGTGCGGTCCGGGTATGAACTCAGTTCGGAGGCGGAGTACATCCAGCTCACGTGGACCCCGTGGCCCTCGGAGTTGATGAGCGTCCTCAGCACCGGGCCATTGAGC
>JAWOIB010000121.1:0-13181 GCA_046484845.1 bacterium
AGCGTGCGCTCCGAACCTTCGACCGGCGCGGCCTCGTCAATCGCGAAGCACTCCCCGAACGAGGCCTCGAACCCTTCGCGGGTGTAGCCCGGGAAGATATCCTCGCGGGTCGCCAGCAGGCGGCGTACCTGCGAGTCGGACTTGGGCACGAACTCGATGATGAGCCGCCGGCCCAGCCCGGCGAACCACCGGGCGAGTTTCGGCAGGGGCAGGTTGTTCGAGATGGCGAGGTGGTGGACGAGCGCCAGCGCCAGCACCAGGTCCACCGGGCCGCGGGCGGCGAGTGCCATCCGTTCCTCGTTTGCCCAGCCCAGGCCCGGGCTGGGGTTGGTCAGGTCCATCACCAGCGGCAGGATGCGTTCCTCGCCGGATGCGCGGCAGTCGCGGTAGTTCTTCTCGACCGCGGCCGGGTCGATGTCGAACGCCACCACCCTGGCCCCGGTTTTCGCGGCCGCCCGGCTGAACACGCCGGTGTTGGCGCCGAGGTCCCAGGCGGTCGCGGGTGCGGCGGTGGCCGCAAACCGCTCGACCAGCCCCAGTTTCTGCCGGAACGCGGCGTCGGAGTAGTTCGTCTCACCGTAGTACTCCGCCCATTCGGTGCCGGCCGGCCGCCAGGACAGCCCGCGGGTAACCGCGGCGAGGTTGCGCAGGATGCCGGTGAGCGCGTTGCGGGTGAACCGGCGGGGCTCGACTTTCTCCGCCCGGCCGGCGTAGCGCTGCTGGGTCCGGGCGTGGAGGTGGATGTGGGTTGCCAGCCCGAACGACCAGCGCGTCCGGCCCGGCAGCAGGCGGCTGGCGAGGTCCAGCGGCACTCCGTCGATGTGGATGCGCAGAAGCTGGCCGAGCCGGATGTCCGTTTTCGCCATCAGCGCCAGCGGGGCGAGGAAATGCTGGCAGTACTGCCGGTAGGCGACCCAGGGAGAGTCCTCCCGGTACCGCTCGAACGACAGCGTATCGATGAACACCGGTCGGCCGCGCAGGAACTGGATGTTGTAGGCGCTGGCGTCCTTCAGCGACATCCCGAACTCCAGCGCCCGCTCCTGGACCGCGAGCGTGGCCAGCGCCGCATCCTTCAGCTCGGAAAAGCACCACTCGTACGGGTAGGAAATCACCGGCACCGGCTCGGGCCGGATGACCTTGTAGCACTTCTCCGGCCGGGCGGCCGGGGCGGAGGTCTCTTCGTGCGGGACGAGCAGGCGGTCCTTGACCAGCGCGTCGTGCAGCCCGGAGGACATCAACAGGTCGTACTCCTCCCGGCCGGACAGGTTCACCTGGCGGAACAACTCGCGGCCGCGGAAGAACACGAACCCGTCCGGGTCGCGGAACGAGGCCGGGGACTGGTTACTCGGGCCGGGACTGGTCATCCTTGCGGCCCCGGGAGAACACCCGTCGGAGCCAGCCGGTGAACCGGCGCCAGAACAGGCCGATGGCGACCAGCCCGCCCAGCACCGCGCCGACGAGCATCTGCAGGATGAAGCTCCCGGTGCCCGGGTCGAGGTAGGCCAGGGCAAGGCCGGGAAAGAGGAACAAGAAGGCGAACGCTGCCAGCAGCAGGCCTTTGGTCTTATCGCTCAAAATAGACTCCTGACATCCAGTTTGCCCGGCGCGCAGCGCGGGAAGCGAAATTGTAGGCCGGTTCGCCGGGGTGTCAAACCTCAGGGCGCGAGGCTGTCCGGCGGTGCCGGCAGTTCGAGCACCGCGGCGAGGCCGGAGGAGCAGGTCATCTTCAGGTCCGGGGTGATGAACAGCGCCTCGAGGTTCTCGGTCGCCTCGACCAGCCCGAGCGCGTCCGGGCCGAGGACGAACAGCGCGGTCGCCCAGGCGTCGGCCCGGCCCGGGTCGGAGGCGACCACGGTCACCGCGGCTAGGCCGCGGGCAGGCCGGCCGGTGCGGGGGTCGATGATGTGGCAGTAGCTGGTGTCGCCCCGGATGGTGAATGCCTGCTCGTAGTCGCCCGAGGTCACGACCGCGACATCCGCGGCCGGGATGACCGCGACAATATCCCCGCCGCGGGGGTGGCGGACGCCCACGCGCCAGTCCCTGTCGTCCTTCCGGCCCAGCGCGTAGATGTCGCCGCCGGCGTCCACCAGCGCGGAGTTGACGCCCTGGTCACGAAGGACCCGGGCGGCTTCGCCGATGGCGTAGCCCTTGGCGATGCCGCTGAGGTCCAGGCGCAGGCCGGGGACCAGCCCGGCGACGGTGTCGCCGCGGATTGCGAGGTGCTGCCAGCCGACCAGCGCGAGCGTGCTCTCGATGTCTGCCGGGTCGGGTACCGCCGGCACGCCGGCGGCGAATCCCCAGAGCGCGACCAGCGGCTGGGCGGTGACGTCGAACGCGCCGCCGGTGGCGGCGCTGACCTCGGCGGCGACCCGGAGCAGGACGGCGATTTCCGCATCCGCGAAAGGCTCGCCGCGCAGGTTGAACGTGTAGAGCGGGCCGGTGCTGTCGCGGTAGCTAAACCGGCGGCTGATGGTGTCGAGCCGGGCGAACGCGGCTGCGAGCGCCCGGTCGGTTTCCCTGGCCGGGCCCCGGGCGGTGATGGTGACGTAGGTGCCCATCAGCAGGCGGGTCTGCTGACGAGAGGCGGGCGCGGCCGGTCGGCAGGCGGCACAGAGCAGGAGCAGGAGTAGCGGCAGCGCACGGGAGCGCGGCCGTGCCCGCGGCGCTGCGACAGGCCGCGCGGGCATCAGCGGCTTCCTTCCGCGCGGGCTCAGACCCGGCGGCTGCCGGCGAGCAGTTCGACGATCACCCCAAAACCGATCATCGCCGCGAACAGCCACATCAGCCAGCCGACGAACGGCACCGCGCAGAGCGCGTGGACGAGGATGACTCCGACCGGCGTGGTGAGCCAGATCGAGGCGCCCTTGCCGCCGAACAGCCGGAAGAGCCAGCGGCCGATGAACATCCCGGCGATGACTTGGGCGAGGTACAGCCCGATGAGCCAGACCGCACCGCCGATGATCCCGACCGGGAAGGTGACCACGAGCGCGAGCGCGACGACGATGGCGGCCGGGGCGGCGAGCAGCGCGATTGCGCCGGCCCCGACGGTGCGGCCGAACCGCCGGCCGGCGGTCTCCAGCGTCCGGAGCAGGATGCGCTTCCAGACCGCGACGAGCAGGAACGCGACCGCCAGCGCGCCGAGCATTGAAAGCACCGCGAACGGCAGCAGGATGACCCGGAGCAGGTCCAGCCGGGGCCGGAAGGGCCGGACATCGTCGAAATCGCTACGGACCCGGCGGGTGAACTCGGTCGCGCCGAAGACCGCGTCCGGGTTGCCGAGGTCGAGCTGCTTTTCGGCCGAGTAGCGTAGGCTGCCGAACACCCGGGCGTCCTCGGTGAGGAGGATGCGTTCCTCTACCGCGCAGATCACATCGCCGTCCACGATACCCGAGATAACCAGTTCCCGGGCGGCCACCCGGACGTCGCCGCGCACCGCGCCGTCGATCGTGAGTTTGCCGGTGGCGCAGACTAGGTCGCCGGCGATTTCTGCGTCGCGGGCCAGGCTGATGCCGGAGGCGGCGGCGAGCAGGTCACGCCCGACCCGGCCGGCGATGTGGACCGTGCCGGCCAGTACGCGCACCGCGCCTGCGACCGAGTCGGTAACGGTGATCTGCTGGCAGAGCGCGGTGACGTCGCCGCCGACCGGGCCGTCGAGGCCGATGGTCTGGGCGGCGAGGAAGATGTTGCGGCTGACCCGGCTGGCGATTGCCGCGGCCTGGCAGGCGGCCACGACGCTGCCGTCGGTTTCACCGTCGAGGCGCAGGACGGAACCCTGGTAGTAGAGGTCGCCGACCTGGCGCTTGTTGGCGGGGAGAGTGAAGCCGGAGCCCGTCTCGAACCGGGCCGCGGGCAGGACCGAACCCAGCGCGACAAGGACCGCGAGGAGGCGGCGCACGTCAGACCTCCTTGTCGAGGTCGCGGAACTCCTCGCGCAGGCGCTCCTCGATGCGCCGGCCAAGCTCCTCCCAGTCGGACTCGGAGAAGCCGCCGGTGCGGTCCGCGAACGCGCGGCGGATGCCCTCGCGCACGCCGCGCTCGACCCGCCGGCCGATGAGCTCCGGGTCCGGGGTGCGCACTATCACCTTGCGCTTCCGCCGGGTGCTCGAGCGGATGCCCCCGCCGAGAGAAATCATCGCCCCGAGCAGGAAGCCGAGGTTGTAGCCCCAGCCGACATTGGTTCCCTCGTAGATGGTGACGGTATCGGTGAAAAGGCTGACGACGAACGTGACGACGATGATCAGGCCGTGCCAGAGACCGGCCCAGAAGTTCGCCTTGTTATCGAGCGACGCCCAGCGTTCGTTGCCCGGCGCGCAGCCGGCGACGACCGCGAACAGCAGGACAGCGGTCAGGGACAGAAGCAGCATATTGCGAGACATTGTAAACCTCCTGCGGGTCAGCTTGAGCCTGTCTAACTGTAGCCCCGGCCCGGCCCGGGTCAAGCCGGGCCGCCTTGATTTCGGGGTGAATCCGGCTAGATTTAGCCGATGCAGGACACGAACGAGAATCAGAACGGGCAACCGGCCGCCACCCGGCTGGCCTGCGACACAATGCTCGGCAAGCTCAGCCGCGAACTGCGCAAGCTGGGCGTGGATACCGAGTACCACCGTGGCATCGGCGGGATGCGCGGGTACAAGCGGGCGCTCGAGCAGAACCGGGTGTTTCTGACCCGGAATAGCCGGCTGAAGGAACTGCCCGGCGCGGTGTACGTCGACAGCAACGACTCGGCCGAACAGCTCGTCCAGGTCCGGGCACGGTTCGGCCTGGCCGGCGGCGAACCGGCAGAGGCCACCGCTGCCCCGGAACCGCAGCCAGCCGCGCCGCCGCCCCCGCCCGGGGACCGGTGCCTGGAATGCAACGAGCCGCTGGAGAAGGTCAGCCGGGAGCAGGCCCGGCCGTCGATACCATTCTTCATCTACCAGATCCATTACGACTTCAGCCGCTGCCCGAAATGCCGCCGGGTGTACTGGCCGGGAAGCCACGCCCGGGACATGACCCGGCGGGTCGCGCCGGCCCGCCCGGAACGGGGCGGTGGCCGCGCGCCCGCGGGCCGGCCGCGCCGCGGCCGGGGCAGGGGCGGGAGCAACCGAGCAGGAGGCACACAGCATGGCGATAATTCTTGACGGCAGCAGCCTCAAGATCGAAGACGTCGTCCGGGTCGCGCGCGGGGAGGCGGTGGAGCTGGCCCCGGCCGCGAAGGAGCGAATCCTGAAATGTCGGGCGTTCGTCGAGGATAAGGTCAAACAGCAGGCGGTGATGTACGGCATCACCACCGGCATCGGCGAGCTGTCCGAGGTCCTGCTTTCTCCCGACCAGCTCAAGCAGTTCCAGCGCTACATCGTGTACAGCCATTCCGCGGGCTGCGGGAAGCCTCTGCCGGTCGAGGTGGTCCGGGCCGCGATGTGCTCGCGCATCAACGTGCTGTCCAAGGGCCATTCCGGCATCAGGCTGGAAGTCGTCGAGACGCTGGTGGCGATGCTGAACCGGGGCGTGACCCCGGTGGTGTTCGACAAGGGTTCGGTCGGGGCCTGCGGAGACCTGTCCCCGATGAGCCAGCTGGCGCTGGTCCTGCTCGGCGAGGGCGAGGCCTGGTTCGAGGGCCGGATGATGCCCGGCCGGGAAGCGATGGACAAGGCCGGGGTGGACTGCGTGGAGTTTGAGACCCGGGACGGGCTGGCAACCATCAACGGCTCGAACATGACCGCGGGCTGGGGCGCGCTGCTCCACGAGGAGGCGGACAGGTACTTCCGGACCAGCGAAGTAGCGGTCGCGCTGACCCTGGAGGTGCTGAACGCGAACATGACCGCCTGCGACGAGCGGATTCACAAGGCGCGCGGGTACCCGGGCGCGATCACCTGCGCGGCGAACGTCCGCCGGCTGGTGGATGATTCGGAGATGCTGCGCCAGCCGGGCAAGAAGGTGCAGGACGCCTACAGCCTGCGCTCGACGCCGCAGGTCGTGGGCGCGGCGAAGGACGCCTGGAAATGGTCGCGGGGGATGTTCGAGATCGAGCTGAACGGGGTCGGGGACAACCCGGTGTTCTTCCCGGACGACGAGGCGTACCTGACCGGCGCGAATTTCCAGGGCACGCCGCTCGCGCTCGGGCTGGACAGCCTGGGCACGACGGTGACGATGGTGGCGGTGCTGTCCGAGCGCCGGACCAACCGGCTGATGAATCGGAACCTCTCCTGTGGCCTGCCCGCGTTCCTCACCCGGGGCGCGGGGATGTTCTCCGGGCTGATGCTGACCCAGTACACCCAGGGGATGCTGATTTGCGAGGACCGTATCCTGTCCGCGCCGGCGGCAATCGGGTCCATCCCGGCCGCGGCGGACCAGGAGGACTTCGTGTCGATGGCGTTCACGTCCGCGCTGAAGGCGCGGCAGATACTGGACAACTCCTGGTACGTGGTCGCGATTGAGCTGATGGCCGGGGCGCAGGCGGTGGAGTTCCGCAAGCCGCTCGGGCTGGGTCGGGGCACCCGGGTGGCGTACGAGGTCATCCGGCGGCATGTCGAGCCGATGGTCGAGGACCGGCCGGTCCAGCACGACATCAACCGGCTGGCCGGGGTCATCCGCGACAACGAACTGCTGGCCGCGGTCGAGGCCGAAGTCGGTCGGCTCGAGTCCTGACCGGTTTGCTGGTCAAGCGGCTGGCCGACTGCCCGGAAATCACCGCCGGGGACGGCACCCGGCTTAGAGAGCTGTTCCACCCGGACCGGGACCCGGTCGGCTGTCGCTGTTCCATCGCGGTTGCCCGGCTGGCCCCGGGCGCGCGCTCGAAACCCCATTGGCTGGAGCAGGCGGAGGTGTACTGGCTGGTGCGCGGGAGCGGGGTGATGCGCGTCGACGGGGAGGCCCGGCGGCTGGGCCCGGGCGACGCGGTGTACATCCCGGCCAACACGGAGCAGTGGCTGGAAAACGACGGGGAGATTGAGATCGAGTTCGTGTGCGTGGTGGACCCGGCCTGGACCGCGGCCGGCGAAACGGTAACCGAATAGCCGGAGCCCCGGGCGGCCGGGGCTCCTTTCTCAGTGTGAGGTCCGCTACCGGCTGATGACCACCTTGCGGGTGAGCTCGGTCTCGCCCAGCCGGACCCGGATGAAGTAGCTGCCCGCGGGCAGGTGCCCGACCGGGATGCGGAGGCCGGCCCGCGGTGGGAGCGCGCGCGCCACCAGCACCGTGCCGAGCGCGGAAACCAGCTCGACCCGCGCCTCACCGCCGATGTTGCCCGCGAACAGGCTGATTTCCCCCCGCGCCGGGTTGGGCCCGAGCAGGATGCCGGGCGCGAGCTTCTCGAGCGGCCCCGCCATCACCCCATCCCGGCCGGGCCGGGATTCCTCCGCCGGTTCGGGCCTGACCCCGGAGATTTCCATCGTGTCCGGGGTGTAAACCCAGAACTCGTTGGTCTTGTTGCCCTTGATGGCCCAGGTCTGGAGCCCGGCCTGCGCGAGCGAGGCGCCGCTCTTGACCCGGCGGCGGCTCGGCCCGCGCGGGAGCGACTCGAGTTCGGTCCAGCGGTCGAGCGCCTCGGAGTACCCGAAGAACCATTGCCGGTTGCCGCCGGCGAACGCGTAGATGACGTCCCGGCCGTCACCGGCCAGCGCGCAGCCGTCCTTGGCCCGGTTGCGCCGGCCGGTGGCGGAGTAGTCCGGCAGCCCGGCGAGCCCGGTCCAGCGGTTGAGCGCCGGGTCGTAGCGCGAGAACTCATTGTACCGTCCGCGCAGCGCGTACAGTCCGGCCGCGCCCGCGCAGAACGCGGAGCCCTTGGCGAACCCGCGACCGGCCAGCCCGGCCGGCGCGTCGGCCGCGGCCTGCCAGGTCTCGGACTCCACCGAGTAGCGGTAGAACTCGGTGGTCTTGGAGGACTTGAGGCAGTACACGAACCCGGAATCGCCGACCACCACATACCCAAGCCCGGCACCGTCGCCCAGCCGCCGGGCACCCGCGGGCAGGTCGGCGAGCTGTTCCCAGGCGTCTTCCCGGGTGTCGTAGCGCCAGAACTCGTGGGTCCGGTTGCCCTTGAGCGCGTAAACGTACCGCGCGCGGTCGGTGGTCATCGCCGCGCCCTTACGCACCGGCCGGGCGGAAGGCCCGGGCGGGATGTCGGCGAGCGGCGTCCAGGCGCGTTCCGCAACCCGGTAGGCGAAGAAATCCCGGGTCTTGTTGCCTTTCAGGCAGTAGATGAGCGTGCTGTCGGTCTCGATGGCGGTCAGGCAGGCGCCGTGCCGCGCCGGGCCGGTCCCGGGCGGCAGGTCGGCGCGCACCTCCCAGCCGAGCGCGCCCGGGGTGCAGTTCACCCGGGCGCGGGCGGTATCGTTCGCCGGGTAGTCGTCACCGGGCAGCGCGGTCCAGGCGGTGAGTTGGAAGTACCCGACCGTGGCGACCCAGCCGGGCAGGCTGCGCGACACCGACTGGCCGGGGTTGACCCCGGTGACGAACGCGGAATCGAAATACATCTCCCGACCGGTGACCGTATCCACGATGGTCAGGAAACACCAGAACTCCTCGGTGGCCTCGCCCGGGTTGGCGACCCGGACGACCGGTGAGATCGGCAGGGGCCGGATATTCCCGATCGGGGAGACGATGGCCTCGACCCCGACGTCGCGCTGGAAGACCCGGAACGCGCGGGCCGCGGTGTCGTTGGACGGGTTGCGGTCGCCGTCGCACCAGGTCGAACAGCGGACGGTGTAGTTGCCGGTGGCCGCGTCCCAGAGCGAGAACACGACCTCCACCGCGGAGTCCGGCTCGAGCGCGCTGACCGCGGCCTGGTCCTCGTAGATCGGGCTGCCGGCCGAGTCAAAGACGCGAATGAACGCGGTGAAATCCCGCGCGGCCATACTGTAGTTCCGCCAGCGGCCGGCGGGCTCGAGCGGGCCGGGCATCACGCCCGGGCCGGGCGCGATGATGGCGGTGACCCCGACGTCGGTGCCCGCGACGTTGACGCTGCCGGTACGGCGGTCGTTGGCCGGCCGCATATCACCGGGCAGGCGGGTGGAACAACTGACCGCGTACTCGCCCGGCGTGCCCGCGGTCCAGGGGCTGAAGGCCAGCACGGTGTCGGTGTCGGGCGGGAGCGAGACGGTGCGGGTTTCACCGTAGCCGTCGGTGATGACGAACCGCACCGGGAAGGTCTCGGGCAGGTTGCCGTGGTTGCGGACCCGGGCGCGCGGGGTGACGACCGTGCCGGAGTCCACCCGGCCGGACGGGGCGAGCAGTTCGGTCACGCCCGCGTCGCGGACCGCGACGGTGAGCTGGCCCCGGAAGACGTTGTTGCCCGGGTCGATGTCGGACGCGACCCAGACCGAGCAGACGGTCGGCCAACTGCCGCGGCCGAGCAGGACCTGCCAGTCGGGCAGGGCGACGGTGTCCAGCGTGTTCGGGCCGATGGTGGCGGTGGTCTGCTCCGTGTAGTAGCTGCCGAGCGATACCCGGACCCCGATGTCGGACGCGACCGAGCCGTAGTTCGCGACGATCGCCCGCACCGGCACGACCGAGCCGGAATCGACCACCGCCGGCGGCGAGGCCAGCCCGATGGCCGCGGCGTCGCGGATCCGGACCGTGAACCCGCCGGTCAGCCGGTTGTTGGCCGGGTTGGCGTCGCCCGCCAGCCGGGTGGAGCAGGCGGCGGTGTAACTGCCGCGCGGCCCGATCGGCCAGTTCGCGAAGTTGACCGTGGCCTCGCTGCCCGGGCCGAGGTTGGAGACCTGCGCGGTGTCGGACCAGGCCGCCGGGCCGGTGATGCGGAACACGACCGGGAAGCTGGCGGCGGTGTTGCCGTTGTTGCGCACCCGGGCCTGGACCGCCCGGACGCCGGTCGAGTCGAAGGTGCCGGTCGGCGACAGGATGGCGATGACCTCGGCGTCGCGGCTGGCCACGAACACGGAGTCAACGAGCCGGTCGTTGGCCGGGAAGGTGTCGTTGGCCAGCGCGGTCGAGCAGGCGACCGCCTGCGGGCCGGCGCCGGTCGCGGTCCAGCTCGCGAAGCTGACGACGGTCGAATCGCCGGGGTTGAGGCCGCCGACCAGCGCGGTGTCGGCGTAGCCCGCGCCGATGCGGCAGATGACCGGGAACGCGGCCGCGACCGAGCCGTGGTTGCGGACGCGGGCCTGCGGGGTGACGGTTGCGCCGGAGTCGAGCGTGCCGGCCGGCGCGAGAATCGCGGTGACCCCGACGTCGCGGAGCTCGTAAACGCTGAAGCCCAGCGAGGCGGTGTCGTTGGCGGGCAGCATGTCGCCGACCAGCGCGGTCGAGCAGGCGCCGAGGTGCCCGCCGACCGGGCCGGCGGTCCAGCCCACGAAGTTGACGACCGCGGAATCGCCCGGCGCCAGGCTGGCGATGCTGCGGGTATCGGAGTAGCCCGCGCCGATGCGGAACCGGACCGGGACGTTGAGCTCGGTCGCGGTGCCGAGGTTCTTCACCAGCGCCTGCGGGGCGACGGTCGTGCCGGCCAGGATGCTGCCCGACGGGGCGAGCACCCGCATCGCGGCGACGTCGCGGAACGTGTCCAGCACCTGGCAGGAATCGTACTCGGGCAGGTGGTTCGCGGCGGTGGCGGTAATCTGCAGCCAGCCGGCGGTGGCCGGGTTGATGGCCAGCGTGACCTGGCCGGAGCCATTGGTCCAGCCGCGGGCGTAAACCTCCGCGCCCTTCTGCAGGCAGACCAGCGCGCCCGCGAGCGCGCTGCCGCCGCTGCGGACGGTGACGGTGTAGTTCCGGCCGCCGGTCATGATCGGGCTGTCGAACTCGAGGGCGAGGCTGCCCGGGATGTCCTCGTACATCATCAGCAGCGGGTCCGCGAACAGGTTCAGCTCGTAGTAGCACCAGCGCCAGACCTGCTGGTTGAGGGCGAGGCTGCGGTAGAACTCCTTCGAGGCGGCGTGGGTGATGCCGATCGGCATCGTATCGTGGTTGAAGAAGTAATCGTAGAACCGGATGTCGAGCTTCTCGGACGGGCCGAGGTTGGGCGGCTGGCCCCAGCCGTACCGGGAGTTCATGATCACCGCGACCGAGCCGCCGCCGCGCCGGTTGTGCGCGACCTCGGCGAGGCAGTCGGAGTACTCGAAATTGCCCGGGTAGCAGGCGATCGAGTTGAGCAGGTTGACGCGGGCGGCGTTGGTCTGGGCGCCGGCCGCGGCGTTGCCGTACATGTTGGTGGAGCCATTGTAAATGCCGACGTCGTTGCCGTGGCCGACGATGTGCGCGAACTGGAACCCGTGGTTGAGCGAATCGCGGATGGCGGTGGTGTTGGTCGGGCTGTGGATGAACACGTCGGTCCAGCCGGCCGGGGTGATGGCCGCGATGGAGTCGTTCGACTGCTGGTGGTTGTACCCGGACCAGAGCTCCGCGTCCGCGAGCAGCATCCGGCGCAGGTAGTCGGTGGGCGGGTTCTGCTCGTGGGTCAGGACCTTGTCCACGAAAGTGTTGACCTGGACGGTGTCATCCACCGAGGCCCGGCCGACGTAGAGGTCGTAGTAGAGGTCGACCGTGTCCACGCCCGCCTCGCCGAAGATGTTGTTGTTGTTGCCGTCCCAGGACCATTGCAGGTCGGCGTAGTAGAGGTCGCAGGGGATATCGCCGGGGCTGGAGTTGACGACCGCCCGGGCCCGGCGGGCGGGTACCACCGCGTTGTCCCCGCCGAGGATGAGCCACATCAGCCCCTGGTTGGTGTGGTAGTCGCGGACGAAGTTGCGGATGCGCTCCGGGTTGTCCCGGCCCGCGTAGTTGGCGTAGACCCAGGTGGTGGTCCGGGTCTCGGTGCGGAAGCCCTTGCGGGTGTGCCAGTCGGCCAGCCGGGCGAACGCGGGTTCGAGCGCCGCGGAGGTGAGGATGACGCAGTCGATGTCCCCGAAATCGGTCGGCCGCGCCATCGGCGCGTAGCGGTTCACCTCGGCCGGGTTGTGGACCAGCGCCCGGACCGCGGGCGCGAACCGGGCGAGCTGGCGCTCGGAGAGCAGTTCCGGCCGCGCGGCCGGGTCCGGCTCGTACTCGACCCGCAGCGACAGTTCGGTGGCGAGTTCCAGCCGGCCGGACCGGGCGTGGTAGCGCAGGGGGTTGAGGGTGATGGTCACCAGCCGGAACCCGGACTTGTTGCCGACCGGGCCGGCCGCGGCGAGCACCGCGGGCCAGGCCTCGTCCGACCCCGCGATGTCCGCGTCGAGCGGGACGAAGGCGGGCAGCTCGCGCACCGAGACCGGCACCGGCAGTTGGGCGGGCATCAGCCGGAACCGGCCGGGCAGTTCGACGACCCGGCCGGGCAGCGCCGTGACCGAGGCCACCCGCATCCCCTGCGGGATGACCAGCGTCATCAGCCAGGCCGGAAGCAGCGGCTCGCCGGGTTCGGCCGGGTACACCACCGCCAGGCCGGAGCGGTTCGGGCCGTAGTCCGGCCGCACCGATACGAAATCGAACACCTCGCCGTCGCGCGCGGGCGTGCTGAACTCAAACGAGCCGGGGGAGAAACTCACCCGGCCGGTCCAGGCGCCGGTCGCGGCCGCGGGCGCCATCAGCAGGGCGAGGACAATTGTCAAGCCGGTACGAAACATATCCGCCTCCAGTTTCGGAACCGAATTCAGAACCGGGCCCACGGGTCCCCCGCTATTACGGGGCGCACTCATCCCGTCTAACCGGGCCGAGTAAAAGCGTAGCCCGGGCGGGTCGGGTTGTCAACCGGCCGGCCGGTTCCCGCGGGTGCGGACCGTCGGCGGCGGCGCGGAGGGGAGAAGCGCGCGAACTGCCGCCCGGGCCCGGCGGCACGGCGCGCTTCGTTTGGCTTAGTTATACGCCGACCGGGCGGCCGGTTTTCCGGCCGGTTGCGAACCGCCGGTCGCCCGGCAGGCTATCGCACGAGACATAGAGGAGTTACCCGCCCGGCGCGAACTACCCCACCCCATCCCGGGGGCCATCCCCGGGGCCGTTCCCCCCCTGGCTTCCCCTACGGCTCCGGTGACCCCCTCCGGGGTGGCTCCCGGGGTGGCCAGGATGACGGCCAGGGTGACGGCTCCGGGTAGGGCTGTGGGTACGGCTTCGGTGACGGCCAGGGGTATCGCTACCGGTATGGCCCCGGGGACGGCTACCCGGACGGCTACCCCGGTGGCCCGGGGAATGCGGGTGGGGGTGGGGGTCAGAACGGAGGACCGGGAGGCGGAGTTGTATGCCATAATGTCTGCAAATTGGCTGGATGAGCT
>JAWOIB010000143.1:0-11961 GCA_046484845.1 bacterium
GCCCGCCCGCGGACGCTCGCCGCCTACCCGGCCGCCTACGGCGCACACGTGCAGGTGACCGGCGGACGGGTGTACCTGGCGGCGGTAACGAGCGTCTTCACCTTCGACCCGGCCCGGCCCGGCAACCCGCAGGTGGACGGCTTCTATGACATGCCCTCGGTCGCCACCGCGGCCGCCGGCGACTTCTGCTACGTCGCGGCCGGCGAAGACGGACTCTGGGTACTGAGGCGCGGCGGTACCGCGGTCGCCGAGCCCGACCCGTCGCGGCCGGCCGGCCCCGGGCTGCGTCTCGCCTCCAACCCGGCCGCCGGGCTGGTCCGGGTCTTCTGCCCGGGCGGGGTCAAGTCGGTTTCGGCCATCAACGCCGCCGGGCGGGTGGAGTGTACTGTCCTGCCGCAGGCCGGCCAGGCGGTCATTGCCGGCCTCGCCCCGGGCGTCTATTTCCTGCGGCCCGACGGCAGCGGCGCGGTTACGGGAACCCGGCTCGTCGTCCGTTAGGACGCGGGCCTGAACCGCCGCGGCCTGCCCGCGGTCTTCAGGGAACTGTGACGGGCGGCCCGCAGCAATAATGGTCATCCGGGAGATGTCCCGGGACTACCAGCCATCGACCGGCTCCCGGCCTGACCCGGGACGGGTGCGCGCATTGGACATCGGCGCGCCCGCGGTCTATACTTACTGGTGCCATGTGTCTGTTTCCCCGCCCGATGGGTTACCGATGCGGAACGATGAGCTGTCGCGCCTGAAGCGCCGGCCGAAGCGGGCCAAGCGGCCGGTCGCGCCCAACGGCTGCTGCGGGATTGATTGTGGCGGATGCGGTCTGCGCCGGGCAGAGGAAAATCCCGAGCTGCAGCGCCAGTTCGCCCAGTGGTTCCAGGTCAACCTCAAGCTCACGGTCGCGCCGGAGAAGGTGCGCTGTTCCGGCTGCCGCGGCCGGCGCGAGGAGCATTGGAACCCGGACTGCTGGATTCTGAAATGCTGCGCGGACGACCACGGCCGCAGGTCCTGCGCAGACTGCCCCGAGTTTCCCTGCCGGCATTTGCGCGACTGGGCCGCCCAGTGCCAGCATTTCACCGCCGCATTCGACTGGCTCTGCGCCCGCCGCGCAGCCCGGCAGTTGTGAGCCGGCCGCCCCGTGACCTCAACTGACAGGAGTTGAACGATGCCCGCTGACGAACGCGCGCTTGCCGGCCTCCGGGAAGCGATCCTGACCGAACACACCGGCCGCGACTTCTACGCGGTGGCTTCCGAGCGGACCGCCGACCCCAAGGGGAAGGAAGTCTTCCTGGTGCTGTCGTCCGAGGAGGCCCGGCACGAGGAGCAGTTGAAAAGCCAGTACGCCGCCATCGCCGCGGGCCGGGATCCGATGCCGTCGGTTCGCGCCGGTTCGGCCGCGGCGCTGGACGGCGACAGCCCGATATTCTCGGCGGAACTCAGGAACCGCATCGCCGGGGCGCACTGGGAGATGACCGCCTTGTCGGTCGGGTTGCAGTTGGAACTGAACACCATCGCCCGGTACCGCGAACTGGCGGCCACGGCCGGCCTGCCCGAACTGCAGACATTCTACGAGGAGCTGGTGCGCTGGGAAGAGGGCCATGCGCGGGCGCTCGAGCGGCAGCTCAAGCTGCTGCGCGAGGACTACTGGCAGGAAGCCGGTTTCACGCCGTTCTGAGGCCGGCCGGTCAGCGCGCCCGGCGGCCGAACTGGGTCAGCAGTTCGCGCACTTCCTGAACCCCGGTCCGGATGGTGTCCGATATCGCGGCCTGGTCCTCGTCACCGCGGTTCGCCATCGCGGCGAGCAACTGCCTCAGCCGGGAGATCTTCGCGTCCACCTCTGTCGCCAGTTCGGTCTGCTCCGGGGTCAGCCGGCCCCGTTCGGCCCGCGCCGCCACTCGCTCGAGCCGGAGCTCCAGGTCGGCGATTTCCCCCTCGATTGTGTCTTCCCGGCGGGTGCGGCGGAGTTCGACGCGGGCCGCCATATTGGCGGCGCGCACCGAGTCGCGCACGCGTTCCTGCTCGACCCGCGCCCGCTCCTGCCGGGCCACTGACGCCCGGTTCGAGGTCACCAGCACGACGCCGAGCAGGGCAATCACCACCACCCCGCCCGCGATGATGAAGATAAGCGGGTTCACCTGGTTGGTGGACCGGTTACCCCTGCCCTTCACCGGCTGGCCGCAGGCATAGCACTTATCCTGGCCGTAACGGTACAGTTCCCCGCAGTGCGGGCATTTAGGCATCGTTCACCTCCAGTAAGGACAGGTCAAGTTCGAAAACCGCCACCGGCTGGGCCAGCCCGAAACTCTCCAGCACCTGCGGGTGGATTTCGCCGAGCAGGCCGGCCGGTGCCATCCCGCCGCCGCGCCGGACGAGGATGCGCGCGCAGCGGCCGGGGATGAAGGCCGGGTGCTCGCCGGCCGCGAAAACGGGCTCGACCCCCAGCTCGCGGGCCAGGGTCTCGGCGGCCCGGCGCGCGTCCGAGTACCCGGCCTCCGGGCCGGTCATCCCGGCGGCCACCCGGCGACTGGTCCGCACCCCGGTCTCCTGCGTCTCGTCGAGCGCGAACGCATCGCCCGCCTCGAAGATGCTCTGCGGCATCTCGCGGGTCGTGTTCACGCGGAAGGTGCCGAGCAGGCCGCTCAGCAACTGCTCCCGGGCCATCGTCTGCTCGACGCTGATCGGGTTCGCCAGCCGAACCCGCCGCTCCGGTACCGGCAGGCCGAGCAGTTCGAACTGCTCGCGCTCGCTGGACAGCGCCAGCGTCATCGTCTCCAGGAACCCGAGCCCGGTCATCACCCGGCGCGCGGTCGTCGAGAGCTCCTCGATGGGCTGGTGACTGCCGACGGTCATCGTCGGCACGAGCCGGCGCGGGATATTGCCGAACCCGTACCCGATGGCGACGTCCTCGAAGATGTCGCGCTCGTGCATGATGTCGGCGCGGTAGGCGGGCACCTCGACGCGCAGGCGGCTGCCGGCCGGCGCAACGCCGTAACGCATCCGGCCGAGCACCCCGGCGACATCGGGCACCCGGGTGCCGATGAGCTTCTCCGCGGCCGCCGGGTCAATCTCTACCGCCCGGGGCGCGAGGTCGGGCGTGACCTCGACCGAGCCGTCCGGCGCGACCACGCGCACCGATTCGACCGCCGCGCCGAACTCGGCCAGGCTCGCCGCGATGACCGCAAGGGTACGGGCGACCGCGTGGCGGTCCGGCCCGGTCACGTCAATGAACAGGTTGCGGGTCGCGGCGGTGACCCGGGTCTCCTCGCTGTTGATGACCGGCGGCATCGAGAGCACCCGGCCCTGCGCGTCCGACAACAGCGGGTAGGCGGGCAGGCCGGCGAGCAGATGCCGGTAGGCGACACCCTTCGGGTGCAGTTCGAGAATCTCGGCCGGCGTGACCGGGTCCATGCCCGCGGGCATGCCGGCCAGCGGCACGAACTTCGTTCCGCCCGGCGCGACCGGCGCGTACGAGAAATCCGGCTCGACCGTGTCCAGGTCGTAAACGCCGATGGAAGCCCGGCGCCGGTCCCGGCCGAGCGCCCAGTGCAGGTTCTCCTGCATCCTCATCAGCATCTTCAGTGTTTCGTCGTCCAGCGCCAGCCCGCGCGCCACGCAGGCCGCGATGTGGGGCCGGATGTCCTCCAGCCCGGGCCGCACCCGGACGCAGAATCCCGACTCCCGGATATCGAACCGCGCCAGCCCGGTCTCGATGCCGAGGAAACCGCGCAGGGCCCGGGCCAGGCCCGCGGCGTCGAACAGATCGGGCCGGACCGGCAGGAGGCTGATGCGCACCACCTCGGTGCTGCCCGCGGGCGTGATGTTGCGGTCCGCGCAGGCGGCGCAGGCGTTGTTGAAATCCTCGTGCTCGAGCACCTCGGTGACGTAGCCGCACCGGCCGCACCGGTAGCGCGTCACCGTGGCGTGTCCCTCGACGTCGTTGCCGAACTGCTCCAGCGCGGCGACGAGCTCCTCGCGGGGCAGGTCCCGGCCGACCAACCGGTTCAGGGTCCGGGTCGAGATATTGACCAGCGGCATTATCGCCCCAGCCTCGCGTTGCGCAGCCAGTCAATGTCCGCCAGGTAAAGCTTGCGGATGTCGTCCAGCCCGAACCGGAGCATCGCAATCCGCTCGACCCCGCCGCCCCAGGCCAGCACCGGCGCCCGGCAGCCCAGCGGCTCGGTCACCTCGGGCCGGAAAATGCCCGCGCCGCACATCTCGACCCAGCCGAGGTCGCCCATCTTCGCGAATACCTCCGCGCTCGGCTCGGTGTACGGGAAGAACGAGGGCCGGAAGCGGACGTCCTCCGCGCCCATCTTGCGGTAGAACGCTTCCAGCGTACCGAACAGCGTCGCCAGCGTCGCGTCCTCGTCAATGATGATGCCGTCAATCTGGGTGAACTCGGCGAGGTGGGTCTGGTCCATGTTCTCGCGCCGGAAAGTCTTGCCGACGCAGAAGACCTTGCGCGGCGGGGCCGGGTTCGCGGCCAGCGCGCGGATCGAGGCGGCGGTCGTGTGCGTGCGCAGGACCAGCCGGCGGGCCTTCGCCGGGTCCCAGCGACAGCGCCAGCCGGTCGAGCCGGTGTCGCCGCCGTCCTCGTGGGTCCGCGCCACCCGGCGCACCAGCGCGTCGTCGGGCAGCCGGCCGGACTCCGGCTCCGCGACGTAGAAAGTATCCTGCATTTCGCGGGCCGGGTGGTCCTGGGGCTGGAACAGCGCATCGAACACCCAGAACGCGGTGTCCACCGCCGGCGAAGCGACCTCCTCGAAACCCATCTCGAAGAACGCCCGGCGGATCTCCTGGATGACCCGCTGGAGCGGGTGCTCCTTGCCCGGCCAGGCCGGGGCGGCCGCGTCCGCCGGGTTGTAGGGCTTGAACACGACCTCCCGCCACTTGCCGGCGACGAGCAGTTCCGGGGTCAGCCGGGTCGCTTCCAGCGCGGGTTTGATGCCGGCCTGCTTCAGGGCCGCGCCCTGCCCGGTCAGGACGAAACTGCGGTCGGTCCGCTTCCGGCGCTTCAGGTACTCGGCCCGGCCGGCCAGCAGGCTGAGCGCCGCGGCGGTGTCGATGCCGGCAAGCGCGTCCGCGGTTGCCGGGCCTTTCTCGGCCAGCCGGGCAATCAACAACTCGTCCGGCCCGGGCGCGTCGAGCGCGGCCCGGCCGGCGTCTGTGACCGACAGCGCACCCGCGTCGCGGCGGCACCAGCCCTTCTTCGTCAGCCACTTCACCTCGGCCCGGACATCGTCCTTGCCGAGCAGTTTCGGCAGTTCCTGGAACGTCGCGGCGCCGCCCGACTCGGCGATGGCCCGGAGCGCGGTCCGTTCCGGGAACCCGGCGCCGGCCGCCTCCGCGCCCGCCGGGGTCGCGGCCATCTCGTCGACCGCCCGTTCGGTGACCACGACCAGCCCGCGCCCGGCCAGCGCGGTTGCCGCGGCCATCACCAGCGACTGGTCGAGCCCGGTCGCGGCGGTGGTTTCCTCCATCGCCAGCGGCTCCGGGCCCAGCACGGCCATCAGCCGGTACTCCAGTTCGGGGAGCGTCGTCACAACGGCTACTATGCCCAAACCATCAGGAAAGTCAAGCCGTCGGCTGCGCCCGCTCGAAAGGCGTAGCCTGTGCTCCTGCAAACTGGCGCAGGACCGGGTCGAGGAGCAGGAAGCCGATGAGGGCGAGCGCGGGCAGGACGGCGAGGACGGTGAGCGCCCAGGTCAGGAGCGGCGGGGCGCCGGGCGCGGCCAGCGCCAGCACCTCGCCGAACACGGTGGGCAGGACCGCGAACAGCCCGCCCGCGCCCGCGATGTGGAGCAGGACCACCGCGTACCAGCCCCACCGGCGGCGCCGGAGCAGGCCGACCGCGCCCGCGAGGAGCGCGAGATGGAAGAAGAACCCGACCCGGACAACCGTCTCGAGCAGGCGGAGTGTCGGCAGGAGTGCGTCCCGGCCGGGGAAAATCTCTCCGGCGCCGGGCACCTCGGCGGTGGTCCCGACCGCGCGCAGGGGCTGAAGCGCCAGTCCGAGCCCGGCGCTGAGCGCGCCGGACCCGGACTGGAGAATCAACAGCCAGGCAACGACCGTCAGCGCGACCCGCCAGCGATGGGCAGGCATCAGCCCGGGCTACTTCAGCGCGCCCAGTTCCTTCAGCTTCCGCTCGATGAGCTCGGCCAGGTCGGGCCGGCTCTTCTCCTTGAGCGAGTAGTTCACGCGCACGACCGGCTTGTTGACCTTGATTATCCGGCCGAGGTCAATCGGCGTGCCGGACACCACCGCGTCGCAGTCCGCGGCGTTGATCGCCTGCTCGAGCTCATCGAGTTGCTGCTGGGAGTAGCCCATCGCGGGCAGGACGTCCTTGAGGTGCGCGGACTTCGCCAGCTCCTTCTTCAGCGAGCCGGTGACGAAGGGCCGCGGGTCGACAATCGCGGCCGCGCCGAACCGCTCGGCCGCAATCCGGCCCGCGCCGAACGCCATCCCGCCGTGGGTAACGGTCGGGCCGTCCTCGACGACCAGCACCCGCTTACCCTTGATCGCCGAAGGGTCCGCGACCGTGAGCGGCGAGTCGGCGTGGACGATGACCGCGCCCGGGTTGACGCTCGCCGCGGTCGCCTCGACCATGGCGATGCCCTCCGGGGTCGCGGAGTCTTCCTTGTTGATGATGATGACGTCGGCCATCCGGTAGTTGACCTCGCCCGGGTGGTACTGGACGCCGTGGCCGGGCCGGAGCGGGTCGGTGACCACGAAGAGCAGGTCGGGCCGGAAGAAGGACACCTCGTTATTGCCGCCGTCGAAGATGATGACGTCCGCCTCCTGCTCCGCCCGCTTGAGAATCTCGGCGTAGTCCACCCCGGCGTAGATGACCATCCCGTTCTCGATGTACGGCTCGTACTCCTCGCGTTCCTCGATGGTCGAGCCGGCCGCGTCCAGGTCCTCGTAGCTCGCGAACCGCTGCCAGACCATCTTCTCCAGGTCGCCGTAGGGCATCGGCTCGCGCACCGCGACAACGGACAGGCCCAACTCCCGGATGATTTCATAGGCCCGGCGCGAGGTCTGGCTCTTGCCGCAGCCGGTGCGGACCGCGCAGACCGCGATGACCGGCTTCTTCGCCACGAGCTGGGTGAAGCGCGGCGAGATAAGCCGCCAGTCCGCCCCGGCCGCGAGCGCGGTCGAGGCCAGCTTCATCAGCTGGCCGTAGCCGATGTCGGAGTAGGCGAACACCACCTCGTCCGCGGCCAGTTCCCGGACTTTCTCGGCCAGTTCGTGCTCGAACACGGTCGGGATGCCCCGCGGGTACAGCCTGCCCGCCAGGCTCGCCGGGTAGGGCCGCAGCCCGCCGGTCGTGCCCAGGTTCTGCTCCGCGGCCATCGTGAACGCGACGACCTCGTACTCCTCACGGTCGCGGAAGCAGACATTGAACAAGTGGTAGTCCATCCCGACCGCGCCGACGATAATGACGCGCTTGCGTTCCTTTGAATGGGTCGTATTGGTCATACAAATCCCATTCCTAGAACCGCTCGGTCATCGTCTTGGCCTGGAGGAAGAGCAACAGATAGTCGCGGCCGCCCGCCTTCGAGTCGGTGCCGGACATGTTGAACCCGCCGAACGGCTGGACGTCAACCAGCGCGCCGGTGCACTTGCGGTTGATGTACATGTTCCCGACGTGGAACTCCCGCTTGGCGCGGTGGATCTTCTCCCGGTTGCGGGTAAACACCGCGCCGGTCAGCCCGAACTCGGTGCCGTTGGCGATGGCCAGCGCGTCCGAGAAATTGCGGGCCTTGATGATCGCCAGCACCGGCCCGAAGATTTCCTCCTGGGCGATGCGGGCGCCGCGCTTGACGTCGGCGATGATCGTCGGCTGGATGAAGAAGCCCTCCTTCGGGCCGGGCTTGCCGCCCAGCACCAGCCGGCCTTCCTTCCTGCCGACCTCGACGTAGCCCATTATCGCGTTGAACGCCTTCTCATTGATGACCGGCCCGAGCCAGTTCTCCCGGTGCTCGACCGGACCGACCCGGTACTTCTTCGACTGCGCGACGACCTTCTCCACGAACTCATCGTACACCTTCGCGTCCACGATCGCCCGCGAGCAGGCGGAGCATTTCTGGCCCTGGAACCCGAACGCGGCGATGGCGGTGCCGAGCGCGGCCGCGTCCACGTCCGCCTCGGAATCCACGATGATCGCGTCCTTACCGCCCATCTCGGCCACGACCCGCTTCACCCATATCTGGCCCGGGCTGGTTCTCGCGGCCCGCTCGATGATGCGCAACCCGATTTCCTTCGAGCCGGTGAAACTGATGAACCGGGTCTTCGGATGCTCGACCAGGTAATCGCCGACCGCGCCGCCCGGCCCGGTCAGCAGGTTCACCACCCCGGCGGGCAGGCCCGCCTCCTCCAGCACCTCGACGAACAGCGCGGCCAGCAGCGGCGCGTCCGACGACGGCTTGAGCACGACGGTATTGCCGGAGACCGCGGCCGCGGTCGTCATCCCGGCCATAATCGCGCACGGGAAGTTCCAGGGCGGGATGACCACCCCGACCCCGAGCGGGATGTAACGCACCTCCTGGCTCTCGCCCGGGTAGGGCGTGACCCCGCAGGGCGCGTCGTACCGGATCGCCTCGCGGCCGTAGAACTCCAGGAAATCGACCGCCTCCGCGAAATCGGCGTCCGCCTCGAGCCAGTTCTTGCCTTCTTCGAGGACCATCGCGGCGTCGAACAGGAACCGCCGGTCGCGCATCATCCGGGCGGCGCGGAAGAACACGCTTGCCCGCTCGATCGCGGGCACGTTCTTCCAGGTTTCGAAGGCCTTGAGCGCGGCCTTCATCGCCAGCTCGGCCTCCTTCACCGTCGCCTTCTGGAACGTCCCGACCAACGACTTATCCGAAGGATTGATGGACCGGGCCTGCTCCTTCGCCTTCAGGTGCCGGCCGCCGATGACCAGGTCCCAGACCCGGTCCGACTGGGCCTTCAGCGCGGCGATGGCGTCGGTCATGCCCTTGATGTTCTCGGGCTTCGCGAAATCGAGGTATTCCTCGTTCTTGAACACTGGCAGCATTACGCCTCCTGCAATAAGGTCTGCTTGACAGATTGTCTTATCGCAACGGCTATTGTTGATACCGGGGCGCCGGCGCGGGCCGGCGCGCGGACAGGTGCCGGCGTTCAGAGCGACCGCCGTTGCCGGGTAAACGACTCTGAAACGACGGCTCGGACAAGCCGCAGGACCGTGTTCCAGCCCCCCGGGTAGTGCCAGAGAATACCCGGCCGCGCCCCGAAGTCAAACCCTGCCCGGCCCCGACCGGCTTCCCCGCGCCGCGGGCAGGAAACCGACGGGCAGAGCACGGCTTGACACCTCCCGCCCGGCGGGGGTAAGCTGTGTTAAGAAAGCAGGAATTCGGACCAATGACAGGACGTGTCCGGCCGGCGGTCGAGTCCGCCCACGGAGGCAAATGATGAATCAGCCAGTCTGCAGGCCGCTCGCAGTCGCAACCATCCTGCTCGCGCTGACCGCGCCGGCCCTCGCCGGTACGCCCCTGCGCGGGCAGGCCCGGATGGCGGACCTTACCGCCTTCGGGCCGATAATGGGTCAAGGAGCATCATGAAGACTGCAACCGTACTACTGTTCGTTCTGCTGGCCGCGGGCGTCGTCAGCGGTCAGCAAGGCCGGGATTTCGATTTCGCAGCGATACAGGAGAGTCTACTGATAGTGCCGCCGAAGATGCACAGCCAATGGCTGAAAGAACGCGGCTTCGAGCTCCCGGGTCTGACCGAATACCGCAAACCGGAGACCACCGGTCTGCGGCTGGTCGGCAAATGGGGTCGGGGTCGGGCCTGGGAAGTAACCGGTCAGGACAGCCTCGTCTTCCTCTCGCTCGGCAGCCAGGTAGCCATCCTCAACTTCGCCGACCCGGCAAGACCGGAGCTGATTACCGAACTCCAACTCGATTACCTGGCGCTCCAGACCCGGGTGCGGGATTCGGTACTGGTCACGGGCCGCAACGGCATTGACCTCTGGAACATCGCGGACCCGGCCCGACCGCGCCATCTCAGCCACATACCGTGCTTTGTCAGCGACTTCGACGTGGTTGATACCTTTCTCTACTTTGTCAGCTCCGATACCTTCAGCGTGTACAACATTGCCCGGCCCGACGACCCGGTGCGGCTCGGGTTCTGCCGTGACAGCGGCTACGTCGTTACCGCCACGCGCAACACCGCCGTGCTCCTGACGCGCGACTTCCTTACGTTCATGGACGTGAGCGACCCGTCCGCTCCGCGCCGGGTCGGGACGTATGGCGGCTGGCCCCTGGCGGCAGCGGCCCGTGGCAGCCTGCTCTGTGCCACGTTCTCAAACCCCAGCCGGCCTGAAGAGTCCTGGTTTGATGCCATAGACATATCGAATCCCGCCAGCCCGCGCCGGTTGGCCCGGCTCGATGGCGTGAGCGGCATCGATATGGCCCTTGATGGGGCGTATGCCTTTACCCCGATGCGAATTGTGAATATCGCCGACTCAACACGACCGTACCTGGTGGGTGAAGTGGGGCTACGAGGCCACCTTTGGGGCATCTGGCCTGACTTCAGCCGCGGTCAGTGCTATGTCGCGTCGGATTGGGCGGGTATGCAGCTAGTAGACATCTCTGACCCTGGGAATCCCCGTCTTGACACAGCCATACTTCAGGCAGATATGGCCATAGACATGTGGAAGGATGGCGACCGTGTTTACGTGGCGAACTACCGAGACGGGCTAAAAGTTCTCGATGTGTCGGTCCCTGAAAGCCCGGTTGAGCTGGGTGGCCTAATGGAAGATGGCTCGTGGTGCGAGGCGGCAGTCGCGCGCGACAGCTTCGCCTTTGTCGGCTGGTGGCCGAGGCCGACGTTCAGGACAATATTGGTCAGTGACCCGGCGAATCCGCAGGAGGTTGCCGGATTCAGCGTTCCCAGCAAGCCCGAAGACCTGGTACTGCGCGACACGCTTGTCTTTGGCGCAGGTCGGATGCGATTCTATGTCGTCAACGTTGCCCGGCCCCGGGAGCCGGTGCTGGTGGGGAGTTGTGAGTTGCAGGGCGATGCAGAGGGATTGTTCTTGGTGGACACGCTGGCGTTTGTCGCAAATTACCCTTTTGCCATAGTCAATATCGCTCAACCTTCTTCGCCATCAGTAATCGGTACGATTGCCAGGGGAGCATGGAATGGGTCAGTTCGCGATACGTTCCTCTTCCTATCGTCCGGAGGCATACTGCTCTACAGTGTGGCGGACCCGGCCCGTCCTCGTATATTGGACTCGCTCAGCCTCGGGCCGAATACCTTCTGGGTGGAGGCGGTTGGCTCTCTTCTCTACACCGCACACCGGGACGGCGTCCGCGTCGTAGATGCATCGGATGTCCGTAACATGAGAGAAGTAGGGTTCGGGGCAACACCGTACACGGTCAAGCGGCTTCATTATGCTACGCCGCACATCTACGCTGCCTGCTGGGATGCGGGAGTGGCCATCTTTGAGTCTACGCAGGTGGCGGTGGCCGAACCACCCAGGGCGGGCCGAACTGCGGAACAGTCACTTCGCGTCGAACCGAGCCCGGCCGGGTCCCGAGTGAGGCTGGTCGGTCTGTCCTCGCCGCAAGCCCAAGTCACGGTCCGGGATGTCTCCGGCCGGCTCGTCGCAGCCTACAGGCTCGACCGTCACGCTGACGCTGTCATCAACGTGACCGGTCTGCCGTCCGGGCTGTACTTCATCGAGGCGAAGACAGAGAACGACCGCAAGACCGCGAAGTTCGTGAAACGATAGACGATATCGGAGGATATCATGATGCGAAAAGCACTACTGGTGGTAATGATAGCCACCATACAGACCGGGTCTGCCCTGATGCAGGCCTATTCCGTAGAACCAGTCAAGGCGAGTTGGTCGGGATGGACAGATACCATCAGACCATACAACTACATCTCCCAAACCATCACCTGCAATTTCGACAGCCTGAAGCGAGTCGAGTTGTTTGT
>JAWOIB010000018.1:0-7029 GCA_046484845.1 bacterium
GGGCCGGGGAACTCGCATGACGAGCCAAGCGCGCTCGCGGTTGACGGGCAGGGGAATGTGTATGTGACCGGGTACAGCACAGGCTTGGGCACGGGCTATGCGTACGCGACCATCAAGTACGTGCAGGGTACAGGTGTGGCGGGTGATGAGACCCCGTCCTGCCGACCGCGCATTACGCTAGGCCCGAACCCGGTTACGCGCGGTATCGCGACCCTGCGCTACAGCCTGCCCCGGGCCGGCTCGGTGCGGGTGACGGTGTTCGACGCGGCAGGACGTGCCGTCTACTCCACCCGGGCACCCGGCGAGCAGACCACCGGGACAATCTCACTCGACCTGCGCGCGCTGAGCGCCGGCGTCTACGTTGTGAAGCTGGATGCTGGTGAATTGTCCGCAACAGCGAGGCTGGTACTGCAGAATTAGGTCCGCAAGAGCCGACCCGGCCCGAAGTCCGGGCGAAGCAGCGGGCGTCAGTCCTCGATCACCGGCACGACCCCGCCCGCGTCCGGGATGACGTAGACCTTCGCGTCCGGGCCGGTCTCGGCGAGCGCGGCATCAAGCGCGGACTGGGCGTTCCGGAACGGCCGCATATGGGCCCGGGCGGCAGTCGCGTCATCAATCCCCATCACGGTCCAGAGCCGGGCAGTTTCCATTATTCGTGCCAGCCGGGCCGACTTGTGCCAGCCGAAGCGACGGGAGGTCGGCTTCGTGAGCAGGTCCGCCGGTCGCGCGCAGTCGTCGAACACCTGCAGGAAGTCGTCGTTACCGGTGCCTTGGCGGCAGGCCGACACGCAGATGTGAATCGCGGGCGACTTGAGCGCGGGACGGGCGAACTCGACCGCGCGCTGGGACTGGTAGAAGTTGATGTCGTAGGGTGCCCGCAGCACGCTCAGGACGATGTCGGCCTGTTCCCGGATCGGCCGGGCATAGACCGCGCGGCAGTCGAGGGCCGCGGCGTCGAGCGTGGCTTCGAGGTCGCCGTAGTAGATCGAGTAAGGGTCGTGGTTGCGGTCGAGCACGAACTGGAGCGAGAACACCGGCCGGCTGACCATCCGGGCCGCTTCCACCATATCCTCGTGTACCGGGTTGCCGCGCAGGCTCAAGGTGTCAGACCCGGGCTCGATGACGTGAGCGTGGTTCTCGGCGATGGTGCTTTCCGCCGCGACCCCGGGTAGAAAGGTCTTGCGGCCGCCGGTGTAGCCCGCGAAGTAGTGGGGCTCGACCGAGTTCACCGCGATGACCGCCTCGGCCCACATCAGTTCGTGGTTGAACCAGACGTCCGTGCCCCGGCTGGTGCGGCCGTTGAAGAAGAGCCGCTTCGAATCCCGGCAGTCGTGAAAGCCGACACAGTCGCGCCGGCAGGCGAGCAGGTCCGGGCCGAGGATGCGCTCGAGTTCGTCTTCGCTCGGCGGTCGGTGCGTGCCGAGCGCGACCAGGATTCGGACGTCGCGGGCGGCAAGCAGGGGTTCGAGCGCCGCGAGCGCGAGGTTGTTCGGCGTGGCCCGGGTGTGGTCGTTGACGATGACGAGCACCCGGTGATGACCGGCGAGGAACTCTTCAGCCGTGGCCGAGGCCTGGCGGAGTTGGGCGGCGATGTCCTGGGTCGGACGGACGTCGTTGGGCTCGATGACGCCGAGCAGGTTGCAGTCCGGTACCGCAAGCGGCATCACGCGGTCGGCCCAGGCAAGGACCAGTTTCATCGTCCTGCTAACGGGGCGGCTGGCTCAGTTCGACGAGGACGCCGCCGGTTGAGGCCGGGTGGACGAACGCGACCCGGTATCCGTGCGCGCCGGCGACCGGCTGTTCGTTGATGAGTCTGACCCCGGCGGTCTTGAGCCGCGCGAGTTCGGATTCGATGTCGTCCACCTCGAAGCAGAGGTGCTGGATGCCCGGGCCGCGCTTCTCGATGAACTTCGCGACCGGCGAGTCGGGCGAGTCGGGCTGGACCAGCTCGAGGCGGCTCTCGCCAACCGGGATGAAGCCGACCTCGACCTTATTCGAGGCGACGCGCTCCCGGCCCGACATCCTGAGCCCGAGCAGGGCTTCCCAGCTCCGGGCGGCCTCGTCGAGGTTCGGGACCGCGATCGCGACGTGGTTGATGTGCTTGATCATAGAACCTCCTTGAACCATAGAGGCACAGAGTCAAATGGCTTCGGGTTTCGCAGACCGGACGAAGGGACGGAGTTTGAACCACAGAGACACAGAGACGGGCAGAGTCTGGTACGGACGGGGCACGGATAGGGAGAAGAACCACAGAGACACAGAGGTGGGGGAAGCAGGGTATGCAGGAGCACACGCTCCGCGTTTCGGATAGGATACGGACAGAAGGGGAGAACCACAGAGACACGGAGTGGACTAGAGCGGAGAGGCCGGAATCTCCGGGGCTTCGCCGCGATTCTAGAGCGCAATGCGTTTGATTCCGGTGGCAAGCTGTGCGGCCTTGAAGTTGACCAGCAGGCCGAGATGGAGGCCGCTGGCCTTCAGGTAGGAGATGACCTGTGCTGTATGAATGGGAAGCAGGCTGTCAACTGTCTTGAGTTCCACTACGAGGCGCCGGTTCACAATCAGGTCGACACGATGCTCACCCACGTTCCGGGCCTTGTACTTGACAATCACCGAGTGCTGACGCTCGAACGGTATACAGCGCAGTGAGAGTTCTTCGGCAAGGGCCTCCTCGTAGACTGACTCAAGGAAACCCGGGCCGAGTTCACGATGCACCTCGATGCAAGCACCGATAACCCGTTCGGTAAGCTCGTTGAGGGATGCAACAGGAGTGTCTCTCTCCGGGTTCGGTGCGCACCCTTGTCTTTCCATCTCTGTGTCTCTGTGGTTCAAGTCTCTCCGGTCACCTGCGGTCGTGTTCGCCGAAGGCGGACCGGAGTGCGTCGGATACCTCGCCGACCGTCGCGCCGGCACGGACCGCGGGGAGTATCGCTTCCATCAAGTTGCCTTCGCCCCGGGCGGTTTCGGCAACCCGGCCGAGTACGGCAGTGATTTCGTTCGGGTCGCGATTGGCCCGGTACCGGGCGAGCGCTTCCGTCCGTCGGCGACCGAGGTCTTCGTCAACCCGGAGCAGCTGCGGTTTCTCCTGTCCGGTCTCCGTGTAGCGGTTCACCCCGACCACCACTCGGCGTCGGGCCTCAAGGTCCTGCTGGTGGCGATAGGCCGTTTCAGCGATCGCGTTCTGCATGAAGCCCTGTTCGATGGCTGTGGTGGCGCCGCCGAGCCCGTCGATTTCCTCGATCAGCCGCCGAGCTCTGAGTTCGAGCTCGTCGGTGAGTTCTTCGACAAGGTAGGCGCCGGCGAGCGGGTCAACGGTGTCGGCCACGCCTGTTTCGTGGGCGAGAATCTGCTGGGTGCGCAGGGCGATGGTGACCGAGCGTTCGGTTGGCAGTGAGAGCGCTTCGTCGCGCGAGTTGGTATGGAGGCTCTGGGTGCCGCCGAGCGCGGCTGCCAGAGCCTGGTAGGCGACCCGGACGACGTTGTTGTCCGGTTGCTGGGCGGTCAGGGTGACCCCGCCGGTCTGGGTGTGGAACCTGAGCATGCAGGACTTGTCCGAGGCCTGCCAGCGCTCGCGCAGGAGCCGGGCCCAGAGCCGGCGCGCGGCCCGGAACTTGGCAACCTCTTCGAGGATGTTGGAGTGGGCGGCGAAGAAGAACGACAGCCGGGGCGCGAACCGGTCAATCGCGAGCCCGGCCGCGAGCGCGGACTTGCAGTACTCAAGACCGTTGGCGATGGTGAAGGCGAGTTCCTGGACCGCGTCGGCGCCGGCTTCGCGTATGTGGTAGCCGGAGACGCTGACCGTGTTCCAGCTCGGGACCGCCCGGGCGCACCAGGCGATGATGTCGGTGACGAGCCGTAGCGAAGGCCGGGGCGGGAAGATGTAGGTGCCCCGCGCGACGTATTCCTTGAGCAGGTCGTTCTGAATTGTGCCACGCAGGGCGGTGATATCCGCGCCCTGGCGTTCGGCCAGCACGCAGTACATTGCCAGCAGGATGCCGGCGGTGGCGTTGATCGTCATCGAGGTTGAGACCTTGTCCAGCGGAATGTCCTCGAAAAGGGCGGCCATGTCATCGATGGAGGAGATGGCGACCCCGACCTTGCCGACTTCGCCCCGTGCGAGTGCGTGGTCGGAGTCGTAACCCATCTGGGTCGGCAGGTCGAAGGCGACCGAGAGCCCGGTTTGGCCCTGCTCGAGCAGGTAGCGGTATCGGGCGTTGGTCTCCTCGGCCGAGCCGAACCCGGCGTACTGGCGCATGGTCCAGAACCGGGAGCGGTACATCGTCGGCTGGACCCCGCGGGTGAACGGCCAGGCACCGGGCAGGGCCAGGTCGCGAACGTAGTCGGCAGCAGCCCGGTCGAGCGGGGTGGAGACGCGCCGGACCGGAATGCCGGACGGGGTCGTGAACTCAGGGAACCGTTCCGGGGCGCGGTCAAGCGCTCTGCTCAGGACTGCTTCTTCCCAATGGGAGAGGAAACTGCGCAAGTCGTCCATTGCGTACTCCGACTACAGCGGGATATTGCCGTGTTTTTTCACCGGGTTGGTGAGTTGCTTGCCCTTCAGCACCTCAAGCGCGCCGATGATCCGGCGTCGAGTGTCTTTGAACTGGATCACCTCGTCAATGAATCCGAGTTCGGCCGCCTTGAAGGGATTGCCGAATTTCTCTTCGTACTCGGAAACAAGCTGCCGGCGTCGTTCCTCGCGTTCTTCTTCGTCCTCGATACCGGCCAGTTCCCGGCCATAGAGGATGCGCACCGCCCCTTCCGAGCCCATCACCGCGACCTCGGCGGTGGGCCAGGCGTAGTTGAAATCACCCCGGATGTGTTTGGACGACATCACGTCGTAGGCCCCGCCATAGGCCCGCCGGGTGATGATGGTGACCTTCGGCACGGTTGCTTCGCAATACGCGTACAGCAGCTTGGCCCCGTGGCGGATGATGCCGCCGTACTCCTGGTTTGCACCGGGCAGGAACCCGGGCACGTCCTCGAAAGTGATGATGGGGATGTTGAACGCGTCCAGGAAGCGAACGAACCGGGCAGCTTTTACCGAGGCGGCGATGTCCAGGCAGCCTGCGAGATGCTGGGGCTGGTTGGCGACTACCCCGATGACCCGACCATCGAGCCGGGCGAAGCCGATGACGATGTTCTTTGCATGGAATCTCTGGACCTCGAAGAAGCTGCCCGAATCCACGACCCGGCGAATCACCGCGGCCATGTCATAGGGCTTGCGGATGTCCTCGGGGATGATCTCTTCAATACCTTCGACATCCCGGTCCTTGCGGTCGCGCGGGATTTCAGCCGGCGGCGGCTCGCGGTTGCTCAGGGGGAGATACGAGAGCAGGCGCCGGGTTTCCTGCAGGACATCTCGGTCGTCCAGTCCCTTGAAGTGGGCGACGCCCGAAACCGAGTTGTGGGTGTCGGCCCCTCCCAGCTTGTCCTTGGTGATGGTTTCCCGGGTGACCGCATGGATGACCTCCGGGCCGGTGATGAACATGTAGCTGGTGTTCTCGGACATCAGGATGAAGTCGGTCAGCGCCGGGGAGTAGACCGCACCGCCGGCACAGGGGCCCAGGATGCATGAAATCTGCGGGATCACGCCCGAGGCCAGTGTGTTGCGCAGGAAGATGTCGGCGTAGCCGCCGAGTGAGTCCACGCCCTCCTGGATCCGGGCACCGCCGGAGTCGTTCAGCCCGACGACCGGCATGCCCACCTTCATCGCGAGGTCCATCACCTTGCAGATCTTTTCGGCGAATACGCGCGAGAGCGTGCCGCCGAAGACCGTGAAGTCCTGCGAGAAAACCGCCACCGGCCGTCCGTGGACCAGGCCGTGGCCGGTGACGACCGCATCGCCGGGAATCCGCTTCTTGTCCATGCCGAAGTCAGAGCAGTTGTGTACCCGGAGTCGGTCGAGTTCGGTGAAGCTTCCGGAGTCGAGCAGGATGTCAATCCGCTCGCGGGCGGTGAGCTTGCCATCGGCGTGCTGCTTGTCCACGCGCTTCCTGCCGCCGCCCGCCAGCGCCTCGGCGGTGCGGCGGGCCAGTTCCGTCTGGACGCGTTCCAGATGGGTCTCTTCGTGTTCGGGCATATGCGACTAGTAAGCTATGCGTAACCGGGCGCGGTGTCAAGCAGACCATACCGACCGGGGAATCGCGTCTGCCCCGGGTGGCGGCTGTTCCTGAGAGCGTGTTTGACAGTGCTGTCGTGCAGGAACCGGGGTTGAACCGGGTCGTTACGGAAGCTGTCAAACCACAGCGGAAGTGGCATAGCGGCTTCTTGCCGAAGGGCGTCGCGGATTGGGCCGACCGGGCAGGCGGAAGTGCGGTCTTTCGCGGCCCGGTCACGCAGGATGCGGTTGTGGTACCTGCTGACGCAGGCTGCCGGCGGTACGTCAAGACCGACACAATCACTGTGGCACAACCCTGTGACATTACCGCTGTGGCATCACAGTCGTCAATTCGCCCTTGACAGAGCGGGGGGGGGGTATAATGCACCCGAAACAGGCAGAAGAAACGGCAGGCGACCTGTTGGTCCGAGTTCAGCAGTCGGCACGATGGGTTTCACCGTGCCGGCGTGGCGGAGAAGAGCCATACAAGGAGGAGTCAGATGCAACGTCCGTGCAGAACGAGAATCCTGCCGCCCCCTCCCGCTACAGACGCACGCATCCGCGCCCGGCTGGCCCGCGACTTCCGCTCCAAGCATCTCACGCACTGCGCCACGAAGGTTGCCAGTCTCCTCGTTACGGAATCGGGCGAGACCGTGGCCGGGAAAGCCGTCTCCGCCGGTCGTCTTTGCATGTGGTCTTCCCGGCCCGGCCGGGCCGGACACAGACCAAAGGAGGTTCAGGTCTGCAAGTGACTGACCGTTACGGCGGCCGGCAGGGGTCCCCGGAACTGCCAGGGGTTGACGAATGCGGCAGAGAACCGATAATGAGGCAACCATGGGAGGACGCGTGAAAAACAGTAGAACTCAAGCCGCGCTCAGGGCCGTGCCGGTGCTGATGCTGGTTGCCGGCATCGTGTTGACGATGCACTG
>JAWOIB010000019.1:0-26207 GCA_046484845.1 bacterium
GCTTGATGCGCCCGCCGTGCATACCCCAGAGCGGCATCCCGGCGAGCCGCAGCTCCGCGTTCGTCAGCCAGCTGTCGCCGGCGATGTCGTACTGCCAGAACTCGTGGGTCTCGTTCGCCTGGTCGAAGTAGTTCGGCTTGAGCGCGTAGATGGCGTTGCCGCCGTCCCAGGCCAGCCAGCCGTCCCGCTTCACCCGGTTCCTGATGCCCACCGGCATGTCCGCCAGTTGCTGCCACTGGCCGGAAGCGATGTCGTACCGGTAGAACTCCAGCCGGTCGCCCTTCAGGAAGTACAGGTAGGCGCTGTCCGCGACGGTCACGTGCACGAGGTCCCCGCCGCCCTTCACCCGCTTGCCCGACGGCCCGAGCGGCACGTCCGCCAGCCCGGTCCATTCGTTGGCCGCGATGTCGTACTTCCAGAACGCCACCGTGTTGTTGCCGTGCACCATGTAGATGGTGTTGTCACCGTCCGTGACGCCCCGGGCGCCTTTCTCCAGCGGCCGGCCCTTCACCGGGTCCGCCGGCGGGGAGGCCAGTTCGGTCCAGGCGTCCGCCATCGGGTCGTAGCGGTAGAAGTCCTGGGTCTTGTAACCCTTGGCGGCGTAAATCAACCCGTCGCCCGGGTTGAGCGCCAGCCAGGCGCCGCGCCGCGCCGGCTTGCCCGAGGGTGCCAGCGGCATGGGGGCGACTTCGACCCAGCCCGCAGGCCATGGCGGGCGGGCTGCAACCACGAAACTGCGCTCGAACTGGTTGTTCGCCGGGTCTTCGTCACTTACCGCCAGCGAGCATCTTGCCGCGTGCCGGCCCTCAGGGTGCGGACCGGGCCAGTCTTCCAACCAGGCCACGTCCCGGGTCTCGCCCCCGGCCAGCCCGGTGACCGCTACCGAATGACGGTACACCTCCGTGTCGGTTTCGTCGGTGATGACAAACCAGGCGTTGAAGCTCATCGGGTACTCGGAGTAGTTACGGACCTGCGCGGACGGCACTACCGTCGCGCCGGTGTCCACGAACAACCCGGGGGTGAGAATCGCGACGATGCCCGCGTCTACCGCCCCGACCGTGAACCCGGCGTCCAGCAGGTCGTTGTCCGGGTCGGCGTCACCGGCCAGCCAGGTACTGCACCGGGCGGACCACGGCCCGTTCAGCTGCAGGGTGCAGGGCGGGAACTGGAGCTGGATGTCGCTGCCCGGCTCCAGCCCGGCGACGTCAGCTTTCTGCCGGTAAGCCTCCGCGTCGGTCGGGTCGTTGAGAATCATCCAGGCCTCGAAATCGACCGGGGTACTGCCGGGGTTATGCCAGGTCGCGGTCGGGGTCACGACATCGCCCGGCAGGTACAGCCCGGCAGGGGCCTGTAGTGAGACGACCCCGACATCCAGCACCCGGACCAGCACCGTCCCGGTCTGCCGGTCGTTGCCCGGGAGCATGTCGGTCTCGAGCCCGGTCGAGCAGGACACGCCGAAGCTGCTCCGGCCGGAAGCGGTCCAGCCCGGGAAGGCGACGCGCTGCCGGGTGCCGGGCGCGTGGCCGGTTACCTGGATGACCTCGTCATAGCCTGTACCGATCCGCATCCGCACCGGGTAGTTCTCGGTCGTGGTGCCGTGGTTGTAAACACTGCAGGCCGGGACGACTACCGCGCCGGAGTCGACGGTGCCGGAGGGCGCCAGCAGGTGGGTGCAGCCGACGTCGCGGACCAGGACGGTGAGACTGCCGGTCTGCCGGTTGTTGCCCGGGTTGCCGTCGCCGGGCAGCCGGGTCGAACAGGCGAGAGCGTAAGTGCCGCGCGGGCCGACCGGCCAGTCCGTGAAATCGACGGTATCCACACCGCCGGGCACGAGGTTCGAAACCAGCGCGGTATCGGCCCAGGCGGAAGGCCCGGTGACGCGGAAGACCATCGGGAAGCTGACGGTCGTGTTGCCGTTGTTGCGGACCCGGGCCCGGACCGGCAGGCCGGTGGTCGAGTCAAGCGTGCCGGCCGGGGAAAGGATGGCCAGGGCTTCGGCATCGTAGCGGGCCACGAACACCGAGTCGGTCCGGCGGTCATTGGCCGGTTCCCGGTCGCGGGCAAGCTCGGTGGAGCAGCTCACCGTGTTGCTGCCGGCGTGGGTTGCGATCCAGGCGGGGAACTGGACCAGGCGGCTGGTTCCCGCCAGGTGGCCGAGGACGGTCGCGACGGTGTCGTACCCGGCGCCGATGCGCAGGCGGACCGGGTAGCTGACGGTGATGTTGCCGTAGTTGTGGACCGAGCAGGCCGGCGTGACCGTCGCGCCCGAGTCTACCAGCCCGACCGGGGCGACGATGCTCGTCACCCCGACATCATACTCGCCCATTTCGACGTCGCCGGTCACGGTCCAGGCGAAAGGCTGCCTCGCCGCGGTCGCGACGTTCTGGCCGTACACCCGCAGGGTCCAGGTCCCGGTTTCGGGCGCGTTTACCCGGAAGCCTTCCTCGACGTTGAGGTTGTCCCAGTTCGACGGGTTCGGCACTGACTGGCCGCCGGAGAACTGGTTGCCGCGGTACTGCGTGCCGGAGGGCGAGACCAGTTCCAGGTTCAGATTATTGACCAGCGTCGGGTTCGCATTGGGCGCGGCGGCGGTATCGGTCCAGGCCAGCGAGGCCTTGAGCGGCAGGGCCGAGTTCGCCCGGAACTGCAGTTCCTTGTACTCGGCGGTCGCGACCCCGACGGTGTCGTCGAGCAGGAGCAGCCGGCGGGTGTCGCCGGTGAAGTACAGCACCGAGTCCGCGTCCACCCGTCCCCAGCCGATGTTGTTGTCCGGGACCGTAAAACTCCCAACGTTCGGGTCGCCCGAGACCATCGCCATCGAGCGCAGCAGCGCGGCGGAGATGTACGCGAAGCGGTCACCGGGGACCGGGCCGCCGGTCGGGTAGTAGCCGTCGCGCAGGTACTGCCGCATCAGCCCGATGGCGCCGTTCGCGGCCGGGGTCGCCATCGAGGTGCCGGAGAGCTGCTCGTAGGTGTTGGTGGCCGGGGCCATCCGGGCCGACCACAGGCCCACGCCCGGGGCGACCACGTTCGGCTTGGTCCGGCCGTCCTGGGTCGGCCCGCGGGAGGAGAAACTGGCGATGGTATTGGCGGCGGTGCCGTTGCCGGTCGCGCCCACGGTCAGCACGTTCTTGGCGATGCCCGGGTTGCGCAGGCGGCGGGTGCTGGATTCGTTGCCCGCGGCCATGATGTTGAGAAAATCCTTGTGCGCCCAGCAGTACGCGTCGGTTGAAGCATCCATCAGCAGGTAGGTGCCCTGGGTGTTCGACCAGCCCCATGACCCGGAATGCTGGACCACCGGCCGCAGCGAATCGGGCAGGCCCCGGCCCAGGTATACCGTATCCCAGAGCGGCCAGAGGTCGGTGCCGATGACGAACCCGCCGCCAGAGGCGGACACGTCTACGAAGTACAGCCGGGCATCCTTCGCCATGCCGTCGTAGAAGCTGGTGCCGCCGGTGACCGAGTCGTCACCCGCGACGGTGCCGTTGACGTGGCTGCCGTGGCGCGGGCTCTCGCCCGGGTCGGCCCCGGCGTAGAGTTTGAACGCGACCACCTTGCGGTGACCGGGCCAGATGCCGGGCGGGGTGATGGACAGCCCCGGGTCGCGGAACATGTCGTGCCCGGTGTTCAGGCCCGTGTCGGTGGTGGACAGGACCAACCCCCGGCCGCGGATGCCCTGCTGCCAGACGCGGCGAGCGGCCAGCGAGGTGTCGGGCGGGACGGAAGACCGCCAGCCGGTCTGGGTTACCCACTGGACGGCATTGTTACAGACATCAGGTTCGGTCCATTGCTGGATCCATAGCACCTCATCCAGCCGGGCGAGGTCGGCCAGCGCGGCCGCGGTCAGCTGCAGGCGCAGGACGACCCCGAACGGGCTGCGGGTCGTCTCGCGCGTCAGCGCGCCCAGCTCGTCCAGCCTTGCCCGCACCGGGGCTTCGTCCGCGCCCGGGACGAGGAGCAGGGCCAGCTCGAGCATGCCCCGGGCATCCGGTAAACCGGGCTCCAGCTTATAGCCCGGGTGGAACGGGCCGACCCAGCGTACGAACGGCAGGGCTGCCGCGCGGGCGCGAGCGTCCGCGTCCAGCCGGGCCAGCACCGCGTACGGCGCGAGGTAACCGAAGCTCTGGATGCCCTTACGCTCGAGCTGGCGGCGCCAGCCGCGTTCGACCGGTCCAGTGAACTGGACAATCGAGAGCTGCGGGCCGGGAGCGGCAGGGTCGGCGCGCAGGCCGGCCGGGGCGTCGGTCGCGCCGGTGCGCGTGTCGACGCTGAGGCCGTTGGAGAAACGGATGTTGTTGATTTCAGCCCCGGGGGCCGGGGTGAACCGCCGGGCCGGCGACATCGCCGGCCGGCCGGCCAGGGCGGTCCCGGTCACCGCCAGCCCGAGCAGCAGCGGGATCGCCCGCCGCCGGTAAGAACTCCTGAGCGCGTCCAGCATGGTTCCTCCTTGCCAGGACCGAATTGACAATTCTCGTGACGCCCCGCGGGTTCCCAAGGCCGGGGGAAATGCCGGCCGGCATTTCCAATGATTGCCCGTCCCGGGCGCTCTCGATTCCCCGCGTCGGGCCTCAGAGAAAGCTTAGGTCGAGGGGCGGCGGTGTCAATCGAGACAACCGGGGCGGGTCCGCAGACCCGCCCCGGAAGGTATCGGTGCGACCGGCGCTACTGCTGCAGCACCAGCTTCCGCGTCGCGGAGAACCCGTCTGCCTCCAGTTGCACCAGGTAGATGCCGCTCGACAGGCCGCGCAGGTCCAGGGGCATAGTCGATTGGCGATTTCCAGGAGCCGATTGCCGGAGCAGTTCCCGGCCGGCGACGTCGAATACGCTCACCCGCACCGGCCCGGCCTTGGGCAGGCTGTACCTCAGGGTCGCCCGGCCGCCGACAAGCGGGTTCGGGCCAACCCTCAGGAATGGCGCGCCGGGCGGCAGTTCGCCCGCCATCGCCCCGCCCCGCCCGGCCTGTGGCCGGGCCGCAAAGCCCATCGGCAGCACGTAACGCCACATTTCCAGCGTCTTGTTGCCTTTCAGCGCGAAGAACGCGCCGTTACCGTAGCCGACCAGGTCAGCGCCCGCGTTCACGCGGCGGCGCCGGCCGGTCGAACCCAGCGTCGGCACCGTGTCTAACTCGTCCCAGCTGTCCGCGGCCACGTCGTAGAGCCAGAACTGCTGGGTGTTCCCGCCCTTGAGCGCGAGCACCCGGCCGGCGTCGTACGCGCCCGCGCCGCCGTCCTTGGCTTTCTTGCGCTTGATCCGGCCCTGATGTAGCCCGAACAGCGGCATCCCGGCCAGCTGCTGCGAATACCAGGAATCCCCGGGGATGTCATACCGCCAGAGCTCGTGCGTCTCGCTGGCGCGGTCGAAGTAGTTCGGCTTGTGTGTGTAGATTGTGTGCGTTCCGTCCCAGGCCAGCCAGCCGTCCCGCTTGAACCGGTTGCGGATGCCGACCGGCGCGTCCGCCAGCTGCTGCCACTGGCCACCGGCGATGTCGTACCGATAGAACTCCAGCCGGTCGCCCTTGAGCAGGTACACGTACCCGTGGTCGTCAGCGGTCACGTACACGAGGTCGCCGCCACCCTTTACCCGCTTGCGCGACGGGCCCTCCGGCACGTCCGCCAGCCCGGTCCATTCGTTGGCCGCGATGTCGTACTGCCAGAACGCCAGCGTGTTGTTGCCGTGCACCATGTAGATGGTGTTGTCGCCGTCCGCCGCGCCCCGGGCGCCCTTCTCCAGCGGCCGGCCGCGGGTCGGGTCAACCGGTGGGGAAGCCAGCTCGGTCCAGCTGTCACCCAGCGGGTCGTACCGGAAGAAGTCCTGGGTTTTGTAACCCTTGGTGGCGTAGATCAGCCCGTCGCCCTCGTTGAGCGCGAGCCAGGCGCCACGGCGGGCGGTCCGGCCGGATGGCTGAAGCGGCATCGGGGTCACCTCAACCCAGCCCGGGTCCCAGGGCGGCCGCTCGGTCACCGTGAACGAGTTCGGGCCGGCGGTGTCGTTGGTCGGGTCCGCGTCGCCGGCCAGCCTGGTCACCGCGGTCACGGTGTACTCGCCTACCGGGTCTGCGACCCAGAAGTAGGTGGCGAAGGTGATGACCCGGTTCTCGCCGACCCCGAGTTCGACCACCTCCTCTTCTTCCTGGAACACTACGCCCTCGACGCCGTCGTCAATCGTGACCGCGACCATGAAGCTCTCCGGCAGTTCGCCGAAGTTCTCGACCGTCACCTGCGGGTACAGCTCGCTGCCCAGCACGACGCTGCCCGCCGGTCGGTGAATCGCGGTCGGGCCCACGTCGCGGCGGGTCGAGACCGCCCAGGTCACCAACTCGTCCGGGTCGTTGTCGTAGTCCTCGCCCCAGCGCTCGCCGGTCCCGTCGGTCACGGTGACGCGGCCGGTGCCGCCGGTATAGTCGATGTTGTAGCCCTGCTCGCCGAAGAAGTCGGCGTGAACGATATCGTCCAGCACCTGGTCGCCGGCAATCGTGAGCATCGCGCCCACCGCCTCGCCGGGCGTGAACGAGCAGTGGGTGAAGTTGTCGTCCGGGTCGATGGCCGCGCCGGCCTCGATGGTGATGCCGTCCGCGTCCATCCCGGTGAACGCGGCGTGGCGGGCGGCGATGGCGCCGCCCGCCCTGACCACGAAGGCGTAGGGTTGGGCCGGGTCCGCAGCGGAGACCGCGGCGCGGGCGTCAGTGCCGGCGCCGACCGCGGCGAACGATGCGCTGTCCGCGACCGTGATACTGCCTGGGGCCGAAGCCGTGCCGAGGGTGAGCTCGTGCTCGCCGAGCGCGAAGCCGCCGCCCGACACCAGCAGCTCGTTGTCTACCGCCAGGTCGTTCGCCAGCGCCAGCGAGCCGTCCGGTGACTTGGCGACCACGAGGTCGTAGAGCCGGCTCGGGCTGCCCGAGGCGAACGAGTTCTGGCCGCTGCCCTTGAACCGGACCGCGCTCGGGGTGAGCGAGTAGGTCCAGGTCCCGATGCCGCTGACATCGCCCGAAATCATCAACGGCCCTCGGTTGACGGTGACCGTGCCGTTGTTGACGATGTCCACGAAGTCATAGCCGTGGCCGTCGGCGAATCCGTAGCCGGTCATGCCCAACGTCAGCCCGGCGCCGGCGCCGACTTCGACCCCGTTGTGGGCGGTTACCGACCGGTTGGCCACGCCGCCAGAGTTGTCGGAGGTGGTGAAGCTGACGGTGGCGCCACCGGCCTTCTCGATGCCGAGGAAGTTGTAGTCGACCTGGTGCGGCGACGCGACCACGGAGCTGTGGAGCGTCACGGTCGCATCCGAACCGCCGACGTAGCGAACTTCGGCCGGGTCCACTACCGAGAAGTAGCTGTTGATGCCGTGGAATACGCTGCCGTTGAAGCTGACCGAGCCGCCGGTGACGTGGTAGCCGGTGCCGAGGCCGCCGTTGTGGCCGGTCAGGTAGAGGTTGACGCCGGCGCCGGTGTAATTGAGGGTGCCGCCGGTCATCGTGAAGGTGCGGTGGGAGTTGGCGATGGTGTGCGAGCCGATATTCACGGTCGGCGTCCCCGACACGGTCACGTAGCCGCGGCCCGCCAGGTTCACCGCGTTGCCCCACTGGTAGAGGTGGTTGATGGTGACGGTGCTGGTCGTGCCGGTGATGTTGAGTATGCGCTCGCCGGGGCTCTGGCCCTCGGTTACCCGGGAGCTGGCACCGCCGTCCACGGTCAGGTCCTGGTTGTTAGTGTTCAGCGTCCCGATCTCGATGTGAAGCGCGCCGGAGATGTTGGCAACGCAGCTGACGTCCTGGTTCATTGTCACGGTGGTGGTGAGCGTGTCTTTGTCCACGCGCAGCCGGAAGAAGGCGGTTGCGCTGTCCCCGCCGATGCCGGTGTTCGCGGTGCCGGTGAGCACGACGTAGCCATTGCTGAGCGAGACCACGCCATTGTTGGTCCAGTCGCCGTGAACCATCAGCGTGTACGCACCAGAGGTGAACATCCCGGCAGGCCCAATGGCGATGCTGTTGACCGTGTAGTTGCCGTTGAGGTTGATGGCGTGGTTGATGACGACATTGTCGCCGGCGCCGTTGGGGACGCCCGGGGGCGACCAGTTCGCCGACTCGCTCCAGTTGCCTGAACCCGCGCTGACGTAATCAACCGCCAATGCGGGCAGGGCCAGGATTGCGATTGCCAGCAATCCCGTGAGGATGCGTTGGGTCTTCATTGCAGTTGCCTTTCCGCCCGCCGGGGCGGGCCATGACCAGGGGCCTGTCGGGTATGAGCCGGATGCAACCCGGCCCATAATTCTAACCCCGTGTCCGGCGCAGGCAACCCGTGAGACGCCCGGTTGGCCTCGGCCGGGCAGCGGCCCGCCGGTTTCGACCCCCACCCCCACCCGCATTCCCCGGGCCACCGGGGTAGCCGTCCGGGTAGCCGTCCCCGGGGCCATACCGGTAGCGATACCCCTGGCCGCCACCCAAGCCGTACCCACAGCCCTACCCGGAGCCGTCACCCCGACCGTCATCCTGGCCACCCCCGGAGCCGCCCCGGAGGGGGTTACCGGAGCCGTAGGGGGAGCCAGGGGGGGAACGGCCCCGGGGATGGCTCCCGGGATGAGGGGGGTATGGGGTGTGGCAATCGACAACAGACCGCAAAAACGGGGGTTAGCTGACGTGGGGCCCGGTAGTGAACCCCGCGTCAGCTGTCGGCCATGGTCATTCCTGCCGCGGTCAGCGGAAGTACCAGCGTGCGCCTATTGCGCCGTTGACCCCGAACCCGGTCGCGGCCAGGAGGTCGATCAGCGGAACCTTTTCCAGGAACAGCCCGAGGGGCGGGCCGGCGAACAGGTACTCGAGCCCGGGCTGACCCGGGCGCCGATGCCGGCGTAGAGCCGCAGCGGGCCGGCGATTCAGTGACGCTCGGCAATGACCGGGCGGTAACCGACAAGCGAAACGGTGCGGGCGTGGCGGTCGCAGGTTGCGGCGAAACCACGGTCTGCCGGGGCGCAGACCGAGTACGGGCCGGCACCCACCGCCACCCGGCCGACAACCTCGCGGTCGGCGGTCCGGACGACGGCCACCGCGTTCTCGCCGCAGATGGCGGCCAGGGCGTACTCCCCGAGCGGGCAGAGACCGATGACGGACGGGCCGGATTCGAATACCGCCACGACCCGGTCTTCGGCGACGCTGACGACCGCGACCCGGGAGCCGTGGTACTCGGAGACGTAGAGCTCCTCGCCGCCGGGCAGGGCCAGCACCCGGTGCCCGGCGAAGGGCAGCGGGATGGTGGCGACCGGGGCGTGGTCGGCAACCCGCACCTTCGTCAGGTTCCCGCCGTAGAGGTTGACGACGTAGAGGTAGTTGCCCCCGGGCAGGATGTCGAGGTCGCGCGGGGTGGCGCCGACCGGCACCGTGGCGATGACGGTATGGTCCGATGTGCGCAGGACCGTGACCGAGTTATCGTGCTGGCTGGTGACGTAGGTCCGGCTGCCATCCGGGGAGAAGCAGGCCCCGCAGGGTGAGGCCCCGACCGGCACTGTCGCCGCGACCGAGAGGTCGGCGGCGGCGATGACCGTGACCGTACCGTCGGTGGCGTTGCTGACGTAGACCCAGCGGCCGTCCGGGCTGACGCTGACCATCCAGGGACAGCGGCCGCAGGGAACCCGGGCCACGACCTGCCGGTCCCGCACCCGGACCACGGTCAGTTCGGGAACGAGTTCGTTGGCGACGTAGAGGTACGCGCCGTCGGGCCGGACCGCGATGTCGGTCGGGTCACCGCCGACCGGGACGGTGGCGATGAGCGTGTCCGGGAACCCGGCCGGGCCGGCGATGGCGATTGTCAGCGCCGGGGACCAGCCGCTCTTCAAGCCGATGACATTGGCCGCCTGGACCCGGATATCGTAGCGGCCGGGGGCGGACCAGGCGTGCCAGGCCGTCACCGGCTCGCCCGGGGGCAGGAACCGGCTCCAGCCGGAGCAACTGCCGTCGCCCCAGTCGAACCGGTAGCAGACGTCGTGGTTGCCCGGGCTGGTGGTGACCGCGGTGAATTGATATGGCAGTCCGACCGCCCCGCGGGTCGGGCCCTCGGGCGCGTCGGGCGTCGCCGGGGGCAACAGCCCGCAGCCCGCCAGCCCGGTGACGCAGAGGACCGGCAGGACCAGGGCAAGCAAGCGTTTCAGCACATCACACCTCCTGCTCAGACAAGCCATTATCGGCCGGCGCCGGATACTGTCAAGAGCGCCCGGCTTGCTCAGGCCCGGGCCGGGAGTATCATCACCGCGATGAAACTGCTTGTCACCGGCGGGGCCGGGTACATCGGCAGCGTCGCGACCCGGCTGCTGCTCGATGCGGGCCACGAGGTCACGGTCTACGACAGCCTCGCGCAGGGCCACCGGGCAGCGGTGTCGGATGGCGCGCGGCTGGTCGCCGGCGACCTGGCGGACACCGCGCTGCTGGACAAGACGTTCCGGGAGGGCGGGTTTGAGGCGGTGCTCCATTTCGCCGGGCTGATCCGGGTGCCGGAGTCGGTGGAGAACCCGGCGCGCTATTTTGACCACAACGTCGCCCGAGGCGTGAACCTGCTCAACGCCTGCGCCCGACACCGGGTCGGGAAGCTCGTGTTCTCCTCGACCGCGGCGGTGTACGGCGCGCCCGCGCAGGTGCCGATAGCCGAGGACGCCCCGCGGGTGCCGACCAATCCGTATGGCGACACCAAGCGGGTGTTCGAGGAGTTGCTGGTTTCCTACGAGCGTGCCTGCGGGATGCGCACCGCCCGGCTGCGATACTTCAACGTCTGCGGGGCCTACTCCGGGCTGGGGGAGGACCACCGGCCGGAAAGCCACCTCATCCCGCTCATCCTGTTCGCGGCACTGGGCCGGGAACGGGAGTTCGTGGTTCACGGCGATGATTACGACACCCGCGACGGTACCTGCGTCCGCGACTACCTGCACGTTTACGACCTCTGCCGGGCGCACCTGCTGGCGCTGGACGAGTTGGCGCGGCGGAGCGTGGTCTACAACCTTGGGTCCGGCTCGGGCTACACGGTCCGGGAGGTGTTCCGGGCCGCGCAGGAGGTGCTGGGCCGGCAACTCGACTGCCGGGTGGCTGGCCGCCGGGCTGGTGACGCGCCGGTGCTGGTCGCGTCCTCCGCGAAGATCGAGCGCGAGCTGGGCTGGCGGCGCGAGAAGGACGACATCCGGCAGATGGTCGCCGATGCCTGGGAGTTCCACCGGGCGCACCCGCAGGGTTACCCGGGCTGACGCCCGGTCACCGCATTCCGCCGATTGCTGTCAAGCTCGCGCGGGCTTGACTCCGGGTCCTGACCGGCTAGGTTGAATGGATGAAGCACATCGGCATCGCCGGCGCCACCGGGCTGGTCGGCGAAACCCTGCTCCGGCTGGTCGAACCGGAGAGCTCCCGCGTGGCGGAGGTGCGCCTGTTCGCGTCCGAGCGGAGCGCGGGCCGGCGGGTCGCGTTCCGCGGTGACGAGCTGGAGGTGCGGACGCTCGACCCGGCCGGGTTCAAGGGCCTGGACGTGGCGTTCTCCTGCCTCGACGCGGAGCTGGCCGGGGAGTTCGTGCCGAAGCTGGCGAAGCACTGCCCGGTGATCGACAAGTCGAGCCGGTTCCGGCTCGAGCCGGCGGTGCCGCTGGTTGTGCCCGAGGTCAACGCGGGCGCGGTCCGGTCCCACGCCAACATCATCGCCAATCCCAACTGCACGACCATCCCGCTCTGCGTCGCGCTCGCGCCGCTCTGTGACCACTGGGAGCTGTCCGCGCTCTGTGTCGCCAGCTACCAGTCGGTTTCGGGCGCGGGCCGGGCCGGGCTGGAGCAGTTGCAGTACGAGAACGAATTCCTGGCGGTCAGGCGGGAGCCGAACACCGTCGACAGCCCGTTCCCCGGGCAGATCGCCGGCAACCTGTTGCCCTGGGTCGGGCCCGGGGACAAGCACGGCAACACCGGTGAGGAGAACAAACTCGCCCACGAGTCGCGCAAGATTCTCGGCCTGCCGCACCTGCTGGTGAACGCGACCTGCGTGCGGGTGCCGGTGGCGGTCGGGCACGCGCTGGCGGTCAGCGCCCGGTTCGCGGCACCGGTGAAGCTGAAGGAGGCCTGTGCCCGGCTCAAGGACGCGCCCGGCGTTGCGCTGTCGGCCGAGGACGAGTTCATCACCCCGGTCGAGGCCGCGGGCCGGGACGAGGTGTTCGTCAGCCGGTTCCGCGCGGGCGCCGCGCCCGAGGAGCTGAACTTCTGGGTGGTGACCGATAACCTGCGCAAGGGTGCGGCGCTGAACGCCATCCAGGTCGCCCGGCTGCTCGAGGGAGACTGATGAACCTGTTGGCGGCGCTCGGCCTGCTTGCGGCCGGGATGCTGTCCCCGCCGCAGGCGGAGGACCTGCCGCCGATCTACCGCATCCTGCGACCCGGCTCCGCGCCGGCCTGCGCGGAGTCCAGCCACAGCTGGGACGCCCGGCATTACCGGCTCGACATCGAACTGCCGATGACCCACGCCGGTTACCGCTGCCGCGAGGAGGTCAGCCTGATCAGCAACCGGCCGCGGCTGGACACCGTGCCGCTCGATTTCGCCGGGCTGGTCTGCGACTCGGTGCGCCGGTACGGCAGCCGGCTGGCGTTCGACACCAGCGGCGGACGGCTTGACGTCCGGCTCGACAGCCCGCTGGCGCAGGGGGATTCGACGGTGCTGGAAATCTTCTTCCGGCGTGAATCGCTCGCCGAACAGCGCGGCTATTTCTTCGGCCGGCCGCCGACCATCCGCTACGCCCACGGGATGACCTGCGGCTGCCCGACCGACAACCACTACTGGTTCGCCTGCTGGGACCACCCCTCGGATAAGGCCGAGCGCGGGGTGGAGTTGAACCTGACCCTGCCCGACAGCTTCCAGACCTGCGCGGTCGGGCTCTGCGACTCGATCACCGACAACGGCAACGGCGCCCGGACCTGGTGGTGGCGGCACCCCTACCCGATCGCGACCTACCTGATAAGCTTCTCCGCTTCGCGGTTCGCGTCCTGGGACACCTGGTTCGTGAACACCACCGGCGAGACCATCCCGGTCCGGCACTGGATGTGGCCGGAGGATTCGGCCGCGACCCGCACCGGCTACGCCCAGCTGCCCGAGGTCATCGAGTATTTCATCCGGCCGGACATCTTCGGCGCCTACCCATTCGAGACGTTCGGCCACGTGCCCGGGTACTACGGCTTCCCCTGGGGCGGGATGGAGCACCAGACGCTGGTGATGCTCAACGCGGGCTACATCGGCGGCGGCCGCATCTCGACCATTGCCCACGAACTGTCGCACATGTGGTGGGGCGATATGGTCACCCACGTCGGGTACGCCGACGTCTGGCTCAACGAGGGCTTCGCGACCTATGCCGAATGCCTGGCGATGGGCGCGCTGTTCGGGCGGGATTACTTCCGCAACTACATCGCCAACAAGGGCCGGACCTACATCAACCGAGACCGCTATATGAGGATGCCCATCTACGACCCGCCCTGGGAGCATATCTACGACGTCGGCCATATCTACAGCAAGGGCGCCTGGGTCCAGCATATGCTGCGCGGGGTGATGGGCGACACCGCCTGGGACGCGCCCGGGGTGTTCTTCGCGGCCCAGCGCGCCTACGGCGACAGCTTCCGGTACGGCACCGTCGCGACCGAGGACTACCGCCGCATCGTCGAGCAGGTCCACGGCGAGGACCTTGGCTGGTTCTTCGACGAATGGGTCTACCAGGCCGGCTACCCGAAGTACCATTTCGAATGGACCGCGGAGGGCAGCCGGCTCATCACTACTCTCGGCCAGCGCAACGGCGAGCGCGCGCCCGACTTCTTCCGCATTCCCCTGCCGGTCCGCGCCGGCGGCGCGGGCGCGGACACGTTGCTATTCATCCGGCCGCGGGCCAACCCGCAGGTTGACACCTTCGAGCTGGCCTGGCGGGCGGAAAGCCTGGTGGTTGACCCGGACAACTGGGTGCTTGATTCCTGCTACCTGACCGGCATCGCCGAGGGCAGCCCGGGCCCGCAACCGGCTCCCCGGCTGCTGTCGGCTTTGCCCAACCCGGCCCGGGGCGCGGTGCGGTTCGAAGTTGCCGGTCCGCCCGGCGCGGGTTGCCTGGTCGAGGTGTTCGACCGGGCCGGCCGGCGGGCGGACGCGGTCAGCGGCCGCTACGGCCCGACCGGCCGCACGCAACTGGAATGGCGGCGCGACCGCACCGGCCCGGGCGTGTACTTCTGCCGGGTCGCGGGCAGCCAGGCCACGGTCAAGCTCGTGCTGGCCGAGTAGCCGCTCAGTCCAGCCGTACCAGCCGGCCCGCGGTGACGAAGCTGCCGCTTTCGACCCGCCAGGGATAGACCCCGGCCGCAACCTGCCTGCCGGACGCGTCGCGGCCGTCCCAGGCCAGTTCGCCGACACCCTGAAGCAGGCGCACGACCCGGCCCGCGGCGTCGCAGATGACCAGCCGCGCCTGCCCGGAGCTTCCGGGCAGGCTGAACCGCACCGGCCCGGTCGAGGGGTTCGGGGTGACCCGCACCGGCCGGCAGGTGAAAGTCGGCAGCTCCGTCACGCCGGTCATCACCCCGACCGGGTAGTGGTAGCCGATGTCAACTGGTGGCGCGTCCATTGCCGAGTCGGTCCGGGTCGTCCAGGCGAGGATCATCGAGTCCAGGTTTACCGGCCAGGCGGTAATGATGGTGTCCCCGGCGTCAAGGCAGGGACTGTTGGCCGGCTGACCGGCCGCGACCTGCCCGAGGTAGTGCTCGCCCAGCGGCCCGGCCGCAAACAACGGGTCGTCCGAGATGTCACCCGGCCCGGGCGAGCAATTGGCATAGTTACCGCCGGTGTTGCTCCAGACGTCATTGTGGGAGTTCGCGAGCAGCGCGGATTCGTGGTCGTAGCGATAGAACCCGCCGCCCTGTCCGGCCTCGTTGCCGACGATGATGTTGTTCTTCGCGACCGCGGCGGCATTGAGGTACACGAATACCCCGCCGCCCTGGCGCCAGCTCCCGCCCTGGCAGGCGTTGCCGACAATGGTGTTGCCGTACAGCTCCGCCAGTGTGCCGGTGCAGGCGACCCCGCCGCCGTAGTTCCAGGCGTTGGTCCGGTTGATATTGCCGACAATCAGGTTCGAGAACAGGAGCGCGCCGCGGTCGATGTACACCCCGGCGCCATGGCCGCGGTTAGACGGGTTGAGTTCTGACTCGTGGACGTTGCCGCGGATGATGTTCTGCCAGACAAGCGCGCCACCGGCGCCGGTGATGTAGATGCCCCCGCCGTAGTTCCAGGCTCCGTCCACCTGCCGGTTGCTGTCAATGACGTTGAACCGGACCTCGGTCGCGCGGCCGGCGGTGCTGTTGCTGATGTAGATCCCGCCTCCATAGTTCCAGGCGTTTACGCTTTCCGGCGCGACGCACTCGTTGCCCCGGATGACGTTGCCGGTGATGACCGGGTTGGCGCCGGAGACCCGGATGCCAGCGCCGTGATTCGTGCCGGAACCAAGGAACCCGCCGGTAACCGTGAACCCGCGCAGTTCGGTGGCTTCACGGATACTACTGCCGGAGATGTCGATTACCCGGCCGTTACCGCCGCCGTCGATGACGGTGGCGGCCGGGCCATCGGCGGAGTAGAGCCTGATGCCGTCCCGTCCCGGCCAGGTGATGTTCTCCGGGTAGGTGCCGGGTTTGACCAGCACGGTATCGCCGGAGCCGGCGGCGTTGAGCCCGGCCTGGATGGTCGGGTATTCGTCCGGAACGACGACGATGCCCGCGGCCGCAACCGTGGCCAGCAGGGCGATGGATGAAACGACGTGCCTCACTTCTCCTCCTCGGCGCACCGGGCGCCTTGATTGCGGGCGGCGGCTTCTCGAACGATAGCGGACAGGGCAGGATAGGCGCGGGGCCGGCCGGTGTCAAACCGGCTCTCACGGCCCGGGCGTGAATCCCCGCTCCCGGCCGGCGGGTCTGAATAAGCGTCCGCGGAGGCGGACAGTTAAAACCATCCAGGGAGGACCAGTGAGAATTGCAGCAGTCAGCGTCATGTTAGTGATGTCGGTGCTACTGCTCGGTTGTGGCGGGCAGGCCCCGGAGCAGGCCGCGCAGCCGGCCGAAAGTCAGGCAGTCGAGCCCGTGCCCGTAGAGGAATTGACCGGGACTTCGTCGGAAGAGACAACCGGAGAACCGGTGATGACCAGCGAGCCGGAGCCGGCCGCGCCAGAGACGCCGCCGCAGTCCGTGGCGTCCGAGTCCGAGCCGGCCGCCCGCGAGGGATTACCGGTGCTCTATGATTTCTGGGCGACCTGGTGCCCGCCCTGCCGGCAGCAGAAGCCGATCATCGAAGAACTGAAGGAAGAATACGCCGGGGTGGTTGATATCATCGCGGTGGATGTCGATGAGCAGGGCGAGATGGCGAAGCAGTACGACATCAAGGTTATCCCGACGCTGGTCATGCTGGATGCCGGCGGCAGCGAGGTGGAGCGGCTGACCGGCCTGACCCAGAAGGACAAGCTGGTCGAGCGGTTCCGGGCACACGGGTTCATCGAGTAGGCGGGTGAACCCTGCCGGCGGGACAGCCGACAGCAACAGCGAAGGCCGGCGCGGAGCGCCGGCCTTCAGTTCTCAACTCCCGTACTAGCGCACCACGAACTTGGCCAGGCCGCCGGCCGCGCCGGAGAGCCGGACGAAGTAGCTGCCGGCGGGCAGTTGCCGGTCCAGCACGAACTCGTGGTCGCCGGCTGCCAGCTCGCCGCTGGCCAGCACCGCGACCCGGCTGCCGGTGCGGTCGTAGGCAGCGACTGTGACCGGTCCACCCCGGGCGAGGGTGAAGCTCACCCGTGCCGGGCCGCGCGCCGGGTTGGGCCGGACGCTGACCCGGGTCAGCCCGGGAAGCAGGCCCGGCTCCTCGACCGCGCCCGCGCCCTGCACGAGACTGGCGTCGTCGAAGTAGATGACCCCGCCCGACTGGCTGCCGGTGAAGCCGTAAATCCTCAGCAGGCAATCGGCGTAGGCGGCGTTAGCCGGTGCGGTCGCGGTCTTGAACAGCCGCTGCCAGGTGCGGATGGCCGAATCGCCATAGACGGTGCCGGAATGGATGATGTAGCTGGTGTCGGCAGCGCGCCAGGAGATGCCGATGCCGGCGCTGGCGTTGGCGTCGTTATCCAGCGCGTAGGCGGTGAGGGTGTATTCCTGGCCGCCGGTGATCGGGACCAGCTGTTTGACCCCGGCGTTGTTGCCGGTGCCTTCGACCAGCCGGGTTATCCTGACCGCGGCCGGGGCCGAGCGCACCGGGTCGGTCGAGCGTTCGACCCGGGCCTTGGTCGTGTCTTCCACCAGCCAGCCGACCGGGTAGATGCCGGTCCATTCCGAGAAATCGCCGTTGCGCAGCAGGTTGGCGCCGGCGGTGCCTCCGAGCAACAGCCCGGCCGTGACCAGAAGGACCGCTATTCTCATTACTGACTCCTTTCGCATTCGCAGCGGAACATGACCCAGCCTACCCCGACACGGGCCGGTCGTCAAACCTGCCGGGCTAGAGCAGCAACAGCTTCACCCGCGTTCTGCCGACGACCGTGTCCAGCCTGAACAGGTATACCCCGGCAGCCACCCGGCGGCCGGCATTGTCCAGGCGGTTCCAGGCGATGCAGCCCGGGCCATCCCCGGCGGCGGTTTCACGCTGCGCAACCAGGCGTCCGTCCGGGGAGTAGACCGAGAGCACGACCGGGCTGCCGGCCGGGGCGGAGTACCGCATGACCACCTCGCCGCCGGTGATCGTGCGCGCCCCGCGGGCGAGAGCGTCGTGAGTCGGCCCGGCGAGGCCGGTGTAAGGCTCAACCCAGACCTCGGCCCGGGCGGTATCGTTGGACGGGTCAACGTCCCCGGCCAGGGTTGTGAACGCGGTGACCGCGAACGACCCGGGTCCGGCCGCGTGCCAGGGGCGGAACCGGAGGGTGTCTTCTTCCCCGACCGCCAGCGTCAGCCGGAGCGTGTCCGAGTAACCGGCGCCGACCATCAGCCAGGTGGTGAAGGTTTCATCGTAATCGCCGTAGTTGGCCACCACCGCGACCGGCGTGACCGTGTCGCCCTCGAAGACCGTGTCCAGCGGCGCGAGCAACGCCTGCAGGCCGACGTCGCGCTGCATCGCGACTACCTCGACCTGCCCGAGCTGGGTGTCGTTCAGCGGGTTCATGTCACCGGGAAGCAGCGTCAGCGCCTGCAGGGTGTAGCTGCCGGGCAGGGCGTCCCAGGACGGGAACTCGATTTCCTGCAGTTGTCCCGCCGGGACGTCGGCGAGCACGGTGTCGGTGTAGACCGGGTTGGCGCCGGCGCGGACCACGAACAGCACCGGGAACAACTCGGTGGCGGTGCCGAGGTTCTCGACCTCGACCCTGGGAACGACCGGGCCGGCCGGGATCATCCCGGAGGGCTCGATGATGGCGTTCAGCGCCACGTCGTGAATCTCGCCGGCGACGACCCGGAACTCCCGGGCGCGCTCATCGTTGCGCGGTTCCATGTCGCCCGCCAGCGCGGTGCGGGCGACGAAGCGGTACTGCCCGAGCGCGGTGTGCCAGCCGGCCGGGGCGGAAACCAGGATTTCTTCCTGCGGCTCGACCGCGCCGGTGGTCGCGCTTGAGCGGTAGACGGTGTCGCCGCCCGGGACCGAGATGATGAAGAAATCGACCCCGAACCCGGACTGGACGGCCGCGCCGTAGTTCTTCACCCGGGCGGCCGGGGTCACGGTCGTGTCCGGGCGCTCGTAGGCCCGCGGCACCAGCAGGCCGGCGATGCCGACATCGGCCGGGACGTAGCCGATGCCGGAGATGTCATCGAGATGCAGCCGCAACTGGCCGAGCGACCGGTACCGGAAGCCGACGTAGACCGGCACCGAATCGAAGGCCGCCAGCGATACCGTCCGGGATGCGTACTCCCGGTTGTTGAACTGGTAGCCCGCCAGCAGGACCGAGAACTCGTCCGGCTCCGGGCCGGCGGTCGAGAGCCAGAGCTCAAGGCTCTCCGCCTTCGGCCGGTTGAGCGACCGGCACCAGAACTCAAGCTGGTTCGCGCCGGGCAACGGCATCACCCGGCGGGTGACGAGCCAGTCGTCGCTGCGCAGGGTCTTGGACTCGGACTTGACTGCGGCGCAGGCGGGTGCGGTGCGCACCTGCGAGCCGCTGCGCAACCAGGTGTTCGCGCCCGCGTCGGCATTGTGGACCGTCCACATCTCGGGCGGAAACGCGGTTCCGTCAAAGGACTCCTGGAGCATGGCTCCTTCAGCGCCGGCGAAGGTCAGCGCCAGCAGTACGGACAGCACGGCAACTTTCATCGGGCCTCCTCTTCCTCGCGGCACGGACGGATTCGGACAAATGAGTTTCGATGCCCGGGAAACGGGAAAGCTGCGCCAACGGATGCCCTCCAGCCCGGGGATTCGGATGCGCGGAAATTGTAGTCGCGGGCCGCGGCCGGTCAAGTCTGTCCAGGGTCAGCGCGGGGCGGCGCGGCGGGCAGCCGCGATTTCCTCGGCCAGCGCGTAGGGCACCGGTTCGTAGCGCTCGAGGTGCATCGTGAAGATGGCCCGGCCCTGGCTGGTGTTGCGGAGCTCGGTCGCGTAACCGAACATCGTCGCCAGCGGCACCCGGGCCCGGACCACCTTGGCGTTGCCCTGGTCGTCCATCCCGAGAATCGTCCCGCGCCGGTTGCAGATCCCGCCGATGACCGAGCCCGAGAACTCCTCGGGGGTCACGACGCTGACGCTCATCACCGGCTCCAGCAGACCGGGCAGGCCCTTCAGGAACCCGCGCTTGAAGGCGTGGCTGGCGCAGGCCCGGAAGGCCATGTCGGACGAGTCCACCTCGTGGAACGAGCCGTCGAGCAGGGTGACCCGGACGTCCACGACCGGGAACCCGGCGTAGGCGCCCTTCCTCATCATTTCGGTGACCCCGCGCTCGATCGCCGGGATGAATTCCCTCGGGACCCGGCCGCCGACGACCTTGTTCAGAAACTCGAAGCCCCGCCCGGGGCCGAGCGGTTCGAGCTTCATCACGACGTGGGCGTACTGGCCGCGGCCGCCAGTCTGCTTGACCAGCCGCTCGTTGACTTCGACCGTCTCGGTCATCGTTTCGCGGTAGGCGACCTGGGGTGCGCCGGTAGTGACTTCGACCCCGAACTCGCGCCGGAGGCGGTCGACCAGGATTTCCAGGTGCAGTTCGCCCATGCCGGCGATGACCGTCTCCTCGGTCTCGGCATCGGTCGAGACCAGGAAGGTCGGGTCTTCCTCCGCCAACCGGGCCAGGCTCGTGCCCAGCCGCTCCCGGTCCTTGCGCTCGGTGACGCCGACCGCGACCGAGAGCACCGGGGCCGGGAACTCGATGGCCTGGAGCACGATCGGGTGTTCGGGCGAGCAGAGCGTGTCGCCGGTGACGGTGTCGGACAGCCCGATGACCGCCCCGATTTCGCCCGAGTAGAGCGCCTCGACCGGCTCGCGCCGGTCGGCGTGCATCCGGAGCAGGCGACCGACCCGCTGCTCGCCGCGGCGGGTGGAGTTCAGCACGTTGGTACCCGCGAACAGGGTGCCGGAATAGACCCGGACGTAGACCAGCTTGCCGACGTGCCGGTCGGACACGACCTTGAACGCCAGCGCGGCCAGCCGGCCGTCGTCTTTCGGCACCCGCTCGACCGGCTCGCCCTCGAGCGCGCGGCCGGACACGGGCGGGAGGTCGAGCGGACTGGGCAGGTAGGAAACCACCGCGTCGAGCAGGCGCTGGACGCCCTTGTTCTTGAACGCACTGCCGCAGAGCACCGGGCAGACCAGGTGCTTGTGGGTGGCGGCCCGGATGGCGCGCGACAGCTCGCGGCTGCCGATGGGCCGGTCGTTGAGGAACTTCTCGAGCAGGCTCTCGTCCACCTCGGCGACGCGCTCGAGCAGGTACTGCTTCCAGCGCCGGACTTCGTCGGCCATGTCCGCGGACACCGGTTCCTCGCGGAAGGTCATGCCCCGGTCGGTTTCGTCGTAGTAGACCGCGAGGTCGTCCACGAGGTCAACGATGCCGCGGAAGCTGTCTTCGGAGCCGATGGGAATCGTCACCGGGACCGCGTTGGCGCCGAGCTCGTGCTCGATCTCATCCATCACCGAGTAGAAGTCCGCGCCGGCCCGGTCCATCTTGTTGACGAACGCGATGCGCGGCACCGCGTACTTCTCGGCCTGGCGCCAGACCGTCTCCGACTGGGGCTCGACCCCACCCACTGCGCAGAACAGCCCGATGACCCCGTCCAGCACCCGCAGGCTGCGCTCGACCTCGACGGTGAAGTCCACGTGCCCCGGGGTGTCGATGAGGTTGATGACATGGTCGCGCCAGACGGTGGTGGTGGCGGCGCTGGTGATGGTGATGCCGCGTTCCTGCTCCTGGGGCATCCAGTCCATCACCGCCGCGCCGTCGTGGACCTCGCCCAGCTTATGCGTCCGGCCGGTGTAGTAGAGGATGCGCTCCGACACGGTCGTCTTGCCCGCGTCGATGTGGGCCATGATGCCGATGTTGCGGACGCGGTCCAGCGGATGCAGTCTTGCCATGAATCAACTCCATTATCGGCCGGCGGCAGCCGGCGCAGGGTAAACAACAATGCTCGGGACGGGACTCGGGGAACGGCGAAACCCGACCTGACGACCAGACTATAACCCGAGACGGAGAATTCGTCAAGCGACCGGCGCCGGGTTGACAGGTCGGCTGCCGGTTGTATGATTGCACAATCATGCAACATATTACCGGCCCGGCCCGGCTGCTGGCCGCGCTCGGCAACGAGCACCGGCTCGAAATCGTCGGGCTCCTGCGCGGGGGCGAGCGCTGTGTCTGTGAAATCACCCCCGCTTTTGTGCTGGACCCGTCGGTGGTTTCCCGTCACCTTGCCATCCTCGAACGCGCCGGGGCCATCCGGGCGCGGCGGGAAGGCCGACGGATTTTCTACCGCCTGGCCGACCGGCGGCTGCCCGGCCTGCTCGATGCCGTCCGGGCGATTGCCGACCGGCCGAGCCCGAACGTCCCGGCGGCCCGGGTGAAGGCCGGATGCTGTCCCGAAACTGGAGGAACCGATGGACAATAAAGAAGTGCGACGGACGGTTCGCAATGGCTACGCGCGGGTTGCGCGCGGCGGCGGCTCCTGCTGCGGCGACTCCGCCTGCTGCGGCGCGCCGGACGCGGGGAAGACGAGCAGGGCGGTCGGGTACACCGACGAGGACCTCGCCGCGGTCCCGGCCGGGGCGAACCTCGGGCTCGGCTGCGGCAATCCGGTGGCGCTGGCGGCGCTCAGGCCGGGCGACACGGTGCTCGACCTCGGGTCCGGGGCGGGATTCGACTGCTTCCTTGCCGCGAAGCAGGTCGGGCCCGGCGGCCGGGTCATCGGGGTGGACATGACGCCGGAGATGGTCGAGAAGGCGCGGGACAACGCGCGCCGGGCCGGGACCGCCAACGTCGAGTTCCGGCTGGGCGAGATCGAGCACCTGCCGGTCGCGGACGCCTCGGCGGACGCGGTCATCTCCAACTGCGTCATCAACCTCTCGCCGGACAAGCCGCAGGCATTTCGCGAGGCCTTCCGGGCGCTGCGGCCGGAAGGCAGGCTGATGGTCTCCGACATCGTGCTCGCCGCGCCGCTGCCGCGGCAGCTGCTCGAGTCGGCCGCGGCCTATGTCGGCTGTATATCGGGCGCGAGCCTGCGCGATGAGTACCTGGGGATGATTGCCGAGGCCGGTTTCCGGGAGGTGACGGTGGTTGCCGAAGAGCGCTACCCGGTCGAACTGGGCGCGACCGACCCGACGCTTCGGGCCATCGCCAGCGAATCCGGGCTCTCGACCGGCGAGTTGCAGGCCGCGGCCGCGGGCATCACCAGCATCAAAGTCGCCGCGGTCAAGCCGGTCCCGGTGGCATAGTGCTCGACTCGATTCTTGCCAACGCGGACCGCATCATCAGCACCCAGCCCCTGCTGGCGGTGCCGGTCGTGTTCCTGGGCGGGCTGGTGACAGCGCTCAACCCCTGCGTGCTGGCCTCGATCCCGCTCGCGATCGGGTTCGTCGGCGGGTACACGAAGGGCCGGAGCAAGGGCTACGCCCTCCTGCTGGCGCTGTTCCTGTTCCTCGGCATCGCGGCCGCGTTCACCGCGCTCGGGCTGGCGGCCGGGCTGGCCGGCACGCTGTTCGGCACGACCTCGAAGTTCTGGCCGGCGCTGATCGTGGTCGTGTGCGTGGTGATGGGCGGGCAGATACTGCTCTTTCCCAACTTCGAACTGCCGATGCCCCGGCACGTCGCCCCGAAGGTCGGGGGCATCATCGGCGCGTTCCTGCTCGGCGCGCTGACCGGGGTCATTGCCACGCCCTGCGCGATGCCGATCCTGGCGGTGCTGCTGGCCTACGTCGGGTCGCGGGGCAACGTCCTGTACGGCGGGCTCCTGCTGTTCACCTACGCGCTCGGCCATTCGGTGCTGGTGCTGGCGGCCGGTTCCTCGATGGGCCTTGCCGAGGCGATGGTGAACTCGAAGGGCCTGAAGAAGTTCTCGGTCATTCTCAAGAAGGCCTCGGGCGTGCTGCTGCTGCTCGTGGCCGCGTACTTTGTCTACGAACTTGTCAAACGCTGACACGGAGGCGAACAGATGAAACGAACGTCGCTCGCCGCGGTTATCGCGGCACTGATGCTGGTCCTGATGGCCGGCTGCCCGGCGGAGCCCGGGGCGCAGGCCGAACCGACCGCGATGGAGCCGGCGGAGCAGGTTGAGCCGGTGGATACCCTGGCCGCGGCGGACACCGCGGTCATCGTTCGGGAAGAACCGGCCCCGGCCGAGCCCGCGCCCGAGCCGAAGCCCGCGCCGGCCGTCGAGCCGAAGCCCCGGCCGGAACCGCCCCCGCCGCCCCCGAAGCCGAAGGCGCTGCCCCGGCTGTGGGCGTTCGGGGCGGACCGGTGCATACCCTGCGTCCAGATGAAGCCGTTCCTGGCCGAGCTTACCGACGAGTACGCGGGCCGGGTGGAGGTCAGGCGGCTGGACGTGTACACCGAACGCGAGCTGGCAGGGCAGGCCCGCATCCAGATGATACCGACTCAGGTCTTCTTCGACCCGGAGGGCAAAGAGGTATTCCGGCATGTCGGGTTCTACGAGAAGGACTCGATTGTCGCAAGGTTCCGGCAGTTCGGCTGGGAGTAGACAATGAAAGAACGCTGGAAGCTGCTGGTCATCCTGGCCGCGTTCCTGCTGTTCTTCTTCCTGCCGGTCGAGCAGGCGCGGGTGCAGAAGGCGCTGCTCGAGGGCTTCCTGATGCTGCAGGACTACGCCCGGCTCCACGTCCTGCTCTGCCTCGTGCCGGCGTTCTTCATCGCGGGCGCGATCCAGAACTTCATCTCGAAAGAGGCGGTGCTCAAGTACTTCGGCCCCAAGTCGAACAAACTCCTTGCCTATTCCATCGCCTCGGTCTCGGGCGCGATTCTCGCGGTCTGCTCCTGCACCGTCCTGCCGATGTTCATGGGCATCTACTACGCCGGGGCCGGGCTCGGGGTCGCTTCGACCTTCCTCTACTCCGGCCCGGCCATCAACATCCTCGCCATCCTGATGACCGGCCGGGTGCTCGGGCTGGAACTGGGCGCGGCCCGGGCCATCGGCGCGGTCGTCTTCTCGGTCGTCGTCGGGCTCGGGATGGCGCTCATCTTCCTCAAGTCCGAGCGGCAGCGGGCTGAAGGCGCGGGCATCACCGGGTTGTCGGCGGAGTCGTCCCGCCGCAACCTCGGCCAGAACATCCTCTACTTCGCGGCGATGATCGCCTTCCTCGTCTTCGCCAACTGGGGCAAGCCCAAGGAGCCGATTGGCTTCTTCAACTTCGTCTTCGCCATCAAGTGGTATCTCGCCGGCGCGTTCCTGCTCGCGACGCTGGCGATGGTCTGGCGCTGGTTCGACGGCGAGGAGCGCAAGGCCTGGGTCCAGTCGACCTGGACCTTCACCAAGCAGATAATGCCGTTACTGCTGGGCGGGGTGTTCGTGGCCGGGTTCCTGCTCGGGCGGCCGGGCGAGAACGCGGGTGTCATCCCGGACGGCATCGTCGCCGGGCTGGTCGGCGGCAACTCGCTCTGGTCCAACTTCTTCGCCTCGGTCTCGGGCGCGCTGATGTACTTCGCGACGCTCACCGAGATTCCTATCCTGCAGGGACTGCTCGGCTCCGGGATGGGCAAGGGCCCGGCGCTCGCGCTGCTGCTTGCCGGCCCGGCGCTCTCCCTGCCCTCGATGATCGTCATCACCCGCACCATCGGGTTCAGGAAGGCGCTTGCCTTCATCCTGCTGGTGGTGATACTGTCCACGCTGGTCGGGCTGATCTACGGTATGCTGTAGGAAAGGAGTTCCGCGATGAAAATCCAGGTACTCGGAATCGGCTGTGCCCGCTGCCAGGAACTCGAAAAGCGGGTCCGCGACACGCTCGCGGAAATGAACCTCGCCGCAGATGTCGAACACATCAAAGACCTCAAGACCTTCGCCGCCATGGGTGTGTTCATGACACCCGGCCTCGTCATTGATGGCAAGGTCGTCGCCCAGGGCAAGATACCCTCAAAGGACGAACTCAAGAAGCTCCTCGGCGGCGGGAGCTGAACCGGCTGGTGGCTGACGCTCCGCTCGGGGCAACCGCACCCGCCGTTCCCCGGGGCCGGTTCGCCCGGGTGCTGGCCGGGCTGTTGCGCTTCTTCGGGCTCTGGGTGGGCATAACCGGGCTCTACTCATTACCCGGCGCTATCTGTCCCTGCTGTGGTCACAGCGGTTGCCAGGTGGGCTGGGGCGGGGCCGCGATTCTCGGTGCGCTCGGCTCGCTTATCGTCCTCAAGGGCCGCCTGGTCGTGTCCGCACTGCGCGCCCGGCTCCGGAAGAGCTGACCCGACCGACCGGCTCCCGGCGCTCCCTGACACAGAGCTTCCGATGAGGAAGTTAGGCAATCACTTAACATTCTCCAGATATTGAGCTAATCCCTTTCAAGAGATACTGTTAGTTCACCTTCGAATTCACCCCATCCCCCACCCCGGGGGCCATCCCCGGGGCTATCCCCCCTACCGTCCCCGGGGCCGCCCCGGGGACCGTTAGGGTAGCCGTCCCGGTAGTGGTCCCGGGAGCCGCTCCGGAGATCGCCGGGGTAGCCGCTACCCGGGCCACCCGGGCAGCCACTCCGGGAACCATCGGGACAGCCGCCCCGGGGGCCGCCCCGGGAGCGGCCGGGGGAGCGGCTACCGGGGCGGCCCGGGGAATGCGGG
>JAWOIB010000005.1:0-17721 GCA_046484845.1 bacterium
CCCCGGGTCATCCCCCCGGTCATCGGACCGGTAACCCGGAAAGCAACCCGGCCGGTCACTCTCCCGGTCATCCGGCGTATCATCCGGCCAATCACCCGGCTGATAATCGAGCCTCTCACCGGCCCGGTCACCGGCCCGGCAAACCGCCCGCTCACCCGTTCGGTAACAGGCCCGGTCAATCTCCCGGTCAACGCCCCGGTCACGCAGGAACTGCGGGTGAGGGTCGGCTGCCCTTTCCTTCGGCCCCGGTGTTCCTGTGGGAGCGGTCTCCAGACCGCGTGCTGTTTCCACGGTTCCTTTTCGTCCACAAGGTCATAATCCAGCGCCAGGCCGGACCGCCGGTCGCAGGTCGTGCCGCCGATGGTGTCGAGACGGCAGGCCCGGGCCGGGGCAAGCGCGCTGAGCGCGGCCGACGCGCCGTCTCATCAGCCGCCTCCCGTATGGCCCTGGATGGCAGGATGGCAAACCGGCTCCGGCGTCAGGGGTCCCGACCGGGCGCGAAGCCGGCTAGCGGCCGCGGGCGAGCCGCGTGACGAGGTAATCAGGCAGGCGGGCCCGCCGCATCCGGCGCTGCACCCGCTCGATGTCGTACTCCACCCGGTGGAAGTTGAACTCGCGGCTGTCGGTGTCGTACAGTGCGCAGCAGGCGCGCCGGTCCCCGTCCCGGGGCTGGCCGACACTGCCGACGTTGACGAGGTAGCGCGCCCCGGGCCGGAGTTCGAACCGGGTGGCGCGCAGGGTCCGGATCTCCCCGCCCTGCCGCTCCACGACCAGCGGCCGGTGGGAATGCCCGATGACGCAGGCCGGCAGGCTGAACGCGTCCAGTTCCGGCTCCGCGTCCTCCGCCGAGCAGATGTACCGCCAGTTCCCCGGGTCCGAGGGCGATGCGTGCACCAGGTGAAACGGCCCGGCATCCGCGGCCAGCGGCAGCGCATCGAGGTAGCCCGCATCGTCCCTGGTGAGCCGCGCGGTGGTCCATTCCAGCACCTCGCGCGCGAGGCTGTTGAACCCGGCCGGCCCTTCCCGGCCGACCGCGGCCCGGTCGTGGTTACCGGCCACCACCGTCACCCCCAACTCGCGCAGCAGCCCGACGCAGGCCGCCGGGTCCGGGCCGTACCCGACGACGTCGCCGGCGCAGAGGAAGGAAGTCGCGCCCAGCCCGCGCAGCAGCTCGACAACCCGGGCAAGGGCATCACGGTTGGCGTGGATGTCCGAGAAGAGGCCCAGCTTCAAGGCTGGTCGGGCCCGGGCCGGTCATCTTCGGTCGGCGCGGCTTCGGCGGTCAGCTCCTTGAAGATGCCGTCCAGTACCCCATTGACGAACCGGCCGGAATCGTCGTCTCCGTACTTCCGGGCGATGTCGACCGCTTCGTTGATGCTCACCTTCGGCGGCACGTCGTCGAAGTAGAGCAGTTCCGCGCAGGTCAGCCGGAGCAGTGCCCGGTCCAGATGGCGCAGCCGCTCGAACCGCCAGTGCCGGAGGTGCCGGCGCACCATCCCGTCCACCGCCGCGCGGTTCTTCAACGTCGCGTCCACCAGCCGGCGCAGGTGCTCCTCCGCCTCGTCCGACGGGTTGCGGCGGTGGATGATTTCGTCGATGACCTCGTCCGGCTCGTCGCCGACCAGTTCGAGCCGGTAGAGCACCTCGAGCGCGGCTTCCCGCGCCAGTCGCCGCTGGGTCACCCTCGGCTACTTCAGACTGGCGTTGAGGTCGGTCATCTCGATCGCCGCCAGCGCCGCGGTCCAGCCCTTGTTGCCAGCCTTGGTCCCGGCCCGCTCCAGCGCCTGCTCGAGGGTGTCGGCGGTGATGATGCCGAAGGTCACCGGCACGCCGGAATCGAAGTACACTTTTGCCAGCCCCTTGGCGACCTCGGCGTTGATGTACTCGTTGTGGGGCGTGTCGCCGCGGATGACCGCGCCGACCGCCACGATGCCGTCGAACCGCTTGGTCGCCGCCAGCTTCCGGACCACCGCCGGGATTTCGTACGCCCCGGCCACCCAGTAAACGTCCGCCGCCTCGGCGTTGTGCCGCTCGAGGCAGTCGAGCGCGCCGGCCAGCAGCTGCCGGCTCAGCAGGTCGTTGAACCGCGACACGACCAGCGCGAACTTGCGGCCGCGCGCGTCAAGCTTTCCCTGGAATTCCCGCTTTTCCATCTCTGACTCCTTTCTCAATCTCACCCAGCAGGTGACCCAGCCGGTCGCGCTTGGTCACCAGGTAACCGACGTTGCGCCGGTTGGGCGCGCAGACAATCGACACCCGCTCCGCGATTTCCAGCCCGAACCCCCGCAGGCCGACGACCTTGCGCGGGTTGTTGGTCAACAGCCGGATGCTGCTCAGCCCCAGGTCGGCCAGGATTTGCGCCCCGATGCCGTAGTCCCGCAGGTCCGGGGGGAACCCGAGCGCGGTATTGGCCTCGACCGTGTCCAGCCCGCCATCCTGCAAGCGGTAGGCGCGCAGTTTGTTGGTGATGCCGATGCCGCGCCCTTCCTGGCGCATGTAGAGCACCACCCCCCGGCCCGCCTGCTGGATCATCTTCATCGCCCGGGCGAGCTGCTGCCCGCAGTCACAGCGCAGCGAATGGAACACGTCCCCGGTAAGGCACTGCGAATGGACCCGGACCAGCACCCGCCGCCGGCCCCGGACGTTGCCCTTGACCAGCGCGATGTGGGCGTAAGGCTCGACCACGTCCTCGTAAACAATCGCCCGGAACTCCCCGAACTCGGTCGGCAGGTCGGTCTCCACGACCCGCCGCACCAGCCGCTCGGTGCGCCGGCGACAGGCGATCAGATCCTTGATTGTGACCACCTTCAGCCCGTGCTTCCGGGCCAGCGCCCGGAGCGCGGGCAGTCGGGCCATCCGGCCGGTCTCGGTCATCACCTCGCAGAGCACCCCGGCCGGGGCCAGCCCCGCCAGCCGGGCGAGGTCCACCGAGGCCTCGGTGTGGCCGGCGCGGACCAGCACCCCGCCGTCCTGCGCGACGATCGGGAACACGTGGCCGGGCCGGGCCAGGTCCCCGGGCAGGGTGGCCGGGACAACCAGCGCCCGGATGGTCTGCGCCCGGTCGTGGGCGGAGATGCCGGTGGTGGTGCCCTGCCGGGCATCGACCGAGACCGTGAACGCGGTGCCGTGGAGCGCGGTGTTGGTCGGGGCCTGGACCCCGAGCTCGAGCGCGGCCGCCCGCTCCGCAGTCAGCGACACGCAGACCAGCCCCCGGCCGTGCCGGGCCAGGAAGTTCACCTTGGCGGCGGTGACCTTCTCCGCCGCGAAAACCAGGTCGCCCTCGTTCTCGCGCGCCTCGTCGTCCACGACCACGATCATCCGCCCCCGGCGGATGTCCTCGACCGCCGCTTCGATTGTCGCGAACTCGCCCGGCCGCCGGACCCGGGTCCGCGGCCTGCTGCCGGCTGCTTTGCTCAAATGACTCCTCTCGCGGGGCAGGGACCCGGGCGCCCGGCGGCCGGGACCCGGCCCGCTGTCGCTTCTCGCACCGTCTGATAAGTTAGCCGACCGGCCGGACATAGTCAAGCCGGCCCGGACCGGAGGGCGTCTTGACTCGGATGATGCCGTTCCTATACTGGCTCGATGCAGCCGCAATCCGGTCCTATCACCGGGGCGCAGACCCCGGACGGCCAGTGGCTCCGCTGCGACGGTTGCGGGGAAATCCTCTACCGCAAGACGCTCGAGAGCAACTGGTTCATCTGCCCGCGCTGCGGCCACCACTTCCGCATCACCCCGGACCGGTACATCGAAATCCTGCTCGACGACGGCCGGCTCGAGGAACTCGACGCGGACCTCGCCGCCGCCGACCCGCTCAAGTTCCCCCAGTACCGGGACAAGCTTCGCGAGGCGCGGGAGAAGACCGGCCGCATCGACGGGTTCGGCTACGGCCGGGCCGAGATCTCGGCCATCCCGGTCGTGTTCGGCATCCAGGACTTCCGGTTCATCGGCGGCAGCATGGGCTCGGTCGTCGGCGAAAAAGTGGCCCGGGCGGTGCGGCTCGCCCGCGAGGAACGCCGGCCGCTGGTCATCGTGTCCAGCTCGGGCGGCGCCCGGATGTACGAGGGCATCTTCTCGCTGATGCAAATGGCCAAGACCTCGGCGGAGCTCGGCCTGCTCCGCCAGGCCGGGGTCCCGTTCATCTCCGTGCCGGTCGACCCCTGCACCGCCGGGGTAATGGCTTCCTACGCCTCGCTCGGCGACGTCATTATCTCCGAGCCCGGGGCGCTGCTCGGCTTCGCCGGCGCGCGGGTCATCGAAAGCACCATCGGCGGCAAGTTGCCCGAGGGCTTCCAGCGGGCCGAGTTCCTGCTCAAGCACGGGCTCATCGACAAGGTCGTCACCCGCCGCGACCTCAAGGACACCATTACCGCCCTGCTGGCGGTGCTCTGGCCGGAGAAGAAGCGTGGGCCGCGTCCGGTTTGAGGGCGTCAGCAAGGTCTTCGACCGCGACATCACCGCGGTCGACCGGCTCGACCTCGAGGTCGTGGACCGGGAGTTCTTCGTGCTCGTCGGGCCGTCCGGCTGCGGCAAGTCCACCACCCTCCGGCTGCTGGCCGGGCTCGACGAACCGACCGCAGGCAGCATCTTCATCGGCGACCGCGACGTCACCTGGACCGAGCCCAAGGACCGCGACATCGCGATGGTCTTCCAGAACTACGCGCTCTACCCGCACATGTCGGTGTACGACAACATGGCCTTCGCGCTCAAGCTCCGCAAGGTCCCCCGGGCGCAGGTCCGGACCGCGGTGCTCGACGCCGCCCGGATCCTGAACATCGAGGAGCTCCTCGACCGCAAGCCCCGGGCGCTGTCCGGCGGCCAGCGCCAGCGCGTCGCGCTCGGCCGGGCCATCGTCCGCCACCCGCAGGTCTTCCTGTTCGACGAACCGCTCTCGAACCTCGACGCCAAGCTCCGGGTCGGCATGCGGGCGGAACTCGCCCGGCTCCACCTCCGGCTCAAGACGACCGTCTTCTACGTCACCCACGACCAGGTCGAGGCGATGACCCTCGGCCAGCGCATCGGGGTGATGAAGGACGGCATCCTGCTCCAGGTCGCGGACCCGCTGACGCTCTACAACCGGCCGGTCAACCGCTTCGTCGCCGGTTTCATCGGCTCGCCGCCGATGAACTTCCTCTCCGGCCGCATCGAACCCGGCCCGCTCCGGTTCGTCAACGACGCGGTCGCGATTCCCCTGCCCGCGCGCCACGCCGCACCGCTCGCGCCGGTGGCGGGCAGGCCGGTCACCCTCGGCATCCGGCCCGAGAACATCGGGCTCGAGCCCGGCGCGCCGGACCGGCCGCCGGTGAAGACCGGGGTCGAGGTGGCGGAACTGATGGGCAACGAGAACATCCTGCACCTGCGGGTCGGAACCGAGATGGTCATCGCCCGGGTCGCGCCCCGCTTCGCGCCCCAGCCCGGCGAATCGGTCGAGGTGTACCTCGACCCGGACAGGCTCCAGTTCTTCGACGCCGAAACCGGGGCCGCGCTCGACTGAGCGCCTGCCGCTACCGCACCAGCAGCCAGCCCAGCAGCGCCGCGAACACCAGCGCGGGCAGCATGTTGATGACCTTCAGCTTGCCGATGCCGAGAATGTTGATGCCCAACCCGACCAGCAGCAGCCCGCCCACTGCGCTCACCTCGTTGACCACCGCGTCCGCCAGCACCGCCTGCAGCGACCCGGCGGCCAGCGTCAGCCCGCCCTGGTAGACCAGCAGCGGCAGCGCCGAGAACGCCACCCCGACCCCGAAGGTCGCGGCCAGCGCCACCGACGCGAACCCGTCCAGCACCGACTTCGCCAGCAGCAGGTTCGGGGCCCTGCCCAGCCCCTCCTCGATCGCCCCGAGCACGGTCATCGAGCCCATGCAGAACAGCAGAAACGCCGCCACCATCCCCTCGGAGAACCGCGCGCCGCCCAGCCGCAGGCGGCGCTTCAGGAACTCGCCGAACCGGTTCAGGAGCCGGTCGATGTCGATGAGCTCCCCGACCAGCGCCCCGGGCACGATCGCGAACACCACCACCAGCCAGTTCGCGGTCCGGATCGCCATGCTCATCCCGATCGCCAGCGAGAACAACCCGATGCCCTGGAACGCCACCCGGGTCAGCCGCTCCGGCAGCCGCCGGCCGACGAGCAACCCGATGCCGCTCCCGGCCAGCACCGCCGCGACGTTCACCAGCGTGCCGAGCATCGGCTGACACTATACCCGACAGCCCCGGGCCGGGCAATCCCCGGGGGACCGGCGCTCAGAGATTCGGCACCGGGTGCAGGAACTGCTGGAACTCGATGCTGCGGCCCTCCGGGTCCTGCGCGTAGAAATGGTAGATGCGGTACCTCGGGTTTTCCTTCGGCCCGGCGCAGGCGATATCCCGTAGCCGGTCGTGCATCTCGTCCACTTCCTCCTGGCGGTCGTAGAAGAAGGTGATCAGCCCGGCCAGGTCCGGCTCGGGCTGGCGGTGGAACCCGATGAGCATGTTGCCGTGGCGCAGGATGGCGATGTCCGGCTGTTCCAGCCAGACCGTCATCCCGACCCGGTCGAGGTAGAACTCGCGCACCCGCTCGAACGCGGCGGTCTTCAGGAAGACGATACCTGCCATACCCGCAGTCTACCCGAGCCGGGCCGCCCGGCAAACCGCTCAGGCCGCGGGCAGGGTGACGGTGAAGCGACTGCCCCGGCCGGGCTCGCTCGCGGCTTCGATCGTCCCGTGGTGCTGGAGCACGATGTGCTTGACGATTGCCAGCCCCAGCCCGGTACCGCCGAGCTTGCGCGAGCGGGCCTTGTCGGTGACGAAGAACCGCTCGTAGAGCCGCGGCAACTGGTCGGCCGGAATCCCGATGCCGGTGTCCTCGACCACCAGCCGGACCCGGTCGCCCTCCCGGCCGAGCCGGACCAGCACCCGGCCCGCGTCGGTGTATTTCACCGCGTTGTCGACGAGGTTGACCAGCACCTGTTCGAGGTGGAACTCGTCTCCCGCGACCGCCGGCACGCCGGGCTCGACTTCGAACCTGAGCTCGATGCCCTTCTCCTGCGCCCGGCGCTCGAAGATGCGCAGGACGTCCGCCGCCACCCGGCCGAGATCGACCGGCGCGATTTCCAGCTTCGGACCATCCTCGACCTGCGACAGCACCAGCAGGTCCCGGACGATGTTGATGAGCCGCTCGGTGTGGCGGCTGATGACCTCGACGTAGCGCTTCTCGTCCCCGGTCAGCGTCTCGGCCAGCGTCTCGAGGAAGCCCTTGATGGCGGTGAGCGGGGTGCGCAGTTCGTGCGATGCGTTAACGACCAGGTCCCGCTTCATATCGGCGACGCGCTCGATTTCGGTGATGTCGTGGAAGGTGATGACCGTCTCGCGGCTCGAGGCCAGCCAGCTCGCGCTGCACAGGAAGCTGCGGCCGCCGATGACCGCCCGCGCGCTGGCCGGTTCCGCAATGCCTCCGGCACGGGCCAGGTCGGCCAGCGCCGACTCGCGCACCACCTCCCAGAGAAACCTGCCCTCCGGCCGCCCGACCCCGGCGATTTCGGTGAAGGCCGGGTTCGCCAGTGTCACCCGACCGTCCCGGTCGAACACCACCAGCCCCTCGCGCATCGCGGTGATGACCTTGTCGAGCATCTCCTTGCGGTTCTTCTCCCGGGTCACCAGCTCACGGAGCCGGGTCACCATCTCGTTGAACCCGGCCGAGAGCTCGCCCAGCTCGTCGCCGCGCCCGGCCGGCACCCGGACCTCGAGGTCCCCCCCGCCGACCCGGCGCGTCGCCCGGACCAGCCGCCGGACCGGCCGGCTGATGTCCCGGGCGGCAAGCGCGGACAGCAGCACCGCCAGCAGCAGCAGCACCCCGGCGGTGACCAGCACCTCGGTGCCCAGCCGGCGCAGGGCCGCGTTCACCTCGCTCATCGCCACGCTGACCCGCATCACCCCGGCAACCTCGCCGCCACGCCGGACCGGCACCGCCACGTAGAGCATCTCGGTCCCGACGGTACGGCTCAGCCGCGTCTCCGAGCCGGTCCTGCCCTGCAGCGCCTCGATGACCTCGACGCGGACCGAATGGTCCTCCATCGTCTCCGCGTCCGCCCGGGAATCGGCCAGCACCCTGCCCCCGGGCGTCATCAGCGTGATGCGCGTGCCGATGCGCTCCCCGAGCGCGTCCAGCTCCGCCGCGAGCCCGGCAGTGTCCGCGTCCGACACCAGCCGGTCCGCCAGCGTGGTCGCCAGCCGCTCGAGCTGGCCGGTGAGGCTGGCGACATGGCTGGCCCGGAACGTCCCGAGCAGGAGGTAGAGCAGCGCGGTCACGAGCAGTATCACCACCAGCAGGTGTCCGCCGAACACGCGCAGGAAGAGCGAGTTGCGCATTTCGCTCAGGCGGCCGGCCCGTTTTCCCCGGCGTGGTGCTTGATAACCCGGCCCTCGGCCGAGTAGATCGCGTCCTCGGCGATGTTGGTCGCCAGGTCCGCCACCCGCTCCAGGTTCAGCGAAACCATCATCAGTTTCAGCGCCCGGTCGATCGTCGCCGGCTCGGAAATCATGTAGGTCACCAGCTCGCGGTTGACCTGGTCCTTCAGCGCATCGACCAGGTTATCGCGCTCGCAGACCGCCCGGGCCAGCTCGACGTCGCCCCGGCCGAACGCGTCCAGCGCGTCCGCCAGCATCCCCACCGCCTGCTCCGACATCCGGGGCAGGTCGATCAGCGGCTTGACCTGCGGCCGGTCCGCGAGGAACACCGCCGCCTCAGCGATGTTCACCGCGTGGTCGCCGATGCGCTCGAGGTCAGCGTTGACCTTGGTGACCATCACCAGCATCCGCAGGTCGGAGGCCTCGGGCTGGTGCAGCGCGATGATCGCAATCGCGTCGTTCTCGATTTCGAGTTCGAGCCGGTTCACCCGGTCTTCGTCCGCCTCGATGACCTGCCGCGCCCGGGCCGGGTTGCGCCGGACCAGGCTTTCCATCGCGCCGGTCAGCATGCTCTCGACCAGCGCGGCCATCCGGAACAACTTCTCCTTCAGCTCGGCGGTCTTGCTGTCCAGTATCTTCAAATCCAGCTCCTCTCGGCAGTTCCCGGCATCATCCGAACTTGCCGGTCAGGAAATCCTCGGTCCGCCGGTCCTTCGGCTTGGTGAACACCTGCTCGGTCTTCCCCCACTCAGCCAGCTCGCCGAGCATCAGGAACGCGCAGTGGTCGGAAACCCGGGCGGCCTGCTGCATGTTGTGCGTCACGATCACAATGGTGTACTCCCGTTTCAGCTCGACAATCAGCTCCTCGAGTTTCGCGGTCGAGTGCGGGTCGAGCGCCGAGGCCGGCTCGTCGAGCAGGACGATTTCCGGGCCGACCGCGATCGCCCGGGCCAGGCAGAGCCGCTGCTGCTGCCCGCCCGACAGGCTGAACGCGTTGTCCCGCAGCCGGTCCTTGACCTCCTCCCAGAGGTTGGCCTGGACCAGCGCCTTCTCGACCCGCGCCCGGATTTCGCCCGAGTCGCCCAGGCGGTGGATGCGCAGCCCGAAAGCGACGTTCTCGAATATCGACTTCGGGAACGGGTTCGGCTTCTGGAACACCATCCCCACCCGGCGGCGCAGTTCGATCACGTCGGTGCGCGGGGAGTACACGTCCTCGCCGTCAATGACGACCCGGCCGGTTATCCGGGCGGAGAGAATCAGGTCGTTCATCCGGTTGATGCAGCGCAGGAGCGTGGACTTGCCGCAGCCCGACGGGCCCATTATCGCGGTCACCGCGTTGGCCGGGATGTTGAAGCTGACGTCCCGAAGCACGTGGTTGGTGCCGAACTGAAGGTTCAGGCTTTCGATCGCGATTCTGGTTTCGCCGCTCATCTCTCTCCTCTAGACCTGCCAGGTATTGGTGCGGGCAACCCGCATCCGGATGACGAACGCCAGCGCGTCGAACGCCAGCACGAACAGCAACAGCACCAGCGCGGTGCCGAATGCCATCGGCCGCACCTCGGCAATCTTGTCGTGCTGGGTCGCGAGCGTGAACAGGTGGTAAGGCAGTGCCATGAACCGACTCATCAGCGAGTTCGGCAACTGCCGGGTGTAGTAGGTCACCCCGGTGAAGAGTATCGGCGCGGTCTCGCCCGCGGTCCGGGCGACCGCCAGCAGGACCCCGGTGAGAATGCCCGGGAAGGCATAGGGCAGGACGTTGCGCCGAATCGCCTCCCACTTGGTCGAGCCCAGCGCCAGCGCGCCCTCCCGGAATGAGGACGGGATGGCTGATATCGCCTCCTCGCAGGTGGCGATGATCCAGGGCAGGTTGACCAGCCCGAGCGTCAGCCCGGAGGCCAGCACCGACATCCCGAGTTGCATGGCGTTAACGAAGAGCGCCACCCCGAACAGGCCGTAGACGATCGACGGCACGCCGGCCAGGCTCCGCACCGAACTCCGGATGGCGCGCGTCAGCAGGTTGTTCGGCGCGTATTCGGCGAGGTAGATGCCCGTGAACACCCCGACCGGTACCGAGAACGCCAGCGAGACGAACGTCACCAGCACCGTACCGATAATGCAGGGCAGGATGCCGCCCTCGGTCATCCCCGTGGTCGGCGGCTTGCTCAGGAACTCCCAGCTCAACACCCCGACGCCGTTGGCGACGAGGTAGCCGACTAGCAGGAGGACAAAAGCGATGAAGGTGAACAGCGGCACCGCCAGGAAGGCGAAGCCGATGCTGCTGCCGAAGCGGCGGCGGGGAATCGCGCCCGGCCCGGTTGTCTGGCTCACAGCGTGAAACTCCTCTTCTCGCGCCGGATCAGCGACTCGGCGACGAGGTTGGTGGCGAGCGCGATAAGGAACAGCACCAGCCCGAGCGCGAAGAGCGCGTAGAAGTGGGTGGTGTGAAACGGGACCTCGCCCAGCTCGATGGCGATGGTCGCGGTAATCGTCTGCACCGGGTCGAACAGCGACTTCGGGATTATCGCGGCGTTGCCCGCGACCATCAGCACCGCCATCGTCTCACCGACGGCCCGGCCGAACCCGAGCATCACCGCGGCCAGGATCCCGGACTTGGCCGCGGGCAGGACAACCCGGATGGCGGTGGTCCAGGGCGTGGCTCCGAGCGCGTAGGCCGCTTCCCGGTAACTCTGGGGCACCACCCGGATCGCATCGTCCGAGACCGAGATGATCGTCGGCAGGGACATCAGCGCCAAGATGAAGCCCGCGTTCAACAGGCCCAGCCCGGAAGGCACGTTGAACAGCCGGGAAATGAACGGCGCGATGACGACCAACCCGAAGAACCCGAGCACCACCGAGGGGAACCCGGCGAACAGCTCGACCACGGTCTTGACCACCACCCGGAACCTGCCCTTGAGCCGCTCGGCGATGAACACCGCGCCGGCGATGCCGACCGGGATGCCGACCGCCAGCGCAATCAGGGTGGTGAAGAAACTGCCCGCGAGCAGGGGCACCAGCCCGTACATCGGCTCGCCGTACGCGTCCGGGTTCCAGCGCCCGCCGAACAGGAAACCGGCAACCGGCGTGCCCGCGAAGGTACGCAGGCCATAGACCAACAGGTACCCGAGAATCCCCAGCAGCACCACCGCGGCCAGCAGGGCATTCGCCATGAACACCAGCCGGGCCGCCCGGTCGCCGATGTTGCGCAGTTTCACCTGAGGTATCTTGCCGCGCCCCGGCGGGGTGTCAACTGGGACAGCCCCGCCGGGACTGCGGGCTGTTACTGGTTGCCTAGTGCCGCCGCGTTCCGGGCCTCGTACTCGCCGCCGACCGGGTAGAACCCTTCGCCTTCGACGACCTTCTGGCCGGCCTCGCTCAGCGCGAATTCAAAAAAGGCGCGCGTCACGCCCGAGGGCCTGCCGTCAGCGTACTGGTTCAGCGGGCGGGAGAGTCCGTAGCGGCCGTCGTACACCGCCTCGGAATCGAACGGCGAGTAGTAGTTGCCGTCCGGGCCCTTGAGGGTGACCGGCGCGATCCCGGTGGCCTCGTTGAGGTACCCGACCCCGATGTAGCCGATGCCGCCCTCGTCCGATTTCAACGCTTCCACGATCGCGGCGGTGCCGGTCATCTGGCGCATGGTCACCGCGTACTCGCCCTTGAGCGCCACGTCCCGGAACAGCACGAAGGTGCCGGAGCTGGGCTGGCGGCCGTAGAGCGTGATTGCCCGGTTCGGCCCGCCGACCTGGTTCCAGTTCTTGATCTCGCCCCGGTAGATGGCACCGACCTGTTCCAGCGTCAGCTTCCGGACCGGGTTCTTCTCGTGGACGACGACCGCCAGGCCGTCAATCCCAATGACGACTGCTCTCGGGTCAATGCCCTTGGCCTGGGCGGTCGCGACCTCCTTCTCCTTCATGTCACGCGAGGAGTTGGCGATATCGCACTCGCCGTTCATCAGCGAGTTGATGCCCACGCCCGAACCGCCGCCGGCAACCGACACCGTCACGTCCGGCCGGACCGCCATGAATGCCTCGGCCAGCCGCTGGGCCACGTTCACCATCGTGTCCGAACCCTTGATCAGCAGTTCCTGGGCCTGGACCGTCCCGGCCACGAGCAGGACCGCCGCTACTAGTTTCGCAAACCGTCTCATCATTTTCTCCTGTTGGTTTATGCCGGCTAACTGCCCGGCGCTATCACGGTCGCCCATTCGAACCGGAACTGGGCCATCAGCACATCCTTCGGCTCACTGCCCTCTTTCCGCGTCTGCTCACGCACCCAAGCCAGTTGGAGCGCGGCCCCGGGCCGGCGGCCGCCCGACCGGCGGTAGAAATGCCAGTTCATGCCCACGCCGTAGCGAACCAGACTGCGGTCGAGGTTGACCGCCATCGAACCGTCGCCCGCTTCCTCGCGCTGCTCCCAGGTGGTGAACCGGGCGAAGACATCCAGCTTGCGATCAAGCACGGTCACCAGCGGCATCACGTCGAAGCCGGACCGGGCATACTTCCTGGAGTTCTCAACCAGCGCTGAGTCCGTCACCGAGCCCGCGGTATCACGGTCGATGTCGTAGTAGCTGAACTCGCGGCTGAAGCTGTGCAGAATCGCCTCGCCGAGCAGGGTAACCGGCCCCTGCTTGAACTCGAACACCGGCGCGAACCCCAGGACCCCGGCGTTGACGGTATCGGCCATCATATAGCGCATGCCGTCGGCGGTCCGGCCCCTGCTGTCATTCCGATACCGGCTCATGTCCTCGCCGTGGTACATCACCGACCCGCCGACCATCACCCACGGAAGCGGCGTGAGCCGCAGGTTGGCGAGCAGTTCGGGCACGGTGTTGACGTACTTGCCGACGTACTGGTAGCCTTCGCCGTTGTACAGCCCGAGCTGGAGCTCGCCCAGCTTGTTGGGCAGCTTGCCGCTGACGACCAGGCCGTACTCGGAACTGGCTGCGATGCCCTGGGCATCGCCGAGCGACTTGTCCGGGTGGGTGTAGTTCCAGGAATGGACCAGCCCGAAGTAGTGCTTCTGCAGCCCGGCGGTGAACAGGAAGTCCTTCACCGGCAGCGCGAAATCAATGTAAGCCTCCTTCAACCGGACCGTCGCCCCGTCCGGGTACTTGTCCGAAGAGAAGATGTCGATTGTGAACTTGGTGTACAGGTCCTCGGTCCACCGGTACCCGGTGCGAAGATACCCGCGCTCGAGCGCGAACCGGCTGACGCTCGGGTCGGTCACCCCGAACGATGTGGACGTGTTCGTGTAGCGGAACCAGCCGTTGTGCTCGAACTCCAGTTGCCCGGGGTTCAGCGCGAACAGGCCGGTCGTTGTGGCGGCAAGAGCCGCCAGTACCAGCAGGCGCTTCATTTGTGCTCCTTTCATACTGCCCAGATTGTACCCCCCGCGTTCAGGGGATTGTGGACGCTATGTCAGGAATTGATGAAGCCGACCGGCCGCTAGCGGGACGAAACCAGCTTGTACCCGACCCCGCGCACGGTCCGGATCAGCTCGCCGGCCGGCCCCAGCTTGTCGCGCAGGTTGCGCATGTGGGTGTCTATCGTCCGGTCTATCACCGGCTTGTCGTAGCCCCACACCCCCTCGATGAGCTGGTCCCGGGAGAACACCCGCTCCGGCGACCGGCAGAACAGCTCCAGCAGCCTGAACTCGGTCGCGGTCAGGTCCAGCGGGTTGCCGTCAAGCCGGACGGTGAACTTCTCGGTGTCGAGTTCGAGCGGCCCGACCCGAACCAGCCGCCCCGGACCCGGCCGCTCCCCGCTCCGCCGCAGTACCGCCCGCACCCGCGAAACCAGTTCGCGCGGGCTGAAAGGCTTGGTGACATAGTCGTCCGCCCCGGTTTCCAGCCCCAGCACCCGGTCGGTCTCCTCGACCCGGGCGGTCAGCATTATCACCGGCACGTGGGCCAGCCGGCTCTCCCCGCGCAGGTACCGACAGACGTCCACCCCGTCCGCGTCGGGTAGCGCGAGGTCCAGTATCACCAGGTCCGGCACCCGGATGCCGATGAAACGGTAGAACCCGCCCGCGTCAGCGAACCCCTCGACCCGGAACCCCGCCTTCTTCAGGTGCAGGGACACGAGTTCGAGGATATCCGGCTCGTCCTCGACCACCGCGATGACTCTCGGCATCTTCCTCTCAACATTAGGCCGCCGGCCCGCCCCGGTCAAGTCAAGAAACGGTGAAGCACCCCTACCGGAACCTCGTCCTCTGCGGATTGACAGCCGAGCCCACCCCCGGCTATACTTCATCAGCGCAATCCCGATTCCGCCAATCGGAGGAACCGTGCAGAAACTGCTCATCGCCGCAATGCTCGTCTGTGCCGGTCTCGGTCTCGGCTTCGACCGGGTCATCGTCATCGAAGAAGCCTACTCCGAGACCTGAGGCACCTGCAACGCCGCCAGTGTGGCGGTGGACCAGATAGTCGCGAACTACCCGGGCCGGGTCGCGGCCATCGAATGGCACATCAACTCGGGCTACCCGCTCTATTCCGCCGAGGCCCGCCAGCGCTGGTACAGCTACCCGCCGCCCTACTACTCCGGGGGCAACTGGTACTACGCCACGCCCTGGGCCTGGTTCGATGGCAAGAACCGCGGCTACCAGTACACGGCCTGGAACAGCTGGGCCCAGACCCACATGGCCGTCCCGGCCGAGGTCGGCATCAACCTTGCCGGCGAGTACCTGCCGGGCGCGGGCTCGGGCGAACTCACCATCGAACTGGTCAACCCGACGTCGGAAGACGTGTCCGCCAACCTGCTGGTCGTCATCACCGAGGACAGCATCTACGCCCCCGCGCCCAACGGCGACCAGTGGCACAACCACGTCTGCCGGGACTACGTGACCGGCATCGCCGGCACCAGCGTAACCATCCCGGCGCAGACCACCGACACCATCATCCAGCCGTTCGTCATCGAGGGCGGCTGGGTCGAGCGGCACTGCCACCTCATCGCGTTCCTGCAGAACCCGACCCAGCAGCCCGATTCCTCGCGGCCGGTCCTGCAGGGCGCCACGACTCGCCTGCTCGAACTCACCGGCGTCAAGGAACCGCCCCGGCCGACCGAGTTGCGGCTCAGCGTCACCGGCGGGCCGAACCCGGTCCGCGACCGGGCGGAACTGCGCTTCAACGCCGCGCCGGGCGCCCGTTGGGAGCTGGCGGTCTTTTCCAGCGCCGGGCGGCTCGTGACCGAACGGTCCGGGGTGGCCGCCGGTTCCGAACTCGTGACCTGGCAACCGCGCGACGCCTCCGGCTCCCGGCTGCCGGCCGGGGTCTATGCCTGGCGGCTGGCAGTCGCGAGCGAGACCGCGCAGGGCAAGTTCGTGCTGACCGACTGACCGCGCCGTTTGTCTGACAGCGGGCCTCGCCACCGGGCGAGGCTCGCTCGGCAAGTCGTGTTGCCCGCGGCCCGGGGCCGGGCTATACTGTCTCGAGTGCCAAACTAGGAGTTACCATGCGCCTTGCCTTGTTACTGCTCTTGACCGCTGTTGCGGTCGCCCTGCCGCCCCGGCCCGGCTTCGCCGGCCCGGAACCGGTCTTCCCGCCCGGGGTCAACGTCCCCGGCCCCAACCTGCTCCGGGACAATGACCACTGCGAAACCGTCACCATCCTGATGCAGTTCCCGGACAACTGGGCCGACACCCTGCGGCACTCGCCAGCCCGCTTCGACTCGATGCTCTACTCCACCGGTGTCTACACCGAGGGCCCGTACCGGGCGGGCAGTCTCAACGATTACTTCCTCGAGAACAGCTACGGCGACTACGACGTCCGCGGCAGCATCGTCGGCAACCGCTGGTACACCTCCCAGTACAACTACTCCCGCTACTACGACGGCAACTACCTGCTCTCAAAGGGCGCCCAGCTCGCCCGGGAGAACATCCAGCAGATTGACCCCTACGTGGACTTCCGGGACTACGACCTCGACGGCGACGGCTACATTGACGCGATGTTCATGGTTCACGCCGGGGCGGACGGTGCGGACAACGGCGACGTCAACTGCCTCTGGTCCCACGCCATCCCGACCTTCAACTACCGGACCGACGACGGCGTCGTCATCCGCGGGGTCACCAACGTGCCCGAGTTCGCGATGGTCACCGAGACCCGTGATACCACCCTCTGCTGTATCGCGGTGATGTGCCACGAACTCGGCCACCTGGTCGGCCTGCCCGACCTCTACGACTACTCACGCTACACCTGGGGCGTCGGGTACTGGGGCCTGATGGGTTATGGCGCCTGGGGCGCGGGCGGCAACACGCCGTGGAGCCCCTCGCACATGGAAGCCTGGAGCAAGGTCGAGGCCGGCTTCGTCGAACCGATTGTCATCACCGGCAACGTCCGCAACCTGCGCATCCCGCCGGTCCAGACCGACCCGGTCATCTACGAAGTCTGGCAGGACGGCCGGAACTCCGACACCTGCTTCTACATCGAGAACCGCCAGCAGATCGGCTTCGACTTGCCCCTGCCCGGGCCCGGCCTGCTCATCTGGCACTTCGACCGGGGCGCGGGTGCCTGGCACGACCGCGTTGACCTCGAGGAGGACTCGACCTTCCACCTCGACCGCGGCAACGGCGTCAGGCCGGACCCCCACTACTACCACCCGGAACTGGGCGCGGACTCCGACCCCCTGCCCGGGTCCTGGAACCGCACCGCCTTCAACGACACCACGGTGCCGAACAGCCGCCGCCGTAACGGCACCCCGACCAACGTCAACATCTGCAACATCCGGCTGGAGGGTGACACCATCGTCTGCGACGTCTTCGTGAACGACGACACCGTCGCGGTGGCCGAGCCGCCGCGGCCGGCCCTGCCGGTCGCGCTCCGGGCCGCGCCCAACCCGTTCTCCGGTCGGGTCCGGGTCAGCGTTGCCGGCGGAAAGGACTGGCGGGCCTCAATCTACTCCTCGGCCGGCCGGCTGGTCCACACCGCCCGGGGCCGGCCCGGTGAGCTGCTCGACTGGGACGGCACCGACGCGGACGGCCGCAGGCTCCCGGCCGGGGTCTACCTCGTCCGGCTCAGTGCCTCCGGCCGCACCGCAGAGACCCGGCTGGTAATGCTCGACTGACCCGACCCACGCCCGACCAGTCCCGCCTGACCGGGTCCAGGCACTGAATTTCGAGCGGACCATGTTAGCGATCGCTCACGTGGTATCTCCGAGGTCATTCAGCCTAACCGCATCACCGGGCTTCGCTTAACCCCGGTCCGAATCCCCCCCCCCTACCCCCCGGGTCATCCCCCCGGTCATCGGGCGTATCATCCGGCCAATCATCCGGCTGGTAATCAAACCTCTCACCGGCCCGGTAACCGGGCCGTTCACCGGTCCGCTCGTCCCCCCGGTCATCGCCCACATCACC
>JAWOIB010000077.1:0-7200 GCA_046484845.1 bacterium
CCTTCCTTGTGGGAGCGGTCTCCAGACCGCGATTGCCTCCGGCAGAACCCAATCGTGACAGGAATGCCAATCCCACAATCGACCACGATTCCTGCCCCACCCCCGGCGGCCCGGATGATTTGACAGCCCCCCCCGGGGAGATAGAATTATTCTCATTCTCCCGACCGGGGGAATGGGTTACCGGTCAGACGAGCGCCCCGTGGACCGGGGAGGGCGGCCGCGCGCCGCCTCTCAGCATGGGCGCAGAAGTCCGAACCAAGGAAGTGAGGCAGAAGCGAGTTATGGCCCTGCCGAAGTCAGTCACTACTGCCGGCGACCCACGGGTCGTCCCGGAAGCGAAACGGGCTGCGGCGAACGGCCCCGGGCGTTTCGTGAGCCCGGCCTCACGCCTTTCAACCGTCCTTTCCGCACCGACCTTGTTTCCCAAACCAAGCCCGAACCTAAGGAGGCCATAGATGCGACACAAACTGTCGCTGGTGGGCCTGCTCCTGCTGTTGCTCGGCGCGACCGTGGCGCTGGGCCAGATGAGCGGGACCTACACCATCAAACCGAGCGGCGGCGACTTCGCCAACCACGTTGACGCCGCCACCGCCCTGCGCAATGACGGGGTCAGCGGCCCGTGTACGCTGGAAATGTACACCGGCACCTACACCGGCCAGGCGCAACTGAGCAACATCAGCACCACCCCGACCAACCACATCATCTTCAAGGCCGCGGCCGGCGAGAGCCCGGCCGTGACCAACTCCTCCTACCCGTGGCACATCTACTACACCAACAACGTCACCATTGACGGCATCACCACCACCTCCACCTCCAGCTACGGCTTCTACGTATTCTACAGCGAGCGGTTCACGCTCCGCAACTCCCAGGTTACCGCCAGCAGTTACGGCGTGTACCAGTACTACTCCGACACCTGCAAGTTCTACAACAACGACATCCGGGGCAGTAACGGCATTTACAACTACTACGGCGGCAACTGCGACACCATCGTCGGCAACTTCCTCATCTCCAGCAGTTCCTACGGCTACTACCGGACCGGCTCGTCATCCTACTACGCCAACAACATGCTCTTCGTCAACAACATGATGTCGGGCACCAGCTACGGGATGTACCTGTGGTACGCCAACTTCCCCACCCTCGCCTACAACACCGTCTACGGCGGCAGCTACGGCTTCTACGGCTACTACCTCAACACCCCGGTGCATTACAACAACATCTTCGTCACCTACAGCACCAGCTACGCCTACGCCACCTGGAACTGCACCGGCACGCCGGTGTTCGACTACAACTGCCACTGGTCCAACGGCACCTACGCCTGCGTCTGGAGCGGCACCACCGGCAACTGGACCTGGTGGCAGGGCCAGGGCCGCGATTTGAACGGCATCAACCAGGACCCGCAAATCGCCAGCGCCACAAACCTGCACCTCCGGACCGGCTCGCCCTGCATCGGGGCGGCCACCCCGATTTCCGGCGTCACCACCGACATTGACGGCGACACCCGGGACGGCTCCACGCCCGACATCGGCGCGGACGAATGGACCAACCCCGGCGACCCGATGTCCGGGGTCTATACGATAATGCAGGACGGCAACGGCGATTTCGAGAGCTTCAACGAAGCGCTCGACGCCATCCTCCTGCGCGGCCAGGCCGGCGACGTCACCTTCTGCGTGTACGAGGGCGTGTACAGCGAGAAGCTCATCATCAACGGCTTCCCGAACGGCGCCTACAAGGTCGTGTTCCAGGGCCTCGACACGCTCGGCGCCCCGACCGGCGCGACGCTGGCCGCGCCCAGCGGGTACGCGGTGGACATGCGCAACGTCAAGCGGTTCGAGTTCCGGCACCTGACCGTCACCGCGCCCAGCTACGTCTTCTACTGGTACTACCTGAGCGGCAGCAGTCCGTACCCCGGCGTTGACTCCTGCGTGGTCGCGGACTGCCAGATTCGCGGCACCTACGGCTTCTACATGTACTACGGCGACGACTACAACCGCATCGAGCGCAACGACATCTACGCCACCTCGAGCTACGGCATCTACATGCGCGGCCAGTCATCCAGCTACCCAAGCGTCGGCAATGTCTTCGCCAGCAACGCGGTTTACGGCTGGACCAGTTACGGGCTCTACCTCTACTACCACGGGGGCACCGAACTCTACTTCAACACCGTTTACGGCACCGGCAGTTACGGGTTCTACGACTACTACGGCTACAACAGCCAGGTCCGGCAGAACAACATCTTCCGCGGCAACACCTACGGCTGGTACAAGTACTTCGGCGACGCCATCCCGACCACCTCGGACTACAACTGCTTCAACTCCAACGGCACCTATCCCATCTACCACAGCAGCTACGGCGGGATCAACCTCGCGAGCTGGCGCAGCTACTCGAGCCGGGACCTGAACTCCATCCAGGCCGACCCGCTGGTCGTTTCGACGACCAACCTGCACCTGCTGGCCGGCTCGCCCTGCCGGGACTCCGGCCTGTTCCTCGCCGGTCACGGGCTGGATTTCGACCGCGACCTGCGCGACTCGATCACGCCCGACATCGGCGCGGACGAATGGACCTACCCGGGCGACCCGCTCGCCGGGGTCTATACCGTCGGGTCCGGCGGCAAGGACTTCGCCAACATCGCCGCGGCGGTGAACGCGGCCCAGATGCGCGGGTTCGCCGGCGACGTCCGGTTCGACATCTACTCCCAGACCCACTCCGGGATGCTCAACCTCGAAGGCATGGGCAACGGCCCGTACCACCTCTGGTTCCGGGGCGTGCCGGGCGAGAACGTTGTCATCAACGCCGGCACCAACTACGGGGTCCGGCTGTACAACAACCGCCGGGTCAAGGTCGAGGGCTTCAACATCACCGGCTTCACCAGCTACGGCCTCTACGCCTGGTACTCCGACTCCTGCTCCTTCGTCCGCAACACGCTCTCCGGCCCCAACGGCATCAGCTGGTACTACAGCTCCTACGACTCGATCATCGGCAACAACATCCAGGCCACCTCCTCCTACGGGATGTACCTCTGGGGCAACTCCTCGCCCCGCTCGCCGGGCAACGTCATCGCCAACAACATGGTGACCGGCTGGACCTTCACCGGCATATACCTGTACTACCAGGACAACCCGAAGGTCTACTACAACAGCCTCGCCAACAACGCCAGCGGCAGCGGCTCGTACGACTTCATGGGCGGCTACATCACCAGCCTCACCTCGCACAACAACATCTACTACCTCAGCAACTCCAGCTACTGCTTCTTCACCACCAGCAACGACGGCACCCCCTCGGTCAACTACAACGTTTACTGGACCAACGGCATGTACCCCTGCGTCTGGAACAACGGCACCGGCAACTGGGCCTGGTGGCAGAGCCAGGGCTATGACGCCAACGGCTACAACCGGATGCCGGGGTTCAACAGCATGTCCGACCTGCACCTGGCGGACACCTCGGTCTGCATCGGCGCCGCCAACCCGACCGCCGGTTTCACGACCGACATTGACGGGGACATCCGCAGCGCGACCGCGCCCACCATCGGCGCGGACGAGGTCATCGGCGACGTCGCCCTGACCCACATCCTTGCGCCCGGGACCACCGTCCCGGTCGGCGCGCCGTTCACCCCGCGGGCAAGGCTCGCGCTCGTGTCCGGACCGGCCACGACCGTCGCGGCGCGGATGGAAATCCGCAAGGCCGGCGAACTGGTCTACTCCGGCGTCTCGAACGCGGTGCTGCTCGGCACCGGCGGGGTCGACACCGTGGACCTCTCCCCGCCCTGCACACTGGCGGTCATCGGGACCGACTACACCGCGGCCGCCTGGCACACCAGCTCGCCGGACCGCGACCCGTCCAACGACAGCGCGGCGGTGAGCTTCGTGGTCGGCAACGTGGACATGGCGATGCTCGCCATCACCGCGCCGACCGCCCAGACCGTGCTGAACACCGCGGTCAACCCGCAGGTGCGGCTGGTCAACTTCGGTGACTTCCCGGCCACCGCCACGGTCACCTTCCAGATCGACAACCTGGCCGACGGCGGCGACGCGGTCAAGGTCGGGCTGAGCGCGGCGGGTGCCGCGAGCATCCCGGTCGGCACCGTCGCGGCCCCGGTCGCGAAGGGCTCGGAAGCCTCGGCGCAGTCCGACGCCATCGTCTACAACGCAACCATCAGCTCGGGCACCATCCCGGCCGGGGACACGGTGCTGGTCACCTTCCCGACGAGCTGGAACGCCACCCCGGCCGGTGCCTACCAGGCCCGGGCCTGGCACGTGCTCGAGTTCGACACCGACCCGGCCAACGACTCGGCCGAGCTCGACTTCATGGTCATCCTGCCCGACGCCGACGTCGGCGTGGCCCAGATCATCCAGCCGGGCACCTTCGTGGACACCAACGCGACGTTCACGCCGACCGCCCGCTGGCGGAACTACAACACCAGCGACCCGGTCAGCTTCACCGCGTACTTCGAGATCGAGAGCCCGACGCTCGGCTGGTTCTACGCCGAGCAGGTGACCGTCAACGACCTCGCGCCGGGGATGGACACGGTGCTCAGCTTCACCGACGTATCGGTGGGGATGGACACCGGCGCCTGGGCCGCGCGCTGCTCGAGCTACGCGGCCGGGGACATCAACCCGGCGAACGACGCCGCGTGGCGGACGTTCGTGGTCGCGGCCCGGCCGCCGTTCGATGAGGGCTGGGTCGAAGTCAAGCCGATGCCGCTGGCCCCTTCGGGCAAGGCGGCCCGGCGCGGCGCCTGGCTGGCGCTCAACCCGGGCGACGGGATGATCTACGCCACCAAGGGCTACAAGACCCAGGACTTCTACCGCTACGACCCGATCGCGGATACCTGGACCGAGCTGGCCTCCGCGCCGGCGGACCCGGTGAAGGGCCGGCCGCTGGAGAAGGGCTGCCGGGGCATCACGGATGGTGACAACACCATCTACATGGTCCACGGCAACAACACCACCGCGTTCTGGCAGTACGACATCGCGGCGAACGCCTGGACACCGCTGGCGGACGTGCCGCTCGGGCCGTCGGGCAAGCGGGTGAAGGGCGGCGGCGACCTCGTGCACGTGACCGTCGCGGACAGCGCCTACCTGTACTTCCTGAAGGGCGACCGGCTGGAGTTCTACCGGTACGACATCGCTTCCGGCCAGTGGCAGCAACTGGCGGACATGCCGGTGGGTATCAGGAACCGGGTGAAGCGGGACGGCTGGCTGGCCTGGGACGGCGGCAACGCCATCTACGCGCTCAAGCCGAACTACTTCGACCGGGCGAACGAGACCCACGAGTTCTGGCAGTACGACATCGCCGGCGACAGCTGGCTGACGAACGCGGAGCTGCGGCTCGCCGGGATGCCGCTCTGGGGTATGCACGGCGGGCGCATCAAGCGCAAGAAGGCGAAGGACGGCGGCGCGGGTGCATACGACGGCGGGCTGGTCTATGCCATCAAGGGCGGGAATACCCAGCAGTTCTGGCTGTACGACGAACTGGCGGACGCCTGGACCGAGCAGGACACGGTGCCGACGTTCGGTTCGACCGGCCGGCGGCGCCGGGTGAACGCGGGCGCAGACCTGGTCGGCTACGGCGGCGGAGCGTTCTTCATGCTCAAGGGCAACAAGACCGTCGAGCTGTGGCGTTACGTGGTACCGATGGGCTTTGCGGCCCGGCCGCGGCTGGAGCGTTCGGGCGTGATGTCAGGCAAGTCGGTCCTTCCCGACGCGACCCTCGACATCTCACCCAACCCGGTCATTGGCGGACTTGTCACCCTGCGCTGCAACCTGCCCAACGCCGAGCCGGCGGTGGTGAGCGTGTTCGACATCACCGGCCGTGAGGTGTTCCGGCAATCGGCAATCGGCAATCGGCAATCGGCAATACGCCTGGACTTGCGTTCCCTGAGCGCGGGTATCTACCTGGTGCAACTGGAGGCGGACGGGTTCTCCGCGACGCGGAAGCTGGTGCTGCATAGGTAGTGTCTCGTCCCGAACCTCCTGCGCGGGCCGCGGGATGACCCGGGCCGGAACGTTGACCCTGTTACCCTGTTGGGTATATTTCTGTCAACCTAAGGAGTGCTCATGAGAAAGACGTCTTTGCTGGCCGGGCTGGTCCTGTTGCTCGCTGCCGGGTGCGGGAAGAAGGATTTCGACGAACGGCTCCCGCTCCAGCTGCCGCCACTGCCGGACGGGGAAATCAGCCGCTACGAAATCGGCACGCCGGCCGGGCCGATCGGCCGGATGGTCACCGGTGTGACCATCGACTGGTACGGTGAAATCCCGGTCTTCATCCTCGACCTGGTATCGCGGACCATGACCGGCGACGTCGAGAGCGTTGACTCGTCGATCATCGTCATGCGCCAGCACGACCTGCGCCCCATATCCGCTTTCCGCTTCATCAAGACCGGCGCCGCGCTGGTGACCACCGCGGCCAACTACGGCGATAACTCCATCGCGGTCAGCACCTGGCTGCACACCGGCCAGGACGAACAACGCCTGCTGCCGATGACCGCCAAGACCTACGACACCGACCAGCTCACATTCGTCGGCCGCGCCCTCCGACTGGACCCGAAGCGGCCGGCGAAGATCGCGGTCGCCGAGCCGATAGGGCCGCCCTTCGGCGGCGGCATCCGCCCGGGAGAGTTCCGCGGGCTCGGGGATGAAACGGTAACCGTGCCGGCCGGTAGTTTCAGCTGCCGCAAGGTCGGCCTGACCGTCGGAGACAACGAAGTCGAGCTCTGGTACGAAAAGGCCGGCACCGGTCGGCTGGTGCGGTACTTCTCGACCGGGTCCGGCATCACCCTTGAACTGCTGCCCTCCGCCGCGCTCGAACTGGTTCCCCGGGAAGACTAACCTCGCCGCGGTCCTGCCCGTTAACCCCGGCAGGCCTCGCCGGGGCGGTTCCGCCTGACTGACTGCAGCCGGAATCTCCATCCGGCCGGCCGCGTCCAAAGCAGCTCGCGGAGCCGGGAACCTGGAGTTGTTTCAGCGTCCCGGGTACGAAAAACCTGGCATGATCTGCGGACGGGTTGGTCGGCCGGCCCGGACCTTCGCGCCGGGCTCGGGAAAGCGGTCAGTCCGCGCGCGTGCTATCTTTGACCTGGAGGTTCGCGGTGAAACGCTCACTTTTTGCAGTATTGCCCGTTCTGATGCTGGTGGTTGGTCTGTACCTGACCGGTTGCGACCGCGCCTGGTCGGACACCTGGAACGATGCCAGCGCTGACCCGGT
>JAWOIB010000166.1:0-2731 GCA_046484845.1 bacterium
CACGAGCCTGCGGCTGACCGACGCATCACGGACGAAGTACACGCCCGGGCTGAGGTGTCGGACGTCGTTATCGCCCGGCTGAAGGTCCATCATTTTCCGGCCGGAGGCGTCGAGGAGGACGGGCGAGGATTCCGAACCACAGAGACACAGAGCGGACTGAGTGTGATTCGGACAGGACACGGACCGAAGGGACAGTACCCCGCGGACGATGGTCGGGCCGGGGTCGGGCAGGGGCGTCCGGCCCGGCGCTTCGACGACCGCGCCGGCGTCGAAGGCGAGGTCGTCCCAATGGCCGAAGCCGCCGTAGCCGGTCATCCGCAGGCTGAGCCGGGCGGAGACCGCGCCGGTCGGCGCGGTGACCGGGCCGGTGGTCAGGTGCACCCAGGCGCTACTGTCGCGTTCCAGCACCGGCGAGGAAGCGGTTTCCAGCACACGGTGCCGGTCGTCGTGCCAGTCCACCGCCAGCCACAGCCGGTTGCCGAGGCTGTCGTTCTTGCGCGCCCAGCCGCTGAACTCATACAGCCGCCCGGCTTCGACCCGCACGTCCTGGAACAGCCGGGAGTCGGCCGGCCACGGGTAGCCGAGCGAGTCCGGGTAATGCCGCACCGCGCCCGCGTCCGAGCGGACAATCGTCGTGTCGCGCCGGTACCGCGCCCGGCGGCCCTCGTACCAGCCGACCGGGTTCGGGGTCGTGTCGCTCGGCACCGCCAGCGTATCGAGGCGCCAGGACTCGAAGCCGCCGTTCGTGAAAGCCTCGAGCGACGGGTTGTAGGCCTCGCGCAGGGCGGCCCAGAGCTCGGGTCGCGCGCCCTCGTAGCCCAGCGCCCACATCCCGGTGCCGAGAAAGTCGTGCTCGTGCACCTCCTGGAACTTGAGCAACAGGCTGGTGTCGTCGTCGCACCAGCCCTGGTGCCAGCCGTTCTGGTTGAACCGGTACCACGGCGTCTGCGACTCCGCATCCCAGAGCCGGCCGTGCAGCCGGGCCCGGCTTGCGTACTGGTTGTAGGTAATCGCCTCGCCGGTTGCGCGTGTCCGGGAACGCGTCGTCTCGGCGTGGGTCGGCCACTGGTAGCCGTACCAGGGCAGGCCGAGGTAGAGCTTGTGCGCGTTGCCGATGTCCCGGATGTACCGGTCAATGGTCATCTCGACGTTGCCGTAGAACTCCCAGCCGGTGAGCGGCGCGACCGGCCCGGCCTCGGGCCCGCCCTGCCAGTGATAGTTGTAGGCCATGATGAACAGCCCGTCGGTGGTGTCGGCCAGCGCCGGGAAGTTGTAGGCGTTCTCGTGGTCAAGCGGCATCGTGGCCATCGTCAGCTCCAGCCCGGCGGCGCGGCAGGCCCGGGACAGCGCCTGCATGAACAGCACCAGCGAATCCCGGTCGCCGTGCCAGATCTCCTCGAAATCAATATTCACGCCGTCCATCCCGCCGGACTCGGCCAGCGCGACGATGTTGGCAATCGAATTCGGCGAGCGGATGGCGTGGTGGATGTTGTACCAGCCGAAGCAGGTCACGACCAGCTCGCATTTCACGCCGTTCCGGCGCGCGCGGTCAATCACCCCGGCCCAGTGGTTCGGGAACCCGAAGTCGTTGGTGATGGAGCCGTCCGGGTTGAGCGTGACGTCGAAGATGCCGATGTGGGTCAGCAGGTCGTAGCGGATGTAGCGCAGGTCGGTCCAGTAGGGCGCGTAGCCGTAGACCTTGCGCGTGACCGTCGGTTCATCGCGGGAAACGGGCGGGCCGGGTTCCGCGGGAATGGGCCGGTACCCGGGCGCGAGGTCCCGGTGCGATTCGGCGTCGGCCCGGTGGCCGAGGCCGGACGCGGTCGCGGCGGGCGCGAACAGGGACAGGACCATGCCGAGCAGGATGAAATTCCTCACAGGGGGCGCTCCTTTATGTTAGTGGGAGGATGCTATCCCGGGGCGGCGGAGCTGTCAAAACCGCTCCGGGTGTTTGACGCCACCGGCATTCCCGGTATAGAATTGCGCAGTGGACCGGTAAGCCGCACGCGCGGAAAGGGCCGGAACGGCCTCTCCCTCAAAAGGAGGAACTACCATGACCGCACGATTGACCCTGGTGCTCTTACTGCTGACCGTTACCGCTCACCCCGCCGAACTGGTGGAGCGGCCGGTGTCGGTCACCTTCGTGCCGCCGATTTCCACCTACGGCACCGACGGCCGCAACACCGTCTCCGACTTCTCGTTCAACATCATCGGCGGCTACATCGGCTCGGTGCGTGAGTTCGAGCTGGGCGGGCTGTTCAACATCGTCCGTTTCGACCTGCGCGGCGCGCAGGTGGCGGGCGTGTTCAACCTCGTGGGCGGCAGTGTCCACGGCCTGCAGGTCGCGCCGGTCAACGTCATCGGCGGCGGCCTGCGCGGGGTCCAGGTCGGCGCCGTCAACGTCGCCGGGGACAGCGCCCGCGGGGCGCAGGTCGGCAGTGTCAACTTCGCCGCGGAACTGCACGGCCTGCAGGTCGGCAACGTCAACGTCTCCGGTGATATGCGCGGGGTGAAGGTCGGCAACGTCAACCTCGCCGGGGACATGTTCGGGCTCCAGGCGGGCAACGTCAACGTCGCGGGCGAACTGCGCGGCGCGCAGGTCGGCAACGTCAACGTCGCCGGCGAGTTCGACGGCATCCAGGTCGGCAACGTCAACGTCGGCGGTTCCGGGCGCGGCTTCATGCTCGGCAACGTCAACGTCGCGGAGCGCCTCGCCGTCGAGGTGCTCCGC
>JAWOIB010000176.1:0-32170 GCA_046484845.1 bacterium
CACATACACATTGCCCTGTCCGTCGAGCACGAGCGCGTAGGCTTGGTCCCAGTAGCTCGCCGGGCCGTCGTACAGGGCGAGCCAGAGCTCCTCGCCGTCCGGGCTGTACTTGACGGTAGCGTAGTCTTGCCATGTGCCCCAGCCTCCGCACGACCCGGTCACATACACATTCCCCTGCCCGTCAACCGCGAGCGCGGTTGGGTATTGCTGCCCGACCTCCGGGCCAGCATATCTTGTCACCCAGAGCTCTTCACCGTCCGGGCTGTACTTGATCGTCGCGTAGTCAGGGCCTGTACCCAAGCCTTCGCTATACCCGGTCACGTACACATTCCCCTGACCGTCAACCGCGAGCGCGGTTGCCCCGTCCTTCCAGTCACCCGGCCCCTGGTATCTTCGCACCCAGGCGGTATCAACCTGGCCGACCGCCGCGGTACTGAGGGCGGCGAACAGCCCCGCCGCCATTATGACCTGCCACGCATTATGGCGCATTTCTGCCTCCTGTCTGTCTCCTCGAACCCCGAAGGGCTTGGGACACAATCCCAAATCCCAGAAGGATTTGGGTTATGTCCCGCGCCTTCCCCGCCCCCGTTCATCGTCACCCCGGTACGCAAGGTATACCGGAGTAACGTCCTGCTGTCAAGAGGGACTCGACCCGGAGCCGGCGGTCGGCTTGAGGACTTCGGCCGGTCGGGCTAGGCGGGGGACTGTTCCGCGGCGAGGTCGGCCTTCGGCACCGAGAGCCGCCCGAGCTTGCGCACTTCCTCGGTGAAGGCGGTAATCGCGTCGGCGTAGCGCTGGCCCTCGGAAGCGGAAACCCACTCCAGCCTCAGCCGCGCCGGCTCGATACCCAGCGCCGCAATCAGGCCGGAAAGAGCCTCGATCCGCTTGCGCGCCTTGTAGTTGCCGGAAACGTAGTGACAGTCACCCGGGTGACAACCGCCGATGAACACCCCGTCCGCCCCGTCCCGGAATGCCCGGAGGATGATCTCGGGCTCGATCCTCCCTGAGCACATCACCCGTATCATCCGGATGTTCGAAGGGTATCTCATCCGCGAGGTACCCGCGAGGTCCGCTCCCGCATAGCAGCACCAGTTGCAGGCGAAACCGACGATCTTCGGCTGGAACTCCGCCATCTACGCCTCCACTCTTGCGGTTTTCTCCGCCCGGGCTCCGGCCTCATCCTTCTCTGTGTCTCTGTGGTTCAAACCCGCCGGCCGGACCAGCGCGTCGAGCTGGGCCTCGAGCTGAAGGGTGGTGAAATGCCGCATCGTGATCGCGCCCGACGGGCAGGCCGACGGACAGACCCCACAACCCTTGCAGAGCACTGGGTTCGCGCTCATCACGCTTTCGTGCTCGTCGAACTCCAGTGCCGCATACGGGCAGAGCGCCTCGCAGACGTGACAACCGGAACAGGCTTCGGCGTCAACCTCAGCGATGACCGGCTCGATCGGCACCCGACCCTTGTTCAACAGCGCCAGCACCGACCCGGCCGCGCCCTTGGCCTGCGCAACGGTATCCGGGATATCCTTGGGTCCCTGGGCACAGCCGGCAAGGAAGACGCCGTCAATGTTCGTGTCCACCGGCCGGAGCTTGGGGTGCGCCTCAAGGAAGAATCGGTCCGCAGACGCGGACAGCTTGAGCATCTGGGCCAGCTCGCGCGAGCCCTCGGCCGGCTCCAGCCCGACCCCGAGCACGACCATGTCGGTCTCATGCTCGATGACCTTATTGAGCAGGGTGTCCTCGACCCTGACCACCAGCCGCTTGCCCTTGCGGAATATCTCGGAAGGCTTGCCGCGCCGGAAGCGCACGCCCTCGTCCCGCACCCGGTCATAGAACTCTTCGAAGCCCTTGCCGTAGGCGCGGATGTCCATGTAGTAGCTGGTCACCTCCGCGGCCGGGATCTTGTCCTTCACCAGGTGCGCCTGCTTGATTATAAACATACAGCAGACCCGCGAACAGTACTCGTTGCCGACCGCCTTGTCGCGCGAGCCGACGCAATGAATGAATACCACGTCCTTGGGCGGCTTGCCGTCGCTGATCCGGACGATCCTCCCGGCGGTCGGCCCGCCGGCCGAAACCAGCCGCTCGAACTCCAGCGAGGTCAGCACGTCCGGGTACTTGCCGTAGCCGAACTCGGTCAGCCGGGTCGCATCGAACACCTCCAGCCCGGTCGCGACCACAATCGCACCGACATCCAGTTCCACCTCGCGGTCCTGGTCGTCGAAGTTGATGCATTTCTTCTCACAGGCCTCCTGGCACTTCACACAGGCCCGGGGAAGCCGGCCCAAGCAGTCGTTCATACTCAGCACGAAGCTCGCCGGGACCGCCTGCGGGAACGGCTGGTAGATCGCCCGCCGGGTCGAAAGCCCGACGTTGAACTCGTCCGGGTGCATCTGGGGACAGGCTGTCGCGCAGTCGCCGCAGGCGGTGCAGTCCGCCTCGCTCACGTAGCGGGCTCGACGCAACACTGTCGCCTTGAAGTTGCCCACGAAGCCCTTCACCGACTTCAGCTCGGACAAGGTCATCAGCTCGATGTTCGGGTGCCGGACCGCGTCCACCATCTTCGGGGTCAGGATGCAGGCCGAGCAGTCGAGCGTCGGAAACGTCTTGTCGAGCTGGGCCATGTGCCCGCCGATGGATGGCTGCCTCTCGACCAGGTAAACCTTGTACCCGGCCTCGGCGATATCGAGCGCGGCCTGGATGCCGGCGATGCCGCCGCCCAGCACCAGCACCGACTTCGTCACCTCCGCCCAGCGCGGCTCAAGCTCCTCGAGCAGGGCCGCCCGGGCGACCGACGCCCGGACCAGGTCCTTCGCCTTCGCGGTCCCCTCGGCCTTGTCCGGGTGCACCCAGGAACACTGCTCCCGGATGTTGGTCATCTCGAACAGGTACGGGTTGATGCCCGCGCCGAACACCGCGCCGCGGAAGGTAGGCTCGTGCATCCGCGGCGAGCAGGCCGCGACCACCACCCGGGTCAGGCCGTGCTCCTTGATGTCCTGCTTGATGAGAGCCTGCCCGGGGTCGGAACACATGTAAAGGTAGTTCTTCGCTACCGCCACGCCCGGCAGGGTCCGGGCATACTCGACCACCGCCTCGACGTCAACGGTCTGGGCGATGTTCGTCCCGCAATGGCAGACGTAGACGCCTATCCGGGGTCGCTTGTCCGCGCTCACGACTTCAGTTCCTCGAGTTTGTGCCGCAACGCCGGGACGACCTTGAGCAGGTCGTCAACAATGCCGAAATGCGCCACCGCGAAAATCGGGGCGTGCGGATCCTTGTTCACCGCGATAATCGTGTCCGCGCCCTTCATCCCGGCGACGTGCTGAAACGAACCGGAAATCCCCAACGCGATGTACAGCTTCGGCTTCACGGTCTTTCCCGACGAGCCAACCTGACGCTCCTTCTCCAGCCAGCCGGCGTCGACCACCGGCCGCGAACCGGCCAGCACCCCGCCGATCGCGTCCGCGAACTCCCGCACCAGCGCGACGTTCGCCTCGTCCTTCACCCCCCGCCCGATGCCAACCACCACCTCCGCCCGGGTGATGTCGATGCCGGTCGCGGGCAGCTCCTCGAGCGTGATGAACCGGGTCCGCAGCGGCTCGGCCAGCGCCCCGGCCGGGTCCCAGTTCTCGATCGCGCCCGCGGCCCCGGGCTCATCCGGCTTGAAGTTCGACTGCCGCGCCATCAGTACCACCGGCAACTCCGGCACCAGCCGGTCGGCGCAGAGCTTGCTCGCGTACAGCCCGCGAGTCACCACCAGCCCCTGCCCGTCCCTGGCGAAGGCCACCGCGTCCGAAACGACCGCGCAATCCAGCGCCACCGCCAGGCTCGGCCCGAGGTCGGCCCCGAACGCGGTGTGGGCAACAAGCACCACCGAGGTCTCCCGCTCACGGGCCAGCGCCACCAGCACCCGCTGGCAGGCTTCATAGTTGAAATCGTCCAGCAGTTCGTGCCGGGCGTGGATAACCTTCTCGGCCCGGGTCGCCACCGCCGCAGCCAGCTCCGGGCTCCCGCCCGGCAGCAACGCGACGCAGCCCGTGCCCAGCTCGCCGGCCAGCTTCCGACCCGCAGCCAGGATTTCCCAGCTCACATCGCGGACCTCGCCCCGGCGATGCTCGACCAGCACAAGCACGCCGCTCACAACACACCCCGGTCTTTCAGGATTTCAGCCACCCGCGTCACCTTCTCCGGCAGATCGCCCTCGATCATCTCCGCCGAGCCGGTGACTTCCGGCGGGTACAGCTTCAACAGCTTCGTCTTCGAGCCGGCAGCGCCGTACTCCTCCGCCGCCAACCCCAACCCCTCTACCGTCAGCTCGGCCACCGGCTTCGCCCCGGCCCGCTTGATGCCGAGAATCGAAGCATAGCGCGGAGTGTTGCCGCCGGTCTGGATCGTTACCACACAAGGCCGGGGCAGCGCCTTGACTTCCAGCAAACCACCCTCGAGTTCCCGGTGGACCGTCAGCTCGTCCTCGCCGGGCTCCAGCTTCGTGACGTAAGTCGCGTGCGGCAGGTCCAGGTACCCGGCCAGCGCCGGCCCGACCTGTGAATCCTCGGTATCCTGCGCAATCGCGCCGCAGAGCACGAGGTCAAACTCCTCCTGCCGAAAGAACGCGGCCAGCACCCGGGCCAGGTTCTGCGCGTCCGACTCCTCCAACCCGGCGGAATCGATCCGCACCGCCCGTTCCGCGCCCTTGGCCAGTCCCATCCGCAGGACCTCGGTCGCCTCGGTCCCGCCGATGGTCACCAGCACCACCTCCGCCTCGTGGTTCTCCTTCAGCAGCAGCGCCTCTTCGAGCGCGTAGTTGTCGGCCTCGTTGATGGTGAACTGGAACCGGTCCCGGACGACATCCCGGCCGCTGCCATCCACCCGCACGTCGGCCTCGGCGATGTCCGGAACCCGCTTCACGCAGACTGCTACCTTCACGCCACCTCCTGTAAAGCGAAAGCCCGTGGCGTCACCTGCCCGCAAACCGCGGGGGACAACCAACGGGCATGATTACCTGCCATTTGGGGCAATCAGGATACCCGCCCGACCCGCCTCGTCAACCTTGTCGTGCGCGACGCGGACCGAATGCCCTGCCCAGGCAGGACGTCACACCCGGCCTTGACCGGGGCTGCCACAGGGATATACTGTCTCCGCAAAGAGAGGTGGTGTGAAGTACTTTGCCGTGTGCCTGTTCACGGCGGCGGTCGCGGCCGCCAATCCTCTCATCGTGACTGTGCTCAACGAAGTCGGCATCACCGACGACACCCTCCACTGGTTCGAGTTGCACTTCCTGCCGTATTGGACCCCGGTTGACCTCGCCGGCACCACAGTGGAGACATCGACGACCGTCTGCACCCTCGACTGCGAGCTCGAGCGGGAGGAGTACCTCGTGGTCAACTCGACCGACATCGCCCGCGGCCTCAACGGCCGGGGCGGGTTCCGGGTCCGGCCCGACACCGACTTCGTCCGGGTGTCATTCCCCGAGCGCCTCGGTCTACCGGACCAGGAACTCGCCTGGCCCCGGTTCCCGACCGGTTTCAGCAAAGCCCCGGCCCTGCCCTCCCGGGGTAGCATCGCGCTCTGGAGCTACTTTCCGGGCTGGTGGCAGTTCGGCAACTGGTACGTGGATTCGACCCCGACCCCGGGCGAACTCAATGACGACCACAGCACCATCACCGGGACGGTTACCCGCACTGGCGGGGGACAGTGGTGGGATGGAGGAGTCCATATCTCGGGCCGATACGGTGCGGGCTGGGTCGACACCGAAGGAGACTACGCTCTCAGCGGCCTGGGACCCGGCCGCTATCGGGTCTATGCCGAGGCATACACCGACAGTGGTTACCGCCGGATTGTCTGGCCGGAGTCGGTCGCGGTCGGGTATGCCGACACGGTTACCGGCATTGACTTCCATTTCGACTTCAGCGGAATCGCCGAACCTGTCCCGACCGCGCCGCGTCCCGCCCGGCTGAACGTCGCCGGCCGCGTGGTCCGGGTTCAACAGGCTGCCGCCGGCCGGGTCCGCCTCGACGTGATTGACGCCACCGGCCGCCGGGCCGCGGTCCTGCACGACGCGATGCTCGCGGCCGGCACGCACCGGTTCGAACTGCCCTCCCGCCTGGGTGCGGGCATATATGTCATCCGCCTGCGGCAGGCCGGGGCCGTAACCTCAGCCCGGGCGGTCGTGGTCCGTTGATTAGGAGACAGTCATGCGCCTCATCATCGTGCTGTTCGCGGCTGGCACCTGCCTCGCCAACCCGGTTGTCGAGACCCTGCTGAGCGAGTTCCAGGTCGCGCCCGATTCGCTCGAACGCATCGAGCTGCACGGCTGGAACTACTGGACCGGCAACCTGGCCGGCTGGCAGGTCGTCACGCCCGCCGGCGTCGCAACGATCAACGCCGGGGTCGAGATAACCGGCCCGAACGACTGGGTCGTGCTCGACCGCAACAACACGACCGGCACATTCAGCCTGCCCGACAGCGCCGGGTTCATAGCGCTCGTCCGTCCCTGGGGTGACACGCTCGAAAAGGTGACCTGGCCCGGCGACGCCGGCCCGAATACCAGCGAAGCCTGGGCCCCGCCCGAGGGAATGTCCTGCGCGATGGACCCCTGGTCGTCCGGCTGGCCTGACCCGGTTGACTGTCGGGACTGGTACGTCGACCGCACGCCGACCTTCGGCGCACCGAATGACGATGACAGCGCCCGCATCCACGGCGAAGTCCGCCGGGCAGGCGGCCAGCCGGTGATGTACGCGACGGTCAGGATATCCGGCCCGGAGGGATACGAGACCGGCTGGTCTGACCGCAACGGCTACTTCAGTCTCCACCCGGGGTTCGGGACATTCGAGCTGACCGTCCACAGGGAGGGATTCCTGCCCGGCGCCTGGCCCGAGTCCATCGCGGTCGAGGTCAACCAGGTCGTGACCGGCATCAGCATCACGCTCGACCCGGTCGGCATTGCCGAGCCGGTGGCGCCGGAACCGGTGTTCCGCTGGTCGCGCGGTCGGCTCGAGTTCGAGCTCGCCCGCGACGCCGAGGTCCGGCTCAGCGTGCTCGACCCGGCAGGCCGGGAACTACTGCGCCGGCACGCCTTCCTGCGCGCCGGGCATCACCGGCTGTCCCTGCCCGGCCTGCGGCCCGGGGTCCAGTTTGTCCGGCTGGACTGCGACGGCAGCGTCAGCACCGGGAAGCTGGTCGTCCCCCGCGCCGGGCGCTAGCGCGCGGTGTCGGACCAGCTCACGATGACGTCCTCGGCAGGGTAGAACCCGAGCCGGGTGAAGAACCAGGTCAGCGTGCTGTCCGTGCGCCGAGTGCTGTCCGGTTCGTAGTTAACGGTCGCACCGGGCAGGGATGCCGGGACCGTGACACGGAACTGCGCCCGGTCAATCGGCCGCCGCCACTGCCGGGTTGTGGTAACGATGTAACGCGCCTGCGTGCCGCACAGAGGCTGGCGGTACCAGGCGGTGAAGGAATCCTCCCGGCCCGGAACCAGGCGCATCACGAACCGGGCGCTTGTGTCGGTCAGGCTGAACCGCCGGCCGAACAGGCAAACCGAGTCCGGAAACGCATGGTTCGAATCCAGCGGGAACGGGTAGCTGATTATCGCCGCGACCGCGTCCGAACCCGAGTACTGAAAATGGTACGTTCCCAGCACCTCGATCGCGCCCGGCCGGACCGTGACGTTGATTTCCTCGCGGGCGAAATGGACCGGCCCGGCCGACTCCCCGGGGCAGCCGGCTAGAAGCACGACCGCCACGCACGACAACACCCGCCCGAACCGGACAATCATCATCCTGCGACTGTAGCCGGCCCTGAGGCCCGGGTCAAGCCGGCTCGCTTCGGCGGTCGCAAACTACCGCCCGGGGATGCCCGCGGAAATGACATCGAGCCGTTATCCCGTTCCGCCCAGCCTGGACCGATTGTCCCGAGGGCTCTGGTGTCGAGACTCCTCCTCCCGGCCGGACCGGCAGGTCTCTATTCGCAGAGTTGTACACCGGACAGGTGGCCGGTTTTCCGGCCGGTTGCGGGCCACCGGGCACCCGACGGGCTATCGGACGAAAAATAGACAAGTTAGCCGGTCCGAGTGACCAACCCCACCCCACCCCGGGGGTCATCCCCCCTACCGTCCCCGGGGCCGCCCCGGGGACCGCCACCCCGACCGCCCCCGGGGCGGCCCGGGGAGTGCGGCTGGGGGCGGCGGCACGACCCCGGTCTGATTTGACCCGTCTGATGCCGCGGATATAATCCGCGGATGGTCAAGAAACGAATCCTGACCGGCGACCGCCCCACCGGCCCGCTGCATCTCGGTCACTATGTCGGGTCGCTTATCAACCGCGTCCGGCTCCAGGACGAGTACGAGACCTACATCATCATCGCCGACGCCCAGGCCCTGACCACCAACTTCGACCGGCCCGAGCGCCTGCGCGAGGACGTCCTGAACGTCGCGCTGGACAACATCGCCTGCGGGGTTGACCCGACCCGGTCCACCATCTTCATCCAGACGCTGGTGCCGGCCATCGCCGAGCTGACCGTGTTGTACTCGAACCTGGTCACGGTCAACCAGCTTTCGCACAACCCGACGATCAAGTCCGAAGCCGCCCAGCACAACTTCGAGGAATCAATGCCCTACGGATTCCTCGGCTACCCGGTAAGCCAGGCCGCGGATATCACTTTTTGCCGGGCGCACCTGGTCCCGGTCGGCGAGGACCAGCTCCCCCACATCGAACTGACCCGCAAGATTGTCCGCAAGTTCAACGCGCTCTACGCCGAGGCGCTGGTCGAGCCGGAAGCAATGGTCAGCCAGGTTGCGCGGTTGCCCGGACTGGACGGCAGCGCCAAGATGTCGAAGAGCCTGGGCAACGCCATCTACCTGCGCGACCCGGCTGACGAGGTCAGGAAGAAGATCGGCCAGGCGGTCACCGACCCGGCCCGGATTCACCCGACCGACAAGGGCCACCCGGAGGTCTGCACCGTTTTCGCCTATCATCGCGCGTTCAACCCCGGCGGCGTGACCGAAATCGAGGAACGCTGCCGGGCCGGCACCATCGGCTGCGTGCCCTGCAAGAAACTGCTGGTCGAGGTGCTGAACGCTTTCCTGGACCCGATTCGCGCCCGGCGGGATAAGTTCGCCGCCCGGCCTGACGATGTCTGGGACATCCTCCGGGCAGGCTCGGCGAAAGCCCGTGCCGAGGGCGAGGCGACGATGGCGCTGGTCCGGGAAGCGATGCGCATCGGCTATTTCGCCGGCCCGGCCGGACAGTCGAGTTGACCGCCGACAGGCCTTCGGCCACCGACCCCGGTCCGCGAGCGGCCTGGGGCTTAATCGTCGCGGCCGGCCGCGGCTCGCGCTTCGGTGGTCCCAAGCAGTTCGGACGCGCCGGCGGCCGGCCGTTACTCTGGTACTCGCTGTCTGCCTTTGACCGCTGCAGCGAGGTTGCGGGCTGGACCGTGGTCACCCTGCCCGAACGCGTCGGCGCGGTGCGCCGGCTCTGTCTCCGGGCCGGCTTCCGCCGGCTCCGGGCGGTGGTCGCCGGCGGCGCGACCCGGACGGAATCCGTCCGCCTCGGGCTCGAAACCCTGCCCGAACGCGGCCGGGTCGCAGTCCACGACGCCGCCCGCCCGCTGCTGGTCCCGGCGATGATCGCGGCCGGTCTCCGACTCTGCGGCAGTCTGCCGGTCACCTACGCGGTCCCGGTTGCGGACAGCCTCAAGCGGGTGGCGGCCGGCCGGGTGGTCGCGAGCGTGGACCGGGACGGGCTCTGGGCGGTCCAGACCCCGCAATTCTTCCCCCTGCCGCTACTGCGCCGGGCGCACCGGTCCGCGGACGGGCTCGCGGCCACCGACGACTGCGCGCTGGTCGAGCGACTCGGCATCCGGCCCCGGGTGCTGGTCCCGCCCGGGCCGAACCTGAAGGTGACCTGGCCCGAGGACCTCGCACTCGTCCGGAGGCTGCTGTGAGACGCCGGCGGGTGGCGGTGTTCGGCTCAACCGGCAGTATCGGCCGAGCCACGCTCGATGTCATCAGCCGCCTGCCCGACCGGTTCGAGGTGTCCGCGCTGGCCTGCCGGGGTTCGGTGTCCGCCCTGGCCCGCCAGGTCCGCCGCTTCGGCGTCCGCCGGGTCGCGGTCACCGGCCGCGATGCCTGCGAGCGCGCCCGTCGCCTGCTCGAACCGGACTGCACCGTGGCCTGGGGCATCGAGGGGCTGCTGGAGATCGCCGCGGACCGCCGAACCGACATCCTGGTGATGGCGATGTCCGGGACCGTCGGGGTGCTGCCGGTGGTCGCGGCGCTGGAGCGCGGCCGGCGAGTCGCGATCGCCACCAAGGAAATCCTGGTCAGCTTCGGCCTGCCCGTGATGCGGCTTGCCGCCCGCCACGGAGCCGAGGTGCTGCCGGTTGATTCCGAGCTCGCGGCCATCCACCAGTGCCTGCGCGGTGGCGAGGCGGGCGAGGTGAGCCGGGTCATCCTGACCGCCTCGGGCGGTCCGTTCCGGCGCAACCGCCCAGGCCGAAACGCAACCGCCAGGACGGTCCTTCGCCACCCGACCTGGAAGATGGGCCGGAAGATCACCGTGGACTCCGCCACGCTGATGAACAAGGGGCTGGAGGCGATTGAAACCGCCCGGCTGTTCGACCTGCCGCCGGACCGGGTCGAGGCGGTCATCCATCCCGAGTCGCTCATCCATTCGCTGGTCGAGTTCCGGGACGGCTCGCTCGTGGCGCAGCTCGCACGGGCGGACATGCGGCTGCCGATCCAGTACGCGCTGACCTGGCCCGAACGGCTGGCCTCGCCGGTCCGGCCGCTCCGGGTACCGGACCTGCGGCAACTCAACTTCGAGCCGATCCTGCCCGGCCGCTTTCCCTGTTACGGGCTCGCCCGGGCCGCGCTCGCATCCGGTCCGGCCGCCACCTGTGCGCTCAACGCCGCCAACGAGGTCGCGGTCAACGCGTTCCTGGCCGGCCGGCTCCGTTTCGGGGACATCCCGGCGGTCGTGGCCGCCACCCTGCGCCGGTTCGAGACCGCCGGGCGTGCGCCCCGCAACCCGGGCTTCCGCACCCTGCTCGGCATCGAACGCCGGGCCCACGAGCTTGCCTGTCGGCTGTTGGCCGAACAGCGCATCGCGCCCCGTCACCGGGACAAAACGTCTCCCCCCGCGCGCCGCCGGCGTGCCGGTACGCTACCCCCAGCCCCGCGGCGGAACCCGCCGCCGGGCGAATCCACTGGAGCAAAGAAATGATTCCTTCCATCCTGATGGTCGCGCTGTTCATCGGCGCCCTGGTCACGATTCACGAGTTCGGACACCTGGTCGTCGCCAAGCTGAGCGGCATCTCGGTCGAGGTGTTCTCGATCGGGTTCGGCCCGACCCTGCTCAAACGAACCTGGCGCGGCACCGAGTACCGGCTGGCGGTCGTCCCGCTCGGGGGCTACATCAAGATGACCGGTGAGAACGAACCCGCCGCCGGGCCCGCCCGGGAAGACGGCGGGACAACCCCGCCCGGCACCGGATTCAGTGACAAACCGCTGGCCGTCAAGGCCGCGGTTATCGCCGCCGGCCCGGTTTCCAACCTGCTGCTCGGCTTCCTGCTGCTGAGCGTGATGTTCGGCCTGTTCGGGATGCGCTACATCGCCCCGGTCGTGGACCCGGCCCCGGATTCCCCGGCCGCGGAGGCCGGCCTCGCTCATGGCGACCTGGTCCTGGCGGTCAACGGTGATACCGTCCGGAGTTTCGAAGAAATCGAGGACCGGCTGGCGGCCGCCGCAGGTGGACAACTCGAACTGGCCGTCCGGCGAGACGGCACGCGCCTTGAGTTCGCAGTTCCGGTCCCGGCCGACACCTGGTTCAGCCGCGACCGGGTCCAACCGGTTGTCGGCAGCGTCAAACCAGGCACCCCGGCCGACTCCGCCGGCCTGCTGCCCCGCGACAGCATCACCGGCGCGGACGGCGCACCGATCGCGAACTGGTATGAACTGGTCGAACTGGCCCGGGCCGGCGCCGGCCAGCCGCTGGAACTGACCTGGCAACGCGGGGAATCGTCCTTCACACGAGCCATCATCCCGGCCCCGGTAACCGACCCGGCCACCGGCGAGACCATCGGCCAGCTCGGCATCGCGGTCCAGCTGCCCCCGCGCGACATCGAACCCTGGGTCCCGCCGGTCGTCGGCCAGGTCCGCAGCCGCGGCCCGGCCGCGCAGGCCGGCATCCGACGCGGGGACCTCATCACCGCGGTCGAGGGCAACCCGGTCGCGCGCTGGGATGAACTGCTGGCAATGGTCAACAACCGCCCGGGCGATACCATCGATATCAGCTGGCAGCGCGACGGGGTCACCAGAAGCGAGAGGATTCCGGTGGGTACCGAGAAGGACCAGCTGACCGGAGCCGCGGTCGGCCAGATCGGCATCTGGGTATCGCTGGCCCGACGGAACCTGCCGGTCCACGTCGCAATCTGGGAGGGCGCCAGGCGCACCGGCTACATCGTCGCCCAGACCTTTGTCATCATCTGGCAGGTCATCGCCCGGCGGATACCAGCCCGGGCCATCGGCGGCCCGGTGTTCGTGGCCAAGATTGCCTACGAAGGCGCAAGCTGGGGTGCGGAGTACTTCATCGCCCTCTGGGCGCTGTTGTCCATCAACCTCTTCGTCGTCAACCTGCTGCCGATACCGGTGCTCGACGGCGGGCGCATCCTGCTCTTCGTCATCGAGGGCGTGCGCCGACGCAAGCTCACCGAGCGCGAGCTGACCTGGGCGATGAACATCGGCTGGGCGCTGATCGGACTGGTGTTCGTCCTGGTGCTGTTCAACGACTTCCTCCGGATACTGGGCAGTTGAGAGTACAGGCAATCGCGCTCGCCGACGAGACGCGCCGGCTGCACCGGGGCTTCCCGCCCAAGGGCGCATGGCTCTTCCTGACCCCGAACCTGGACATCAGCCGGCTGGCGCCGCTGGCGACCGGGGACGGCGACGACCTCGAGTATCTCGACCTGCGTACCACGCTGGCCGAGACGGTCTGCCCGGACGACGCCCAACGGGGAGAACCGCCGGACCTGGTCCTGGTCCACACCGACTTCGGCCAGGAAGAACCTGCCCGCGAACTCGAGGGCCGGCTGGCCGGGCGGAAACTGCCCCGGCTGTTCTTCGGCCCGCTGGTCACCGCCTGGGGCGATGACGCCCCCGGCTGGCTCCCCGCCCGGGTGCTGGGGGACATCATCAATGCCTGGCCGGAGGTCCGGCGTGATGCCACCGCCGGCAGGCTGCGGCCATGCTACCGGGCTTCCACGTCGCCCACCTACGTCCCGCCCCAACGGCCGTTCGGCCAATGGCCGGAGACAAACGCAACCGCCCGCACCACCAGCTTCATCGTCGGTTGCCACTGCCGCCCCCCGGTCGACCGCTGGTGCCGGAACCGGCTGTACTACGGTTCCGAGCGGCGGCAGCGCGCCTGCGACGAGGTCATCGCCGAGCTCCTCACTTCGCCCGGCAAGCAAGTCACCCTGCTCGACGACGATGTCGCCGCCGAGCCGGACTACTATGCGGAGATGTTCCAGCGGGTGGCGCACTGTCACCAGCAATGGGTGGTCCGGGCCAGCCCCGAACTGTTCGACCACCCCCGGTTCATCCGGCTGCTGGCGAAGTCCGGAGTGCGGCTGGTCTTCCTGAACGAGCCGTTTCTTGACGGCCAACTGGAACCTGCCGTTGCCGACAAGCGTCGGCTCCAGCAGCTGCGCCGCCGGGTCAAGACGCTCCAGTCAGCCCGGATGCTGGTCGGCGCCCGGGTCCTCATCCGGCTCGACCCGGCACAGCCGCCGGACTTCGAACCCCTGGCCCAGGCCCTGCAGCATATCGACCTCGACCTGGTCGAACCCCGGTGTATGGTCCCGGACGGGACCGGGGATTGGCGGCCGTGGAGCTTCGGGTATCGGCCGATGCTGACCAGTCGCGAGCCCGGCTGGCTGTCGAACCGTTTCTACTCGATGGCGGCGATTCTGGACCGGGCGGCGCGCCGACCGCGCCGAACCGGCTTCTACACCACCGCGCGGTACCTGCTGCCTTATAGCCTGGCCTACCGCCAGGACTCCTTGGAAGGCCTGCAGGCTAACTGAACCGGCCGGGCGCGGGCCGGCGGCAGTTGCTCGCGCGGGCTCAGGGAACCGGGACGACCTTCACGACGCCCGGCACCTTCTCCTTCAGCGTGCGCTCGACGCCGAAAGCCAGCGTCATCGCCGAGAACGGGCAGCCGGAACAGGCCCCGGTCAGCCGGACACGGACCTCGCCTTCTTCAGTGACCTCGACCAGCTCGAGGTCGCCGCCGTCCGCCTGCAGCTTCGGCCTGACTTCATCGTTCAGGACCTTGCTGACACTCTCGCGCGCTGCTTCATCCAGCATTGTCTTCCTCCGTCTTCTCCGTCGCGGGCTTGCCCTGGTACTGGATCCGCCAGGCGTCGGCTGATTTCTGGGCGAGCGCCCGGACCTTCAATGTCCTGTCGCCGCAGGTGACCTTGACCGTCTTGCGCGGCTCGGCGTCGCTGTAACGGGCGCACAGCCGGGCCGCGTTCTCGCGGTCGGCGTCGGTCAGCTGCTCGCCGCACAGCACCACGACCGGCCCCATCACCTCCAGCGGCCGACAGACCACCCTGGTATCGCTCGCCAGCCGCTCGAGCTCTTCGTTTTCGCGCTCGTTGCGACCGACCACGACCTTCGCCCCGCTCTCGAGCCGAAACTGACGACCGAGAGCCAGAATGTCCAGCCGGCCCGGCAACAGCTCATCGTACTCGACCGCATCCCTGACGCGGGCCGCGAAGTTGTGGTCAACCAGCAGGCAACCGCCGGTCGGCGCTTTGTACTCGATGATGCCGAACTCATGCGCCAGCCGCATCTGCCGGCGCCGGCCGTGCCCCTTCAGGTCGAGCAGCCGCTCGCGACGGACAATGCCGTTGAGTTCCGGAATGGTCGGCTCTAGCAGCTTGGCGGAGAGCGGGCGCAACAGCCGGCCCTCGGTCCGGGTCGCTTTCTCAATCGCCCGGAGCGACCGCTTGTTCTGGCAGTGCGCGCGCTGCCCGACGACCTCCCCGGTGAAGATGAACTCGGCGTCAATCTGCCGGGCGAGCTCCCGGGCTTTGCGAATCATGTAGCTAAGGCAGTCAATGCAGGGCGCCATCCCCCGGGCATACCCGTATTCGGGCGCGCGCACGATGCCCAGGTAGTCGTCCTCAACCGGGACTGAAATCATGCTGGCGCCGGCCAGTTGCGCCAGTCGCTCCAGCTGCGCCTGTTCGCGCGGCCGCCCTGGGGCCTGGAAAGGAACCTGGAAATGCAGCGCCACCGCCTCAATACCCTGTTCGGTCACCAGTCGGGTGGCGATAATGCTGTCCAGCCCACCGGAGAACAGCCCGACCGCCTTGGCCTTGCGGCTGTTAATCAACGTTCACCCCCGCGCGGCCGCGGGCGGACGATACCGGGACAGAAATCGGCACGGTACGGTGCCGACGGCTGAAAGAATCCCTTATCACTTGCAGATGAGATTGTAGCCGCCCCGCCGGTGCTGTCAATCGACGCCCCCGCCACCTGCCCGTCTGGCCTTGAACCGCGCCCCGTATCAGTTACCATCTGGCCGGGAATCAGCTAACCGCAGGAGGATCGATGTACCGAACCCTGACCACCGCGCTCGTGTTGCTCGCGCTCGCCGGCTCGACTGCCCGCGCCGGCCTGCTTGGAGATGAACAGAGCCCGCTCCGGCTCCGCGCCGGCTTCGAGACCGGCTTCGTGGGCGTCCTCGGCCACACCATCCAGTTCGGCAACGACGGCACGAGGTTCGACTACGTCGCCGACGGCGGGCAGGACATCCTGTTCCCGTTTCGACGCCTGACCGCCGAGCTCGCGGTCGGCCGACGGCATTCGGTCATCTTCCTCGTCCAGCCGCTCGATATCCGTACCGAGGCGCTCCTCGAACATGAGCTGACTGTTGACACCCTGACCTTCACCGCCGGTACCCCGGTGGAACTGCGCTACGGCTTCTACTTCTATCGTGCCAGCTGGCTCTACGACTTCCTGCCGCCATCCGACCGGGAACTCGCGGTCGGGTTGTCGCTGCAGGTCCGCAACGCCTCGATCAGCTTCGCCGCCCAAAACGGCGAGCAGTTCCGCATCAACCAGAATGTCGGACCGGTACCGGCCATCAAACTGCGCGGCCGGTTGCCACTCGGCCGCCGAGCATGGCTCGGAACCGAAATCGACGGTATCTACGCCGCCGGCAAGGGCTTCACCGGCTCGACCAATGTCAACAGGGAGTTCATCGGTGCCCTGCTCGACGCCTCCGCCCGCGCGGGCTGGCGCTTCACCGACTGGCTGGACGGCTACGTCAACATCCGCTACCTGGGCGGGGGCGCCCGGGGCACCCAGCTCGAGCGCAAGGGCCCGGGCGACGGCTACACCGACAATTGGCTCGGTGTCGGCTCGGTCACACTCGGTTTCCGGGTGCAGTAGGACCCGGACAGCGAGTCGGTTCTAGACCCCGGTCCGGCTGCGCTGGAGCGCGGCGAAGTACTCCTTGATCTTCGGCTCGCCCATCCAGACCAGGGCCAGGATCCCGACCACCACCGCCAGCAACGCACCGTTGATGATGTTGACTATTTCCATGATCGCGATGTGCTTCGCAATCTTGTCAACCCTGATCGGGGTCGCCATCAGCTTGGTGGCGTAGACAATCTCGAGAATGCCGAGCACGATGCTGAAGGCCGCCGGCAGTATCCAGACAACCGTGATCATCAATCCGAGACCAATCAAGCAGTTGATAATCCCGGAAATCAGGGTCAGTATCCCGAGCGTCTGTATCTGGCTCGGCTTCTCCCCCACGGTCGGGGCTGGTCCCGGCGAGACAGGCGAAGGTGCGGGCTGCAGGATCTCTTCCATTGCGAATCCTCCTGACTGGCTTTTCGTTCAGGGCGACTGCTACATTTCTACCCGGCGAAGAACCGCCTGTCAAGCCGCCGCTTGACGCTGCCTGCCTGACCGCGGATAATGTAGTATGGTCCGTACGAAGCGCAATCCCACAAGCCAAGGAGGCAATGTGAGAAGACTGTTCGCACTGCTGGCGATCCTGGTCGTCAGCGCGGCAGGGGCCAAGTTGACCCTGCCGACAGCCGAAACCGGCCCGATGACCATCAACCTGATTCAGGGCTATTCCTTCGACCCGCTCCAAGGACTGCCGGAACTGCCGGCGGGACTCACCGCGACGCAGGTGGACGGCGGGCACGCCTACTACGTCGTCCAGTTCCCCGGGCCGGTGAGGCCGGAATGGAAGCGGGCCGTCGAACGCGAAGGTGTCCAGTTGCTCTGGTACCTGCCGCGCTATGCGTTCATCGCCCGTGTCCCGGTGGCGAGGACCGCCGCCGTTTCGAACCTGCCCGAGGTCCGCTGGCTGGGTCGGTACGAACCGGCCTGGAAGCTCCTGCCCGGGCTCGAGACCACTGCCGGGGTCCAGGACCTTATCGTGGTCTTTCATTATGCCGAGGACGGCTTCGCGCTGGTCGACGAAATGGCGCGACTCGGTGCGACCACGCTCCAGACCGAGTTCAACGCCTGGAACAAGAGCGTCCGGCTCGTCGCCGACGCTTCGGTCATCCCGGCCATCGCCCGGCTCGAAGGCGTACACTGGGTTGAACCGTATGGCGAAATCACCCCTGACAACATGAACTGCCAGTGGATCGGCCAGCACGGCTACTCCCCGTCCGACACAACCCGCACCATCTGGGCCCGGGGCGTGTCCGGCCGCAGGCTGATTATCGGCCTCACCGATACCCCGATGTGGATGAACCATAACGCGGTCCGCGATACCGCCGGCGGCAGCAACGTCCCCGGCCCGACTCACCGCAAGGTGGTCGCATATCGCGGCACCCAGGGCTCGGACTCGCACGGCACCCACACCTCGGGCACGATCGTCGGCGAGGATGACTACGTCGGCGGCACTTCCTGGCACGACGGCGTCGCCAAGCACGCCCGACTGTTCTTCCAGAACTACAACGTGTTCCCGAGCGGCTGGGACATGAACGTCTGGTTCCGCGGCCCGGACTCCGGCCTGAACCCGCAGGTCGACAGCCTGCGCGCGCTCAATCACTCGATGAGCCTGTCGCGCAAGGACACCCTCAACCGCTACATCTTCGCCGACATGACCGCAGACCAGTTCGTCTGGAACCACCGTCGTTTCCTGCACTGCAACTCGATGGGCAACTACGGCGACAACAGGATGGGCCACCCGGTCATCGCCAAGAATATCATCTCGGTCGGCTCGACCGAGAACGGCACCTCCTGCCGGACGCTCTCGTCCTTCTCATCGCGCGGCCCGACGCAGGACGGCCGTCGCAAGCCTCAACTCGTCGCCCCCGGTTCCAGCGTCTACTCGAACTCGAACAGCAACGCCTCCGGCTACGTCTCCATGTCCGGCACTTCGATGGCGACCCCGAACATGACCGGCACGGTTGCACTCATCCGGCAGTACTTCCGGATGGGCTTCTACCCGACCGGCGATACCACCACCGGCACGCCGACGGAGATCTCCGCCGCGCTCAACAAGGCGGTGGCGGTAGTCGGCGCTGACAACGATATCTCCAGCTACACCGTGCCCGACAACAACGTGGGCTGGGGCCGCGTCAATCTTGACTCCTCTCTCTACTTCGCCGGCGACGAATCGAAGCTCTGGGTCGCGGATGAGGAAACCGGGCTCGAAACCGGAGACTCCCTGGTTTACGCGCTCGAAGTCACGAGTGCCAACCGGCCGTTCCGCGTCGCGCTCTGCTGGTCCGATTTCCCGGGAACGATGCAGGCCGCGCTGATCCTGGTCAATAACCTCGACCTCACGGTTACATCGCCAACGGGCACCGAGTACAAGGGCAACGTCTATTCCGCCGGCCAGTCCCAGCCCGGCGGCATCTACGACACCCTCAACGTCGAGGAATGTGTCCGGGTCAACGCCCCCGAGACCGGAACATGGATCGTCAAGGTCAACGCCCGCAATATCCCCCAGGGTCCGCAGCCGTTCGGGCTGGCGGCCATCGGGATATTCGAGGACGCTGCCCCGCGCCGTGACGTGGGCGTGAGACAGCTCCTCGCCCCGCTCGGCCAGGTCGAGCAAGACTCGGTCATCACTCCGATGGCCGTGGTTGTCAGCGCCAGCAGCGCCAACGAGACCTTCGATGTCGTGATGCGCATCGGAACCGCCTGGGCCGACACCCAGAACATCATGCTGACGCCCGGCCAGATCGATACGGTCAGCTTCGCAGGCTGGACCGCGGGTCCGCTGGGCTGGCACGCAGTGCGCTGCACGACGATGCTGCCGGGTGACGAGAACCCGGCGAACGACTTCCGGGCTGACAGCGTCCAGGTCATCCCGGGTACCGGGGTTGCCGAAGGCGGCCCGCAGCCGGTGCGCTTCGCGCTTGACAACCCGGCCCCGAACCCGTTCAGCCGCGCAACCACGGTCCGGTACGCCCTGCCGCAGCCCGGCAGCGTCCGGCTTGCGGTCTACACCGCGGCCGGTACGCTGGTTCGCACCCTCGCGGCCGGCGAGCAGGCTGCCGGCTACCACCGCGCGACCTGGGACGGCCGCGATATCCGCGGCCGTAAGGTCAGCGCCGGCATCTACCTGCTGCGCCTGACCGCGGGTGCTGACCGGGCCACCCGCAAGCTGGTTCTGGAATAGCGGCAGTCGTCCGTTTCTTCGGGGCAGGGTTGCATCCCTGCCCCGAAGCTTGCCAAGAGGGCTGTCCGCGGCTATAGTGGTGGCGTGATGAGACTTTTCGAAAGGAGCAGTAGATGAAACTCTCGTCGGTCACCCTAACCCTGCTGGCTGTCCTGCTCGTTACCGCCGGTTGCGGCCCGGCTCCCAACACCGGCACGCTCCGGGACGCATATTTCTCCCAGATCGCCGCTCTCCACGGCATCACCAAGTTCGAGGTCAAAAAGAGCACTATCTCCTTCGTTTACCTTGGCGACAGCTACACCTGCACCGTCAACGCCACCGAAATCGAGCCCATGGAGGACACACGCTACACGCATATCGGCTCGATTGACTGCTCATTCACCGTCAACGGCGAGCACCTCGAGTACTTCGACCACCTGCGCAGCGGCGGGGTTGAGCAGGACGCCATCGTCGCCGCCTGGGACAGCCAGGGCAAACGCTGGCGTTTCGACGTCGTCTTCGACACCGAGTAGCGACCCCTGGCAGTTCTGACGGCGAGCCACATGCCACGAGAGGTGGTGGGCGGCAGTTGCCAGAAACCCTGTCCAGACGCTGTGGAACAGGCTCTGCAGTCCAATCGGTGAGGAACGCCATCCCAAGCTCCCAGGCCGGCACACGGGTCTGGGTGTGATTTGCTCTGTTCGTCTTGATAGTTTCGCAGCTATGTGCTATCCTAACTGCTCGTATGTCTGAACCCTCCATCGAGTTCCGCCACCATCTCCACCAGCACCAGTTTGAGCTGCTGGAAGAAGACTGGCTGGCACTGCTGGAATCGGATTGCCCGGCAGACGAGATGCTGGACCTGGCCGAACTGGCTGCCCGTTATGCCCCGGCCAGCATCGCCGTCACGCTGCTCAAGGTGCTTGCCGACTGGTTCGCGGACAAGTCGGACCACCGTCGTGAACTGAAGGTGCTGCGTCGGCTGCTGGAACTCAACGATGATCACCCCGAGTTGCCAGCCAGGTTCGCCAACTGCTTCAGGCGCGTTCACGCCGACTCAACCGAGATTGTGGAGCGCCTGCTGCAGCGGGCCGGGCTTGGCTTCGGCGCGAGGCTGGCAGATGCGCTCGTCACGGTGGACGGGTACCTCAAACTTCTCCCAGGCACGGTTGTGATTGACGCCGAAATCGGCCCGGCCCGGGTGACAGAGCTTGACTTGCTGCTGAACCGTGCAATGATCGCCACCACCGACGGTCGGGAGACCTCGCTGGATCTGACCGCTGCGCTGAGTAGAGTCCGGCCGGTCGAACCAGACGGTTTCTTTGAACTGCTGCTGACCGACCCGGCTACCCTGCGCACCCGGGCTGAGCAGTCTCCCGGACGGGTGGCCCGTGAGTTTCTGCAAGACCTGAAACGGCCAATGTCAGTTCAGGCCATTCGCAAGCAGGTGACGGAGATCATCCCAGACGACAGCTGGGAAGGCTTCTGGAATCGCGCTCGTCGCGAACTGGAGAATGATCCGCACATCCGTAAGGTTGCCCGGCCGACGCGGGGATATGAGTGGTCCGACCTGCCCCTCGACAAGGAACCGGGTCGGTCCGACCCGTCCCGTGAACGCAACCTGGGCGTTGAAACCGGGCGCCTGGCCCGGATGTCCCGTTCGGAGCTGGTCCGCAAGTACGCTGAACAGAAGACGCTCGCCAGCCGGCGCCAGCTGATCGAACTGGTCGCCGCTGAACGGGCGGAAGACGCGCCGGACATCCTCGCCGACCTCTTCTGCGCCGGCCGGGACAACCGCGCCCGCAGCCTGATTGAAGAACTGCTACGGTCAAGCCCAAACGACGCCTGGCAAAGACTACTCACGCGCGTGTTGACTTCCTACCGTCAGTTCCCCGATGCCTTCGCGTGGGTCGCGGCCAACGCATCCCGTCTTGCTGGTACCGAACCCCGGGCCGTGCTCACCCGCCTGCTCGACCTGCTCGAATCACGCGACTACCGCAGCCAGGCGACGGCACTGCGCAAGGTGTTGATTGCCGACAACTACCGGCTGATAGCTGCCAGCCTTGCGTCGCTGACCCTGGAAGCCGCCGGTCGTCTTCTCGCCCGGGTCGGTCGACTTGCCGGTGTCGAAGACTACCGGCAGGACGAGATAGCCATGCTCGTTTACGCGCACCACCCTGACCTCAAGTCGATGGCCCCGACTAACGCCACCCTCACTACTGAAGCCGGATTCTCCCGCGCCCGGGCGGATCTCGAGAGACTCACCGGTGAGGAACTGCCCCGGGCGGCCGATGAACTCGCGGCCGCCCGCGCCCACGGAGACCTGAGTGAGAACTACGAGTACAAGGCAGCGAAGGAGAAGCAGGCCCGGCTAATGGGCCAGATCCAACGGCTGCAAGCAAGCCTCGCCCGCGTCCGGGTGATCCAGCCCGGGGATGTCGATACGTCGCGAGTATCAGTTGGCTGTCGGGTACGAGTCGTAGATGACTCCGGCAAGGCCGCGGAGTACGAGATTCTAGGCCCTTGGGATTCGGACCCTGACCGCGGGGTGATTTCCTACCTTGCCCCGCTCAGCAACGCGATGCTTGGTCGCCACGCCGGTGAGAGTTTCGAGTTCGACAACCGCTTCTTCACCGTCCTCGACGTAACCCTGGCTCCTGCTTTGGGTGGACAAGAATCGGGAGAAACGGACGCCCCGGCCCGCGGCTCAACCGTGGCCGATGGCGCGGAGTAGCTCCCGATGGCTCTGACCCTGCACCTGCGGTCCTCACGGAACGCCGGCCCGGAGCTTGATGAGGCAGCCGCACTGATACGGGCCGGTGGCATTGTCGTCTTCCCAACCGAGACGGTCTACGGGATCGGTGCCGGTCTTGATCGCCTGGATGCCGTGGCCCGGGTCAACGAACTGAAAGGACGTCCGGTCGGGATGCCACTGCTGATTCACTGTGCCGGCCTGCCCGAACTCTCAACCCTGGCACGGACCATCCCGGCAAACGCCTTCCCGCTCTTCGAGGCATTCCTGCCCGGGCCGCTCGCTGTTGTCTTGGCCGCTTCCGACCTGGTCCCGGAGGCGCTGCGCGGCCCGGGCGGGACGGTCGGCATCAGGGTCGTCCACCATCCTGCTGCCCGGGAGCTGATTCGTCGTGCCGGGATACCCATTACCGGTTCCAGCGCCAACCGTCACGGCTCGAAGGCGACTGCTGAGTTCTCTGCACTGGATGCCGGGATCACGGCCGGTGCCGACTTGGTGCTCGACGCCGGCCGGTGCGGCTCCGGCCTGGCTTCGACCGTCGTTGACCTGACCGCGAGTCCCCCGAGGATACTGCGCGCTGGCTCGATCACCCGCGAGCAGCTTGAAGCCGTATCCGGGACAAGCTGGGAGCGGTGAACTGGCGAGACGGGTCAGTAGCGGTACTCGGCCCGCAGACCCAAACCCAGACCCGCCAGCGTGTTGTCGAGCTTGCCGTCGGCATTCTCCCGCCGCCGCCAGGAAAAGTCCCCCAGCACGCACAGGTCGCGGTGAGGCCGGTACCGGGCTTCCAGCCCTAACCTGAGCTCGCACTCGACCCTGCCGTATTCCTCGGCCTCGTACTCAAAAGGGAAGCTCCTCGGAACGGTGTCCTGCCCAGGAATCCAGCTCTTGCGTCGGACGTCCCCGCGGTTGTACCATCCGCGACGGGTCTGCCGACCGTATAGGTCGAAACGGATCGACTCCAATGGCAGCAACCCGAGACGAACATCAACGAGGTCCGCGTCCGGGCCAAGGCCGTGCCCCATCGGCATGCCGAAGTTCTCGTACATCACGTGATGAATGCGATGGTAGTAGGTAAAAGGTGCTATGCCAACGTACTCGGCCCGCAACTCGAACGGCAGGTTAGGAACCCAGCGGCCACCGACTTGGGTAGCGGTAGCGTTGGGCACTTGCGGGCGCTTGATGAATTCGTAGTTATCAAGCAGAAGCGCTCCGTAGAGCTGAAAAGGCGCCAAGTCGAACACGGCATCCCAGCCGACAAGCAGGTTATCGCCGTGCCCCGAACCCGCGACCTCGATGTAGATCGGGATCAGCGGGTTCATCATCCCGAAAAAGGACAGTGTCTGGAGCGAATCCCAAGCGTAGACATTGGCGAGCACCCCGCCCAGCCGAAGCCGTTCCCAGAGCGCCAACTCCACGCGCTGCCAAGACGCAAACCGGTGCTTCTCCTCCCAACGCGAGAGGTAAGCGGTGAGAGTTTGGAAACGGAAGCTGCCGTAGTCCGCAGTCAACGCGACGTGGTCGAGCGCCGGTGTCTCGTCCCCCAGTATCACCGCGCCGGTGTACCCGGGTCCCCAGCGATACTTGTCTCTTCCGATCGTGAGCCGCAGCTGCCAGGGCAACCTGAACGCCAACCAAGCGTGGTCGATCTGGAACGTTCCCAACCCATCCTTCCAGGCGTGCACGCGAGTACCCGGGACGTACCTGCCCGAGTCGGCATGGGACACTTCAATGGTATCAGGCCGGTAGAGCGTGAACTCGGCTCGCTCGTAGAACGCAAAGTTGTCGCCCGGCCGATTCTCGAGCACAGCACCCACCGAACCGTAACCGAGGATCTCATCCCCGGGCCGGGACAAGCCGGCTCGGCTGAACAGGTCGGCGCGGAACCGAGCCTGCGGGCCGGCGGGTACCACCGGCAGATCCAGTATCGGCTGCCGCGGCCGGCCGTAGCCACCGTCCCTCATCAGGTACTCCTGATACTCACGGCTCACCCTGGCCAGTGCGGACCTGAGACCCGGCGCCAGAACGCGTCCCCGGCTCAGCGAGTCAGCCTCAAACACCAGTCGCCCGACCTGCGCCCTGGTCCATGGTCGACTGGTCGGAGGCATTGCCCTAACCAGCCCGGCCACACGGAGCATCTCAAGGTCATCATAGACCTGAGCGTCGCTCGGGACTTGGGCAATACCGGCAACCAGTACGCCCGCGGTGAACAGCAGGAGCAGCAACAAACGCATCTGCTTCAGTGTATCACGCCCAGCCAGTCACGCAGCAGGAACTGCAGGCGGCCAATGAGCAGGGACACGCGGGCCATCACCGTATAGCCAAAGGATGCCCCGAACCCGACCATGATGTAGATAATGCCGATGTTGGCGGCGACCTTGTAGGCTCCCTTCTGCTCCCTGGAGAAGAAGAAATACACCACGGTCGTAACCACACCAAGGAAGCTGACGAGCCCCCAGACGATCGTGTCCCAGCTTGCGAGCATCTCGCTCGTCAACAGGCTGCCTTGGATCTGCCGGATGATGTAGGACTGGAGCATCGCGGGTATCGCCACCCCGGCGCCCCACCCGAGCACAAACCCCATCGGTATACGCACCACCCAGGCCAGCTTCTGTACAAACACCGCGAAGTAGCAAATCCCGAGCAGGGCTGGAATCAGCAGCAGGAACTGGCCGTTGCGAAACAGCGGGTCGATCAGATCCGGCTTGAAGAAGTTCCAGTAGTAGACCGTTATCATGTAGCCAACCGAAATCCCCACATAGACGTGCTCGGCCACCTTGTATAGCGGGTTGTCCCCGAAAAGGAAAGAGAATATCGCCAAGGTCAACAGCGCGCCGACCCATACCCAGATACCCTGAACGGTCGTCAGCAACTCAAGCACGTGCACTACTTCTTCTCCCTCCGGGTCAGAACGAAACTGAGGTTGCCGAGTACGATCAGCAGGATGATCGCAAGATGCGCCATCGACTGCGAGTCCATCGCCTGGATTGCCGGGGTTGCTGCATCCGTGTAACCCCGTTCACGCATCAGGAACTCGTACTCGGCGGCACCCTTCATGCCACCCAACAACCCCACGAGCTGACCCGACTGCAGAAACGGATAGGCATCCGCCGCTGAGACCGCGGTCATGCCCGTTCCCAACTCCTGGCCGAACCGCGACTGGACGTAAGGTATCCAGAGCGTCAACGCTCCGGGGTCACCTGCGCTCAGCGATATCACCAGCGGGATGTCATCGTAGTTGCGCACCCGGTGCATCAGTGGCAAGTCATCGACCGGGGTGTCGTAGTGATCGGTCGGGTAGGTCTCCGGAATGCTCCGGCCCATGCCCAGTACAACGGCGGAGAAGCCGGGCTTCCAGCCCAGGAATGCGTAGTCCTCCCCGTAGGTCCTGTCATACTCCGGCGCGACCGTGTTCAGGGCCAGTTCGCCCAGTCCGACGCCGGTTACCCAGAGCGCGATCACCACTACCCGGACCTCGCGGGCAAATGCGTGCCGCAACGTGGCCTCGAGCATCGGGTACAACTCCGGCATTGACTGCGGATCGAAGTCGACGGATATCATCAGCGGCTTGTCATTGGGCCGGATCCTCTCAACCGCGTCGAACAGCCGCTGGGCCTCCGGTGAAACACGACCGAGGATGTTCAGGGGAAGGAAGAACGGCACGATAACGACCGCAGCGACGAAAGCAAAGACAACCCGCCGGTCAATGCTCCCCAGCCGTTCGCCAAGCCGGCTCCATCGCAAACGTCCGTCCTTCATTGCCGGCCTCCACCAAGCCAGCCTCGCTCAATGCCGAGTATGATCTTGAGCGACGTCGCGATCATCCCGAGCGCAATTCCGAACCAGATGCCCCGCTTGGCCGCCATGTTCGGCACGTTCAGAAGCCACTGGGCCACGTCCGGCAACCGCGACCAAATCGCCGAGCCGATCGGGACCATCCCGATCATCACGATGAACGCCGCGACCAGCAGCAACGTTGCCTCCTTGTTCCTTGCCCGGAACGCCCGATAGGCCGCCGAGGCCATATAGAAAGCCAGTATCGAGAACATCGTCGCTCCCAACGGCGCCATCACGTTCTCGTAGAGAAGCTGCATGTGGAAAGCCGGGGGAGCACTACGGGAAACCAGCAGACCGGGCGTGCTTGCGTCCTTGGCCACGAACAAGCCGACAAATGTCGACCCGATCAGCGCGAACAACGTGATCGCCGAGTAGATCCAACCTGGGGCACGGCGTCTTACCTTGTTGCCATGGTGAGACACAACCGAGCGCACACCCAGCACCAGCGCGAACGCCGAAATGATCCTCACCCAGCGCATAGATTCGGCGAAGACCGTCTCGGAGATTCTGTGCGGCACGAAGAACTGGACAATCATCACCAACCCGGCCACCAGACAAAGGATCCGCGGCAGAGTCTGCCTCACACCATCCCCTAGGCCACCGAGAAGAACTCGTAGATCGCTCGGAGGAACTCGAATCCCTTGATTCCACCGAGCAGAAGCAACCCTGAGCAGACTCCGAGTATCAGCAGGACTGCCACCTTGCCCCAGTCCTGCCCCTTGAGAGAACCCAACAGCAACGGGTCTCGAGACAGGTAAGCCGAGGCTGCGTAGAGCTCCTCCCCGATCAAGGTGTAGTCGCAGGCGGTAACGAAGAACGGCAACTGCGAGATCTGGTCGGTACCCGCGATCTGGATCGCACCGGTGGTCGCCCCGGTCTCGGCCAGAATCAGCGATTCAGCCCAGAACATACCAATCAGGCAGATGGTCGCCGGCTTCTCTCTGACCATTATGCCGTTGACCGCAGCCGCGAACGCAAACTGGTCCTCGGACACGAAGAACACGCTGTCCTTGCGGAAAATGTCCGGCCGGCCGACCTCGGCATAGGCTTCCCTGACCATCTCCGACGCAACGGTGTAGACAATCGGGTCGCGGTTTGGAACCAGCAGGTCGGTACCGTAGGTTGCGGTCTTCTTGGCGATCTCACTCAAGATGTTCAGTGCAGCGATTGTCGAAATCTGGCTGATGGCGGCAAGTCCCGGGACATACAGTATCGGCCGGCCCATCTCGGTGGCACGGCCCACTGCTTCTTCAACCGCATCAAGACCGGCTATCCGCCTTATGAACAGCTTCTTGCCTCTTCGCGCGGTACCGATGAAATAGAGCGTCAGGGCACTGAACAGCAGCAGGGCTACAAGTACGTTGACGCGCCTGCTGTGGAACCACTGACCCCGGCTGGCCGCCGGTTCCGAGAGCTCGCTCGAAGCAAGCAGCGTGTCGGCCCTCGCAATGACCCGGTAGCGAAACGGCTGACCGTCCGGCAGTTCGCCGTCTACATATCTGCTGGTACCCGGCATCAGGTTGGCCACCACATCCTCGACCCCATCCTCGGCCACGCGGACCAAGTCATAGCTAGTGATGGTAGCGTCATCCACCGACAGCTCCCACGTCACCGTGATGCTATGCCCTTCATCATCGGGCGTATCGAAGACCCTCACTACCGCCGGGGGTGCGGGGAAGCCAGCAAGCAGGATCACAACAAACAGGGCCATCACGTTCCCTCGGACCGGACTCTCACGCGCTCTTCGGAACAACCGCAGGGCATGCACCCGCACTTGGGACAGCCTGAGCGATACTTGCCCACCGCCCTTTCAAGATCAATACCGGTGAGTGACGCCAGGCTGACCAGCCATGCAAAGACATCCGCGAACTCCTCTTCGAGACTCGCAGGCTCACCATGCCTCACAGCCCTTGCCAGTTCTCCGATCTCCTCCACCAACCAACGGAATGTACCATCAAGCCCGCGACTTCGATCCTTGTCGTAATACGTTCGCCTGATGAGTTGCTGGAATTCAGCTATCGTCACGGCGTCAGTATCCCCGAACCATCCGCCAAGTCAAGAGCCTGTCTCGCCGATATCCGGGACTGACTGCTCTGTCGGTGCTCCAGTGACGACAAGGACGCCAGAAGCAACACCAACCACAGCCGCATCGACACTTGCGAAGAGAAGCAACCGGTATGGCGGGATCAGCGCGCCACCTCGGGGCGTCGGCATCTCCGTCTAAGCCGCACAACCCGGAAGCCCTTCGACGCTCAGCTGACTGGGTGTGCTTCCCCAACCACCCTCCCGAATGCCTGGCGGCTGCCTCTCAACCGACATCAGAGCCGGGGGTCCAGAACCCTCTGGACTCACGCTCAAGTCGCCCGATGAGAGGTCGCCACCACGCAGGGTGCGCCCGATACCATTCGACCGTCTCACGCAGACCTTCCTCGAACTCAACCTCCGGACGCCAGCCAAGTTCACGAGCAATCTTGGCAATGTCGAGCGCATATCGGAAGTCATGCCCAGGGCGGTCTGGCACGTACTCGATCTTCTCCTCGGCAGAACCCATCAGCCTGATCACGAGCCTCGCCACTTCTATGTTACGCCGCTCGGATCTGCCGCCAACATTGTAGACCTCGCCCGGTTCACCCCGAGCCAAGACCAACCCGATAGCCCGACAGCAATCGCCAACGTGAAGCCAGTCTCGGACGTTGACGCCACAACCATATACCGGTATCTTCCGTCCCTCAATCAGGTTGGTCACCATCAATGGGACAAACTTCTCCGGGAACTGGTATGGACCGTAGTTGTTCGACGGCCGCACGACTGTCACCGGCAAGCGATATGTCTCCCAATAGGACCGTGCCAGCATTTCGCCAGCGGCTTTTGATGCAGCGTAGGGCGAGCGAGGCCGCAACGGAGTGACCTCGGTGAACTCCCCATGTTCACCAAGAGTGCCGTACACCTCGTCGGTTGAGACGTGCACGAACCGCCGAACTCCTGCATTGCGCGCGGCGTCAAGCAGCACCTGAGTCCCCAGAGCGTTCGTCGTCACAAATGGAGCTGCATCGTCAATCGACCGGTCAACATGACTCTCGGCTGCGAAGTGGACAATCGCGTCGACATCTCGAATCACATCGCGGACCAGGTCGCGATCTTCGACCCGTCCGCGAATGAAGCTGTAGCGAGGATCACCCTCGAAGTCGGCAAGACTTGCGGGATTCGCCGCATAGGTAAGCGCATCGAGATTGACTATGCTGTCATCCGTGCCGGCCAGATGCCTCCGTATGAAGTTGGAACCGATGAAACCACAACCACCGGTAACCAGTAGCTTCATTGGTTCTCCAGTCTAAACGGACTATCCGGCAGGTCTTCGTGCCGTATCTCATCCACTTCATCCTGCCGTCCCGTCCCTCGGTAGAGCCGGTTCGGAAAGTTGAACACCCAACCGTCAACATCACCGATGTTCCGATATCCGTGGACCACCCCGGGAGGAACAACGAGCGTTGCGGGCCGGCTCGCGCCGAGCACATGCCGCTCCTCTAGACCCTGCGTTCGCGAATCGCCCCGGTTGTCCCAGAGCCTGACCTCGAAATCGGACGGCCCGACGAAAACGAAGAAATCAGTCTGCTCTCTATGCTCGTGTGGTCCTCGCACTGCGCCCGGCTGGGTCAAGGACAGGTAAGCCATCAATGGCCGTGCATCAAGCATCCCTGATGTTTCAAGCTCATCCAGACGAAACAGCTCAACCAGCCACCCACGAGAATCGGTGCGGAACTGCAGTTCACGAATGACAGCTCCGTCGAGACTGCTGGACAAACTACCCCCCCGGCTCTTGTCAGGATCTGGTGGCCAAGGCGTCACGATAGACCTCCTCAAACTGCCGAGCAACATCCTGCCACTGGTAACGTGCGACTACCAGTTCTCGCCCGGCAGCCCCGATACGATGCCGCATCTCACGATCACCAAGAAGCCTGCTCGCTGCCGCCGCAAACTCCCCGGCCGTGTCGGCAATCAGAACGTTCTCGCCGTCAACCAGCCCCTCAATGCCCTCACACCCGACCCGGGTCGTAACCACTGGCTTGCCCATTGCCATCGCCTCGAGGATCTTTATGCGCATGCCGCTGCCTATTCTTGTCGGAACGACAAGAACCTCCGTTCGAGCAATCCACGGTCGCACATCGTCAACCGCTCCAGTCACCACGATGGAATCCCGTCCGTCATGCTGCAGGAGCGTTTGCGGCGGATTGCGCCCGACCAGATGAAAGACCATATTCGGTACGACCGCCCTGATCCTCGGTAGCACCTCTGCGATGAACCACGTGGCGCTGTCCACATTCGGCATCCAGTCAAGCGAAGCCACATATGCAACGCTCCCTGGGACAACAGGTACCGCCATCGGCTGATACTCGGGAACATCTATACCAGACGGGATGGCACTCACCCGCACACCGGCAATCTCCTCCAATGCTCTCGCATCGGACTGCGTGATAGCCACGCGACTGGTGCACTGCGGCAATGTGAGGCGTTCGTAACGTATCAGACGACGGAACTCATGGCCAGCAAACCAACGAGCCGCTAGATTTCGCTGGGCGTCACGAAAACGCGCCATCAACACCGAGTCCACGTTGTGAGATCTGAGCACGACAGGCAAGCCGAACTCCCGGCCCAGCGTGCATCCGAATTCAGCCATAGCGAGAAACTCAACGTGTATGATGTCCGGTCGAAAGTCATGCGCAACCCTTCTCAGGAAACCTGAGAACCCCAAAACCTGGTACTTGCTCAGGACGTATGGCTTCCTAGCCAACAGCGTGCGCACCATCCCGCCGACCGTGATCGCCGTACGAGCAGGGAAAGCCCATATCGGCATACCTTCTCCGATAGTCTTGGGTATATCCTGCCCTGGAACTGAGATTGCAGCCAAGCCAAGATCATGACCCAGGCCCGCCAGTGCCCGTGCGGTATTCAGTACGACAATCTTGCCCCCGTCGCTAGGAGGAACAGGAACGGAATGTGATATCGAGAGAATCCTCATCACGCTCTCCTGATTCCCGCAACGCTCTCCCGGTCAGTCGGCTCAGAACGCACGCTCAAGCTAACCGTCGTTGCCCGTCGCGCAAACACCGAGCCTTGCGCTGGAGTCCGCCCTCAACGAACGCCCTCGTTGCAGTCACCTGCTCGCGGAGTCCGTCTCCAGTACGGCTCGCGGAATCCCAAGATATGCCTGAGCCCTCCGTACAACTGAGCTGCGTTCATCAACACGAAATACTGAGGCAGCATCAGCTTCCGAAAGGCCCCGCGAACTCTCTGCGCGAAAGGGGTTGTTATCAGCACGACTGCCAACAGCCCCAGAAAGACGACCGCAGCGGGGTGTGGCAGCACCAGAGCGGCTCCGACAGGCATCCAGACAAGCGTGAAAGGCAGCAGCGTCCGGAGAAACTTGTGTGACAACAGCGCCCAGGCCGCCGTCAACGTGCCTGGCCGGAAGATGTCAAGATTCCACGCCAAAGCCTGCATGTTGCCCCGTCCGAAACGTACGCGCCTGCCAAACTCCACCTTCTCGGCCTCGACCCCGCTCCTGACAATTGCCTTTGGCTCGAAGAGGAAATGACAGCCTCGCTTCAGCATTCGGATGCCTAACTCCAAATCGTCGTTAATGGTATTGTCGGGTATGGCCTCGTAGAGACTGCGACGCATCATCATGCCCCAACCGTTGGGACCCACCATCACACCTAGCCTGCCTTCAAGGCGCCGAACAAGACTCTCCCAACGGTCGAAGACCCCCTCGGCCGGACTGCCGTCTTGTCGATAGCGCAAGTGATCCGCCTGAACCGCGCCTACTTCCGGGTCAACAAACCAGCGGGCCATCAGCTGAAGCGTATCCGGTTCAACCAGAATATCGGCATCCGAAATGAACAGCAGTTCGCCCCGCGCATCGCCCGCCACC
>JAWOIB010000004.1:0-15400 GCA_046484845.1 bacterium
GCCTGCTCGGGCCGCTCCATGGCGGTTGGGGCGTCGGCATGGCGGTGCTCACCAGTGAGCGGGGCCACATCGGCACGTCGGTCATCGGGCTCGAGCGTCGCCTCGACCAGATGGCGCACCTTGCCGAGGGCCGTGACCTGATGGCCATCGAACGCCAGTCGCTCGCGTCACTGCTGTCCAGCGGCAGCGCAATGAAGGCAATGGCACAACGCCAAGGGCCGGTCGCTTCCACGGCGGCGTCGCTGATGAAGCTCGGCATCACGGAGATGATGTTCGAGGTCGCGATGCTGCGCGGTGATCTCGACGGCTCGGACGCGATGCTCGACGGGGCGAGCGCGGGCGGCATGTTGGCCGCACCGGGTGGCCGCATCGCCGGCGGCTCCAGCCAGGTGCAACGCAACATCATCGGCGAGCGCCTGCTCGGTCTGCCCCGCGAACCCAGACCGACCTGACGTACACGATGTGCCTGGAGACTCAGCGGATTGTTTCGAGGGGGAGGTTGTTGGCTTTGAGGTGGTCGACGAGTTTGTAGAGGCAGATGATCGCGAACGCGAGGCTGACTGCGGCATGGCGGTGTTCGGGTCGTCGGTCCCAGTTGAGTTTGAGTTGGCGGAAGTTCGTGAGCCAAGCGTTGGTTCGCTCCACGACCCATCGTCGTTGGAACCCGACGAGTTGTGTGCGTCCTTGGCCCTTGTGGTTGCGAGGGATCACTTCGACGGCCTCGATCGGGTAGCCGTCGAGCCTGTCGAGCAGAGACTTGTAGCCGTAGCCCCGGTCGAGGTGCAACGTGCCGATGTGTGAGGTGATGCGACGTTCGGTGATGGTGTCCAGGGTGGGGCGCAGGAGTCGGTAGTCATTGCGTGAGCCGGTGTCGATGACGAAACCGATTCCGATGCCTGTGGCGTCAACTCCGCAGGACCATTTGAACCCCTGGCGGCCTTTGCTGCCTGCATAAGCGCTGGTCAGCTCGGTGCCGCCTGGCGCGAGCTGGCAGCTTCCGTCGATCGCGACGTGGGAGAGGTCCAGCCCGATGAGTCGGTCGTATTCGCTCAGGGCGTGTTCCATCAGGTCGTCGAACACACCAGCGGCCACCCACTACCTTCCCGGAGCCGCCCCCGGGGCGGTTACCGGGGTGGCCCCGGAGGCGGTCCCGGGAGCGCTCCCCGGGGCCACCGGGGGGACTACTCCGGGAATGGGGGAGGGGGGAAGAGCTAACCTGCGGACAGTCTGCGGCTTGCCCGGATTACTGACTCCCGACCAGGTTGAGCATAAACTCAACCTCATGCCTCGAAATTCCCCGGCTGGAAGCGCCCCGGCGACCTTCAATTTCACCCCGGAACTTGGGGCGCAGTTGCGCCGCCTCCGGCGCCGGACCGGTCTCACCCTCGATGAACTGGCCGAAGTGATGGGCCGCCGGCCGGGTTTCAACGCCCATCTCAGCCGGCTCGAAGCCGGCCGGGCACACCAGCCCACCCTCTCCCTCGTCCTCGACTACCTCCGCGCCTGCCGGGCCCCGGTTGACGACATCCGGCCTCTCCTCGAACGCTACGTCGTCCTGCCGCCAGTGCGCGAAACCCTGGCCCGGACCGCCGCGCTGGTCGGACTGGCCGGCGACCGCTCCCGGGTCGCCCTGCGGCTGGACGCCTACGACCGCAAGACCGAGGCCGCCCGCCTGGCGGCCGGCCAGCGGCCGGTGCCTCCCGGCAGGCGGGCCGCGGCGCTGTCCCGGCAGTTGCACTCAGCCCGTGACCAGCGGCGGCTCGCCCGGGCGGTCGAGGACGAAGTCAACCGGCTCGGGGTCCGGCCCACGCTGATGGTGCGGAAGCTGGCGCTCGATTACGGCCGGATGGTCTGGCGGACGCTCGAGCTGACCGCGGACCGCCCGGACCGCGAGCCGGCGGGGCGCGGCCGGCCGCGCAAAACCCGGGCAGTACGGCTGGCCGAAGCCGAGGCCCGGGCGAAACAGCTCGGCCCGGGCATCCTGCCTGCCCGGGCGTACCGCCGGCTCCGGGCGCAGGTCGAGCAGCTTCACGAGCTCACCCCCCGCTCCCTGACTTGACTGTTCCCGGCCCGGTCATAAGCTATCCTCTCGTGACAGCAGGCCAGCATACGTCGTCCGCGCCCCGCGTGACGGTCGTGTTCGTCAGCCACAACTCTGCCCGCGACCTGGACCGGGCGCTGGCCAGCCTCGCCGAGAACTCCCCGGGCCTGCCCGCCGCGGCCGTCGTCGTCGAAAACGGCCCCGATCCGGCGCCCGCCCGCGTGGTCTGCGCCCGCCGCGGCGCCGCGCTCGCCCTGCCCGGCCGCAACCTCGGCTATGGCCGCGCCGCCAACCTCGCCGCGGCCGGGGTCGCCACCGAGTACCTCGCGGTCGCCAACCCGGACATCCTGTTCCAGCCCGGCACGCTCAATCGGCTGGTCGAGTTCCTGGACAGCCACCCGGACGTCGGGGTGGTCGCCCCGCAGCTCTTCTACCCCGACGGCCGCCCCCAGCCCTCCGCCCGCCGCCGGCCGCGCTTCCGCTACGCGCTCGCCGGCCGGCGCTCCCCGCTCGCCCGGCTCGGCCGGCACGGCCCGGGCGCCCGCGCGTTCCAGTACCTCGGCAGCGAATCCGCGCTCGAGCCGATGGCGGTGGACGCGGTAGTCGGCGCACTGATGCTGTTCCGGCGCCGGGCGTTCGAAGAGGTCGGCGGGTTCGACCCGGGCTACTTCATGTTCGCGGAGGACGTTGACATCTGCCTGCGGCTCGGCCGGCGCTGGCGGGTCTGCCTGCTGCCCGCCGCCGGGCTGGTGCACGCGCTGGGCAGCTCCCGCCGCCGGGCCCGGTCGTTCACCGAGTTCCACCGGCTCCGCTCCCTGCACCGGCTGTTCGCGCTCAGCTACCCCCGCGCGCTCCGGCCGCTCATCACCCTGCTGTTCACCGGCTACCTCGGCCTGCTGATGGCGCTGGCCGCGGTCGGAGTCGGCGAGTTCGAGTACTCCTGGTCCCGGGCAGGAAGATGAGCATCTTCCACCTCCTGCTGCCATTCCTCGCCGCCGCCGGGCTGACCGCGGGCCTCGTCCCGCTGGTGCTCAGGCTCGCCCGCCAGTACCGGCTGTTCGACTGGCCGGACGAGCGCAAGAACCACCTCGCCGCCACGCCCCGGCTGGGCGGCATCGCGATGGCGCTGGCGATTCTCTTCGGCGGCATCGCCGCGATGCTCTGGGGCGGCTACCCGTTCCAGGGCCGGTTCATCCGGGCCCTGCTGGTCGGGTACGGCCCGGTGTTCGCGGTCTCGCTCTTCGATGACGTCCGGCCGCTGCCCTGGTGGGTGCGCTTCGCGGTCCAACTCGCGGGCACGACCGCGTTCGTGCTCCTGCTCGGCCCGATCCAGCGGCTGAACCTGCCCCTGCTCGGCACGCTCGAGGTCGGGTTCTGGGGCTACCCGCTCAGCATCGGCTGGCTGCTGCTGACCATCAACGCGATGAACTTCATCGACGGCGTCGACGGACTGGCCGCGGGCATCGGCGCGATTTCCGGCGCGGTGCTGATGGTCGCAGTCCTGCCCACCGGCAACGTCCCGGCGGTGGCGCTGGCCGCGGCGGTCGTCGGCTGCTGCGTCGGCTTCCTGCCCTGGAACTTCCCGCCCGCCCGGGTGTTCATGGGCGACACCGGCGCGAACCTGCTCGGGTTCGCGCTCGGCGCGGTCGCGCTGGTCGGCGCGGGCAAGAACGTGGCGCTGGTCAGCCTGCTGGTGCCGATGCTGGCGCTGGCGGTGCCGATCGTGGACGCGGTCCGGGTACTGCTGCGCCGCTCCTGGCGCAGCGGGCGGTTCTTCGAGGCCGACCGCGAGCACGTCCACCATTTCCTGCTTTCGCTCGGGCTGGGCGAGCGCCGGACCCTGTTCCTGCTCTACCTGGTCTCCGCGCTGTCCGGCGGGCTGGCCCTGTTCCTGGCCGACGCGCCCCGCTGGGTCTTCGCCTTTCTCGGGCTCGGCGCGCTCGGCTGTTTCGCGCTGCTTTTCCGGCGCGGCCGGGGCCGGGATTGACTGCCCCGCTGCCGGGGTTAGAATCGTGAGCGCGTTCCCGGACCGCGCCCGCGGCCGGCGACCCGCAGCCAAACTGTTATGACTGCCGCTATCTGCCTGTTTCTCGCGCTGGCCGGCGCGGTCGGCTGGCAGAGCTACACCAACACCAACTTCGTCAACGACATCGCCGGCAGCGACACCCTGCTCATCGTCGCCACCCGGGGCGGGGTGTACGACCTCGACCCCGAAAGGCTCCAGGTCCTGCGCACGGTCGTCAACTCCGACGGCCTGCCCGCCAACCTGGTCAACGCGCTGGCGCTGGACCCGGACGGCAACGTCTGGGTCGGCACCGACGGCGGCGGAGTCGGGGTCATCCTGCGCGACTCGACCCGGGCGCTCAACTACCGGCCCAACGACCTGCCCGACGTCATCACCAGCATCGCCCGCGACGGCGACCGGCTGCTGTTCGGCACCGAGCTCGGGCTATACGTCGCCGAGACGTTCGGCAGCTGGCTCGATTTCCAGGACGACATCATCCGCCGGTACTCGGTCGTCAACCGGCCCGAACTGCTCAGCGACCGCGTGCTCTCGCTGGCGGTGCTCGACGGCTACTGGGTCGGCACCAACGTCGGCGTGACCCGGGTCGACCCCGGCTTCACCGACTGGCAGGGTTGGCGCCGGCCGCTGGGCGACTCGGTCAAGGCGATCGCCGGCTGGCGCGACACCGTGCTCGTCGCGACCGAGTACGGCGTAGCCCGGTTTGCGGACAGCACGTTCGTGCCGGTGTTCCGGTTCAACCCGGTCCGGAAAGTATTCGACCTCGAGCTGGCGCCGCCCGACCTCTACGTCGCGACCGACACCGGGCTCTACCACGCCGACCGGCTCGATTCCAGCCGAGTGCGGCTGATTGTCGGCGGCGACTCCCGCGCGGTGTACGCCGGCCAGCGGCTCTGGGTCGGGCTCGGCGGCGCGCTCGACCGGGGCAACGGCCTGCGCTACTCGGTCACCGGCCAGTCCTGGCAGACCTTCTCCACCGGCGGCATCGCATCCGGGATGGTCACCGGCGTCGCGTTCAGCCCGGTCACCGGCGACCTCCATGTCAGCCATTACCTGACCTACCGCGGGTTCTCCCGCATCAACCCGGCGACCGGTGCGGTCGAGCTCAAGGCCGGCATCCTGCCCCTGACCCTGCAGATCGCCTGCGACTCGCGCGGCCGGGTCTGGAACACGCATTTCGCGGCCGCCGGCGGGCTGAGTTACTACGACCCGGAAACCGACCTGTGGGACAAAGTCCAGTGGGGCGCGTCCTCCGGCTGGAACATCATCACCGCCTTTGGCCTCGACCACCTCGACACCAAGTGGGTGTCCAATGCCGACGGCATCATCGTGGCGGTGGACTCCGCCGGCCGGCAGGCGGTGTTCGACATCTCCGGGCTGGCCCCGCCCCCGGGAGGCGGGTACGATTTCGCCACCGACCGGCAGGGCCGGGCCTGGCTCGGGCTGACCGTCGGGCTGGTGATGATTGATTACCGCGGCACGCTCCACGACCCGTCCGACGACCGCTACGCGGTGCTGACCGATGGCCTGCCCTCCCGCGAAGTCCGCTCGGTCGCGGTCGACAGCGACGACCAGGTCTGGGCCGCGACCCCGCAAGGCGCGGCGGTGTACGACGGCACCGGCTTCCGGGTTTACACCGCCGGCAACAGCGGGCTCCTGTCCAACAACGTTTTCCGGGTCCGGGTGGACGGCTCGGGTCGGGTCTGGCTGCTCACCGAGGCCGGGCTGTCGATGCTCGACCCGGTCTCCGGCCGCTGGACCAGTTACACCCCCCAGAGCAGCGGCATCCCGGCCAACACCGCCGGCGTCAGCGGCTTCTACACTTCGCTCGACATCGACCGCCGGCGGGGCCGGGTCGCGGTCGGCACCCTGCAGGGCCTGACACTGCTCAGCCTCGGCACCGACTCGGTGCCGACCAGCGCGGCCAGCCTGCGGGTCTACCCGAATCCCTGCATCCTCGGCACCCACAGCCGGGTGGTGATCGACAGCCTGCCCGAGAACGCGTCGGTCGAGGTGCGCACCCTGACCGGCCGCCTGGTCGCCCGCCCCGAGGTCGACGCGGGCCTGCACCGCGCGGTCTGGCGGCCGGGCGACGTCGCGACCGGCATCTACCTGCTGGTGGTGTCCGGCCGGCTTGGCACCCACGTCACCCGGGTCGCGGTCATCCGGCAGTGACCCGGCCGGCAGTCACCGGCCGCGCCCGCTCAGTCCCGCCCTCAACCGAGCAGCAGCGCCAGCTCGCGGATGAGCTCCGCCACCACCGACGCGCCCGGCGAAGGCTGGCCGCCGCGCGGGCAGAACTCGACGATGTCCGCCCCGACCACCCGCGTACCCGCGAACAGCGCCAGCGTCTCCACCAACTCTCGGTATCCCGGCCCGCCCGGCTGGGGCGTGCCCACATCCGGCAACACCGACGGGTCGAGCACGTCGGTATCGAGTGTCAAGTACACCGGCCGGGACCCGATTTCCTTCACCACCTCCCGCGCCGGTCTCAGCAGTTCGAACGGGTACAGGTTCGGCTCGTCCATCTCCCCGGGCGCGCTGAACGACCGGATGCCGAGCTGGAACACCCGCTCGCGCGGGACGTCTTCGAGGATCCGCCGCACCACGGTCGCGTGCGAGCGCCGGTCGCCAAGCAACTCGTCGCGCAGGTCGGAATGGGCATCGAGCTGGACCACGCACAGCTCGGGCAGGACCCGGCTGAACTCCCGGACCAGCGGCGGGGTGATGCTGTGCTCCCCCCCGATCGCCAGCAGCCGGGCCGCCTCCCCCGCGAACGGCCGGGCCGCGGCCGCGATCTGCTCGAACGGCCGCTCCGGGGTCTCGAAGCTCAGCGCGAGGTTGCCGGCGTCGTGCACCGCCAGGTCCGTCACGTCCCGGCGCTGGTACGGGCTGAACGACTCGATGTTGTCCGCCCCGATGCGGGCGACGTCCGGCCCGAACCGGGTGCCGGGCACGTGCGAAATCGTCCGGTCCAGCGGCACACCCAGCAGCACCACCCGGGCTTCTTCGCGGCCGGCCTCAGCGTAGTAGAAACTCATCTTGGCTCCTTTGCCGCCTAGTGTAGAGAGCGACGCCGGGCAGTCAAGGCGGCAGGCCTGCCGGGACGCCCGACTCTGCCGCCTGGTCGTGTCCGCCGGCGAGCCGTCCGGCCGGCTCTACGCCGCGCTGGTCGAGACCGCGGTCGCCCGGGCCGCACCGGCCGCGGTCATCCATCGTTTCGATGCCGGCCGGGCCTGCGGCGCGGTCTTCGGTTTCGTCGAAGGCCTGCGCGCCGCCCCGGCGCTCCGGCGGTCGCTGGCCGAAACCGCCCGGGCGGTCGCGGAACTCCGCCCGGACCTCGTCCTGCTGGTCGGGTTCTCCGGCTACCACCTCGCGCTCGGCCGGCGCTGCCGCCGGCTCGGCCTGCCGGTCGCGTTCTTCGCCCCGCCCCAACTCTGGGCCTGGGGCGGCTGGCGGGCGGGCGCGCTGCGCCGGGCCGCGGATCTGGTCATCTGCCTGTTCGGGTTCGAAGCCAAATGGCTGCGCGCCCGCGGCATCCCGGCGGAGTTCGCGGGCAACCCGCTCGCAGACCTTGCCCGGCCCGCCGCCGGCCGGGCCGAGACCCTCTCCCGCCTCGGCCTCGCCCCGGCGGACCGCTACCTGGCGTTCCTGCCCGGCTCGCGGCCGGCGGAACGTGACTGGCACCGCCCGGTCTTCGACCGGGTCGAAACCCCGGGCCGGCACCGTGTCTGGCTGCTGCCCGACGAACCGGGCGACCCGGCCGCCCTGCTCGCGGCCGCGGCCGGGCGGTACGACGCGCTCGCCCACGCCGACGCCGCGGTCGTGGTCTCCGGCACCGCCACGCTCGAGACCGCCCTGCTCGGCACCCCGCAGGTCGCCTGCTACCACCTCTCCCCGGCCACCCGGCTGCTTGCCCGGCTGCTGGTCCGGTCCCGCCGGTTCGCCCTGCCCAATATCCTGCTCGGCCGGCCGTCGGTCCCGGAACTGCTCGAGCCGACCCCCGCGGCCATCGGCCGCGAGCTCGCCGCGCTGCTGGCCGACCCCGCCCGGCAAGCCCGGGCCCGGCAGGACGCGCGGGAACTCCGCGCACTGCTCGGCCCGCCCGGCGCGGCCGAACACATCGCCCGGCTGCTGCTGGACCGGGCCGGGCTTTGACTTCCGCCCCGCTTCCGATACCCTTCAAGCATGATCGACATCCGCGACCGCGGTGACACCCGCCGGATACCCATCGACAAGGTCGGGGTCCGCGGCCTGCGCTACCCGGTCGTCCTGCTCGACAAGGCCACCAACCGCCAGCACACCGTCGCGACCATCAGCATGTTTGTCAGCCTGCCCCAGGAATTCCGCGGCACCCGGCTGGGCCGGTTCGTGGAAATCCTCAGCCGCCACCACCGCGAAATCGACATCCACAAGCTCGGCAACATCCTCCGGGACATCAGGACCGAACTGGACGCCAAGTCCGCCCACCTCGAGATGGAGTTCCCCTACTTCATCGAGAAACAGGCCCCGGTTTCCGGCGCGCGCGGCCTGATGGACTACCAGTGCACCGTCGCGGCCGACCTCGACCGGCACTTCCGACTGCGCATCGGCGCGGTCGTGCCGGTCACCACCCTCTGCCCCTGCTCGAAGGAGATGGTCGGGGTCGGCGGCCACAACCAGCGCGCGGAAATCCGGGTCACGGCCGAGCCGAAAGGCTTCCTCTGGCTGGAAGACCTCATCGGGCTGGTCGAGGACTGCGGCTCGAGCCAGGTCTACTCGCTGCTCAAGCGTGAAGATGAGAGGCATGTCACCAGCCACGCGCTCGCCAACCCGGCGTTTGTCGAGGACGTCGTCCGCGCGGTCGTCACCCGGCTGCAGGACCATCCCAACGTCGCCGGGTTCGACGTCCGCGTTGTCAGCTACGAGTCCATCCACCACCACGACGCCTGCGCCTATGTCCACCGCACCGGTGGCCGGCGCCGGCCGGCGCCCGATGACGACCCTGCTGGTTGACTGCTACCCGCCGGGCTGGGAGGGTAAGCTCGCCGCGTACGTCCGGCTGCTGGAGCCGTTCGGCGCGGTCCGCACCGGCCGGCCCGGGGCGCTCGAACCTGCCGGCGCCGACGCGGTGGTCCTGACCGGCTCCCCGGTGATGCTGACCCGTGACGAGCCGCCCGCCCTGCTGCTCGAGCTCCTGCCTGCGCTGGCCGTGCCGGTGTTCGGCATCTGCTTCGGCCACCAACTGCTCGGGGTCGCCACCGGCGCCCGGGTCGGCCGGCGCGAGTTCTACGAGGCACCCGGCCTGGTCCGGGTCCGCGTTCCCGAGCCGCTCTTCGTCGGCCTGGACCCGGAGCTGGTGGTGCTGCAGAGCCATGCCGAGCACCTCACCGCCGAGTCGGTGCTCGCCGCCGGCTGGGAGATTCTCGCCGATTCCCGGCTCTGCCCGGTCGAGGCGATGCGCCACCGCGAGCGTCCCTGGTACGGGGTGCAGTTCCATCCCGAGCAGTCCGGCCGGGCCGGGCGGGCGGTGCTCGAGAACTTCTACCGCCGCGTCGTGGCGCCGGGCCGGACTTGACATCCGGCGGGGAGAACTAGAATTGAAAGCAGTCCGGTCCGCACATTTCGCAAGGCGCGGAGAACTATGGTTCATCCGCGGCAACCCAGCTACGGAGGTAACACAATGCGTCATGTCCTGAGCATCATCGCGCTCCTCGTCCTCATCGCCGGCTGCGGCGCTGAGACCGAGACACCCGCGGCCGTCACCCCGGAACCGGCCGAACTCGCGGCCGTGCCCGCGACCGGGGATGAACAGCCTGCCCCGGGCGGCGCGCTGTCCGACACGCTGACCGCCGAGAACCTGCCTGAAGCCCTTTTCCTGACCATCGAGGTCGCGGAGTTCGGCGCGATCAAGGTGAAGTTCCACGCGCAGGACGCGCCCCGGAACGTCACCAACGTCGCCAACCTCGCCATCAAGGGCTTCTACGACGGCCTGGCCTTCCACCGTATCATCCCGAGCTTCGTGGTCCAGGGTGGCGACCCCAAGGGTGACGGCACCGGCGGCCCGGGCTACACCGTCGAGGCCGAGATGAAGCGCAAGCATCTCAAGGGCTCACTGGCGATGGCCCGCACCGGCGACCAGGTCAACCCGGAGCGCCGTTCCTCCGGCAGCCAGTTCTACCTCTGCCTCGAGGCCCTGCCCCAGCTCGACGCCGGCGGTTACACCGTCATCGGCGACCTGGTCGAGGGCATGGATGTCCTCGAGCGCATCGGCGCGGTCCAGACCAGCGGCCCGCCCCTGGACCGGCCGGTTGAGCCGGTCGTGATGACCCGGGTTTACGTCACCACCGACTGAAGGGACTGTCGAAGTGAAGCGCCTGCTGCTCCTTGCCACCGCTCTCATCCTGCTCGCCGGCTGCGGCGTTACGAAAGGAAGGCTCGTGAAGAAACCGGTTGAGGCCGACCGCCTCCCCGCCGACCTCTACCTCACCATCGAGGTCGCGGAGTTCGGCACCATCAAGATGAAGTTCCACACCCAGGATGCGCCCCAGAACGTCACCAACGTCGCCAACCTCGCCATCAAGGGCTTCTACGACGGGCTGGCCTTCCACCGTATCATCCCGGGCTTCGTGGTCCAGGGCGGCGACCCCAAGGGTGATGGCACCGGCGGCCCGGGCTACGACGTCGTCGCCGAAATCGGGCGCAAGCACCACAAAGGCTCGCTGGCGATGGCCCGCACCGGCGACCAGGTCAACCCGGAGCGCCGTTCCTCCGGCAGCCAGTTCTACCTCTGTCTGGACGCCCTGCCCAACCTCGACGCCGGCGGTTACACCGTCATCGGCGACCTGGTCGAAGGTATGGACGTGCTCGAGCGCATCGGCGCGGTGCGCACCGGCCAGATGGACCGGCCGGTTGAGCCGGTGGTGATGAAACGGGTCTACGTCACGACCGAGTAGCGACCGGTTTGGCTTTCCGGCGGCCCGGCTCTACCGGGCCGCCGCTTCTTTCCGCCTGGCTCTCCCCTGCCAGCCGGGAGATGCTCCTCCCGTACGGCCGGTGCAGGATACCCCGGTCGGTGATGAACGCGGTAACCAGCCGGGCCGGGGTCACGTCGAACGCCGGGTTCAGCGCCCGGGCCCCGGCCGGCGCGGTCCGGCGGCCGGCAAACCCCAGCACCTCGCCCGGGTCCCGCTGCTCGATCTCGATATCCGCGCCCCGCGCGCAGCCCGGGTCGAAGGTCGAAACCGGCGCCGCGACGTAAAACGGCACCCCGGCCTCGCGGGCCAGCACCGCCAGCATCCTCGTCCCCACCTTGTTGGCGGTATCGCCGTTGCGCGCGATGCGGTCCGCCCCGACCACCACCAGGTCGCAGTCGCCGATGACGGTAGCCGCCGCGCTGTCCACTATCAGCCGGGCCGGGACCCCGGCCCGCCCGAGCTCCAGCATCGTCAGGCGCGCGCCCTGCAGCAGGGGTCGGGTCTCGCAGGCGTACACCTGCGGCCGCCGCCCCAGCCGCCGGGCCTCGAACACCACCCCCAACGCGGTGCCCATTCCCGGCGCGGCCAGCGCACCGGTATTGCAGATGGTGAGAATCATCGCGTCGGGCGGGACCAGCGCCGCCCCGGCCGCGGCCAGCGCACAGGACCTTTCGACCTCCGCCTGCTCGATGGCCGCCGCGCGTTCGAGCACCGCCCGCCTCAGCCGGTCCCCGGTCAACCCCTCGGCCAGCGGCGCGAGCGTGTCCGCCACCGCCCGGCCCAGGTTCACCGCGGTCGGCCGCGCCCCGGCCAGCATCCGGCCGGCCCGCGCCAGCCCGGCCCGCAGTTGCCGGTCAGCAAGCCGGTTCGCCTCGACCGCCAGCCCCCAGGCCGCCGCCACGCCGATCGCGGGCGCGCCCCGGACCGCCAGCGTTCGGATTGCTCCCGCCACCGCCCGGGCGCTCCCCAGGCTCAGCCGACGCACCCGGCCGGGCAGCGCCCGCTGGTCAATGATGGTCAGCCGCCCCCGGGAAAACCGAATCGCCCGGAAAACAAAGGAGGGGAGTCGGCTCCCCCCCTGGTTTCGCAGCGGGCTACTTCTTGCGCCGGACCGCATCCTTCAGGGCCTTCCCGGCCTTGAACACCGGCCGCTTGCCGGCGGCGATCTTCAGCGCCTGGCCGGTCTGCGGGTTCCGGCCAGTGCGCGCCTTGGTCTTGCGCACCTCGAAAGTGCCGAAGCCGACCAGCGGAACCTTACCGCCCTTCTTCAGCTCGGCCGTCACCGCTCCAACGAAGCTGTTGAGCGATACGGTCGCCGCCTTCTTGGAGATCCCGGCTTCCTTTGCTATCTTCGCGACGATCTGCTCTTTGGTCATTGGTTGTCACCTCCCCTCCGTAACGAGACTGCCACCATCGAACCCGGTGGCTGCGCCTGGCCGAACTTCCTGACGGGTGCACCATCGGCCAGCCACGCGGACAACAGGTTCCATGATGGCATTACGGCACGACTATAGCGGGTTTGCCCGCACTGTCAAGCGGAAAATCAATGCTGGCGCGGGTTCGCCGACCGTGGGCGCCGCGAGCGCTTGCCGGCAAAGGTCCGGCCGGCCGCCGGCTCGTCAGTCTTCGACCCGGGCGACGTCAACCACCACGTCGTCGCCCCGGACGTCCATCAGCCTGACGCCGGTCGTGGCCCGGCCCTGCTTCCGAACGTCCGCGACCTTGATCCGGATGACCGTGCCGCCCCTGGTGGTCAGGATGACCTCGGAGCTGTCGGCCACCGCCATCGCCGCGGCGAGGTGGCCAGAGCGGTCCACCAGCTTGGCGGCAATCACGCCCTTGCCGCCCCGGTGCCGGCAGGGAAAATCGTCGAAATCGGTTCGCTTGCCCAGCCCGTGGTCGCTGACCACCAGCAGGGAATGGTCCGGCCGGCAGACTACCCCGTCAATCACCGCGTCATTCTTGTCCAGCCTGATGCCGCGCACGCCGGCCGCGGCCCGGCCCATGCCCCGCGCCGCGGTCTCGGAGAAGCGGATGCCCTGCCCGAGCCTCGTGACCAACAGGATATCCTCCTTGCCCGAGGTCAGCACGGTCGCGACCAACTCGTCGTCCTTGCTCACCCCCATCGCCACGATGCCCTTCCGCCGCGGGTTGGCGAAGGCGTCCAGCCGCGTCCGCTTGACCTGCCCCTGGCGGGTCACGAAGAACACGAAATGCTCCGGGTCGAACTCACGGACCGCCAGGTAAGCCCGGGCGACCTCCCCGGGTTCCATCTCGACCAGGTGGGCGATCGAGCGCCCGCGCGCGGAGTGCGAGCCCTCCGGAATCCCGTACACCTTCTGCCAGTAGCACCGCCCGCGGTCGGTGAAAAACATCATGTAGTCGTGGTTGGAGGCGGTGAACAGGCATTCGACGAAATCCTCGTCCCGCACCCCCATCCCCGACCGGCCGGTACCGCCCCGGCCCTGCCGCCGGTAAACGCTCACCGGCATCCGCTTCACGTAACCCCGGTGGGTGATGGTCACGACCATCTCCTCGTCGTCGATCAGGTCCTCGACCGACAGCGTCTCGACCTGGCCGCTGACGATTTCGGTCCGGCGGGTGTCGCCGTACTTCTTCTTCAACTCGAACAGCTCGGCGCGGATCTCGGACATCAGCATCGACCGGGAATCCAGCAGGCTCTTGAGCCGGGCGATGGTCTTGATCAGCCCCTTGTACTCCTCGTCGATTTTCTCCCGCTCGAGGCCGGTCAGCCGGGCCAGCTTCATCTCAAGGATCGCGTCCGCCTGCTTCTCGCTCAGCTTGAACTTCGCTATCAGCCCGGCGCGGGCGGTGGCGGTGTCCTTCGACTTCTTGATCAGCTCGATGACCGCGTCGATGTTCTTGAGCGCGATCTTGTAGCCTTCCAGGATGTGCGCCCGGGCCTCGGCCTGCGCCAGCTCGTACTTCGTCCGGCGGGTGACCGTCTCGCACCGGAACTCGAGGAACCGCTCCAGCAACTGCTTCAGGTTCAGTTCCTTCGGCCGGCCGTTGACCAGCACCAGCATGATCACCCCGAAGGTGCACTGCATGTCGGTGTACTTGTAGAGCTGGTTGAGCACCAGCTCCTTGTTGGTGTCCCGCCGCAGGTCGAGCACGATCCGCATCCCGTCCCGGTCCGACTCGTCGCGCAGGTCGGCGATGCCCTGCAGCTTCTTCTCCCGCACGAGCCGGGCAATCTTCTCGATGAGCGAGGTCTTGTTGACCTGGTAAGGTATCTCGGTGATGATCATCCGGTCGCGGCCGGCCTTCACCTCCTCGAACCGGACGTGGCCGCGCATCACTATCCGGCCCCGGCCGGTCTCGTAGGCCTGGACGATGCCGTCGAGGCCGACGATGCTCGCACCGGTCGGGAAGTCCGGGCCCTTGATCTTCTTCATCAACTGCCGGATTGTGACATCCGGGCTGTCGATCAGCGTCACCAGCCCGTCCACCAGCTCGCCCAGGTTGTGGGGCGGGATGTTGGTCGCCATCCCGACCGCGATGCCCGCCGCGCCGTTGGCCAGCAGGTTCGGGTAGGCGGCCGGCAGCACCTCCGGCTCCTTCAGCCGTTCGTCGAAGTTGGGCCGGAAATCCACCGTGTCCTTGCCCAGGTCGCTGAGCAGTTCCAGCGCCAGCGGGCCGAGTTTGGCCTCGGTGTACCGATACGCCGCGGCGGCGTCGCCGTCCACCGAGCCGAAGTTCCCCTGGCCCGCGACCAGCGGGTAGCGGAGCGAAAAATCCTGGGCCATCCGCACCATCGCGTCGTACACCGCCGAGTCGCCGTGCGGATGGTACTTGCCGAGCACGTCGCCGACCACCGCCGCCGACTTCCGGAACCCCCGGTTCGGCATCAGCCCCATCTCGTGCATCGTGTACAGGATTCGCCGCTGGACCGGCTTCAAACCGTCGCGCACGTCGGGCAGGGCCCGGGAGACAATGACCGACATCGCATAGTCCATGAAGGACTTGCGCATCTCGTCTTCAAGGTAAACTGGAACTACGTTATTACGCTCGCTCATAGGCGGCAAACTATAGTGCGAGCGGGCGCAAAGTCAACGCTGGCGCGGCGGCTCCCCGCGGTGCCGGGCGCTCCCCTGCCCCGGCCCGGGGACCATTCAGACCCTGTCCCGGCCGGCATTGACCCCGACCCCCACCCTGCTCCCCCGGAGCCGCTTCCGGCCGGAACCCGGCGAAAAGAGCCCCGGCTTGACAACTCCCGACCGGCGGGGGTAAGCTGTGTTAAGAAAGCAGGATTTCGGACCAATGACAGGACGTGTCCGGCCGGCGGTCGAGTCCGCCCACGGAGGCAAATGATGAATCAGCCAGTCTGCAGGCCGCTCGCAGTCGCAACCGTACTGC
>JAWOIB010000070.1:0-16819 GCA_046484845.1 bacterium
ATCCGGATTGTGTCCCAAGCCGGTCAGATCGATCGGGGGCGGGCTTCAGGCCCGCCCCCGCCTTTCTGTCCGATTCCTGTGAGTGCTGCCTCTACAGGCTCTGCGGCCCACCGACCGCGATTGCCACCTCTGTCCTGTCCTTCCTTGTGGGAGCGGTCTCCCGACCGCGATTCCGCCCGGCTGACAGGACCCAATCGTGACAAGAATGTCACAGGCTTGACCCGAAGGGTCAGAGCCCGCACTGTAGGAAAGGCATAGCCTGTGCTCCTGCATACAGCACCCACCAGGAAAGAGCAGGCTTTCGGTGGAAGCGGTCTATTGACCGCGATTGCGGCTTGCCGGAGAGTCAGGCCCGGTGCTGCTTCAGCGGCCCGCGGCGTACCGCCGGGCCGCGTCGTCCAGCGCCTGCCGCGGGGTCTTGCTGCCCAGCATCGCGGCTTCGAGTTCTTCGACCAGCGCCTTGCGCCCGGCCATCCATTTCAGCCCCCGGGGCTCAAACACCCCGTACTCGACCTGCGCGTAGGCCGCGCGCAGCCCCGGCGTACCCTCCAGCCGCTCGACCAGCCGCGGGTCATCGAGGCAGCTGCGCTGGATGGGCAGGTACCAGGTTCCCAGCGACCACTCGACCTGCTGTTCCGGCCGGATGAACCAGCGAATGAACCGCCAGGCCGCGGCCTGCTCCGCCGGCTTCGCGGCCCGGAACATCCCGATATTGGTGCCGTAGATGATCGCTGCCGGCCGGTCCCCCGCCGGCAGCGGCGCCATCCCGACCAGGAAGGTTTCGTCCGCCAGCACCGGCGCGCGCCAGGTCGAACTCCCGGTCAGGCAGGCGATCCGGCCGACCAGGAAGTCGTCCATCGGCGTCCGGCCGACGTCGGTGTTCTGGACCCGGTCGCGCAGGACCATCCCGACCTGGAAATCGAGCGCGGCTACCCCGGCCGGGCCGTTGAACTCCGGCTCGCCGTCCTCCGCATCCAGGAACCGGCCGCCGAGCTGGTGGAGCATCGAGCCGAAGACCCAGATGTCCGTGCCGCCGGCCGCGCCCCAGACCTCCAGGTTGCCCGCCGCGTCGCGCCGGGTCAGCCGGTTGGCCGCCTCCCGGAACCCGGCCCAGGACGCGGGGAACGAATCGAACCCGGCCTGGCGGTACATCGGGACGTTGTAGTAGTAGACCGGCACGCTCTTGTTGAACGGCAGAGTCAGCAGCCGCCCGTTCCAGGAGTTGTTCTCCAGCAAAGCCGGGTAGATGTCCGCCAGTTCCTCCGGGCTCAGACCGTCCGGGCCGCGCGCGAAACTGTCCAGGTGCACGAGCCGGCCGCCCGCCAGGAACTGGGCCGTCCAGTTCTCGTACATCTGGGCGATTGCCGGCGGGTCGCCGGCCGCCACCGCGCCCATCAGCTTCTGGGCCAGCGCGTCGTAACTGCCCATCCCGACCAGTTCGACCCGGACCTCCGGGTGTTCCCGCTCGAACCGGTCGACCATCGTCCGGAGCGTCCGCTGGGACTCGCCGCCCATCGCGTGCCAGAAACGAACCGTCACCCTGCCGTCGTTCGGGCCGCAGGCCAGCGCGAACAGCACCGGCAGCAGCGCGAGCCGGCCGAACCCCGGCATCAGTACCCGTCCCGGCCGCACACCGGGCACTGGCCATCGGGCCGCACCGATCGGTCGTTGGACCATACCCCGCAGTCGAGCAGCTCCCCCCCGGCCGCCAGCTCGTAAGGACATTTGCCGTACATCTCGTGGCAGGACTCGAAAGCCTGGCAGCCGTCCGACCGCCTGCCGCAGTCCGGGCAGACGAACAGCGGCGAGATTTCGCTGCCTCGCAGCCGCCGGTAGCCCTGGAAGGTGACCCGCGCCCCGCATTCAATACAGGTCGAGCCTGCGAACTTCGTGAAGTTGACCCGCTCCGCCTTCCCGGTCCGGCCGGTGCGCCGCTCCTCCTCGAAGCGCCGTGCCTCCGGGGCGAACCGGGGCAGCGGCAGGTTCATCTCGTCCGCGGCCCGGTAGAACGCCGGCAGACGGTCCAGCAGCCTGCTGCCGAGCCACGACGCGTCCGCCGGGCCGGCCAACGGCGCGAGGTGCGCCGCGACCGCCAGCAGGGCGAAACCGACCGCGATGCCGAAGGGAATGCCGACGATGCTCCCGGCGAGGCGGCTGAGGACGCCCCGTTTCGCCGAACCGTCGCCCAGCCGCTTGAGCGCCACCGCCGACAGCCAGAGAACCCCGCCCGCCAGCGCCACCCCGACCGCGAACCCGACCGCCGGGTTCCCGGTCAGCCGCGCGGTGAGGCCATAGCCCAGAACAGCAAAGCCGACCGCCACGCCCGCCCGCAGGACATCGGCCAGCGCCGGCAGCAGCCCGCGCGAGTACTCGGCGTACGCCGCCAGCGCCACAACCAGCAACAGCGCAACATCAACCAAGTTCATGTCTCACCTCACGGCGGCCGTGCGTCCAAGCCCGGCCGCCCGGCGCGCTCGCCCGGCTACTCCGGCAACACCACCTTGGCGCTCAACCGGGTGTCGCCTCGGCTCACAACCAGCGTGTAGCTGCCCGCGGCCAGCCTGCCGACCCGGAACCGGTGTTCACCGGCCGGGAGGTGGCCGGCGTGCAACCGGGCCGCAATCCTGCCGTCCGCGCCGTAAAGCATCGCCTCCCAGCGGCCCGCCTCCAGCAGTGAGAAGCTGAGCATCCCGTTGCCGAGCAGGGTCGCCCCGAACGGACCGGCCGGCCGACGATCTGGCGCCGGCGACGAAATCCCGGGGGCCCAGGCGAACTTGACCGTCACCGCGCTCTGCCCGCCCTCCATCGCGGTGCCGACCACGACGGGCTGGTTCATCTCGTCAACCGCGATACTGCGTACCTCGGCCCGGACCTCGGTCTGGGCCTGGAAAAGCTCCTCGCCCTCCGGGTTGACGCAGGCGAAGCCCATCGCCATCGACGGTGTCTGCGACGCGAAGTAGACGTTATCGAACTCATCCGTGGCAAGATTGCTGTAGGTCTCCGGCGGCAACTGGGTCGCGAAGTCGCGCATCCAGAGTAGCCCGCCATCCGGGTCGCACCGGAGTAGTTTCAGCATCCCGCCCTCGGTCGCGCTGACATAGAAGCCTCGCTCGGGCGCCGGAGCTACCGACGAAACCTCGGCCATCCCGATACCCTCGAACGTCCGGGTCCAGGTCGTTTCGCCCTCGGCATCGAACCGCAGGACCATCTGTTTCATCCCGCCGTCCTCGACCCCGGCGAGGGCAATGATGCCGCCATCCACCCAGCCGCAGCCCGCCGCGCGGTTCTGCATTCCGAACCGGTACCGGCGCGCCCAGAGCTGGGTACCGTCGGCGGAGTACTTCAGCAGCGCGAGGGTGTCGAACGGCGCCGGGTGGCCGCTGTGGCTCCAGGCGTAAACCGCGTTGTCCGCTCCCACCGCCAGCGCGGTCGGCATGAAGCCGGGCTGCCGGCGCGTCCAGAGCGTGTCCCCGGCCGGGTCCAGCTTGGCGATAATCAACTCCTGGGGGTCGCCCTCGGACAGCACCGCGACCAGCAGGTTCCCCGCGCCGTCCGCCCGGACGGCCACGGCCATCTCGTCCGAACCCAGGTCGTAATGTCTCAACCACAGGCTGTCGCCGCCGCCGCTGTACTTGAACACGAAGAAATCCTGGTTGTCGTTCTGGGCCATCCCGGCGGTGTACACGGCGGTGCCGGCCACCGCCACCGCCCGGCCCATCACCGGCTGTTCGGCCGAGTAATACCGAACCCAGGCGGTGTCGTCCTGCGCCCGGGCGGCCGGACCGACCAGCGTGAGCATCAGGATTGCGGGTATCACGTAGCGCTGCATGGTGCCTCCGTTTCTTCCTTCGAACATCAGCGAATCCTGCGTCAGTATAGCGCCGCGCGTTACCCGGTCAACCGCCGCGGCCGGGTTTGACACCTGCCGGGGTCGGGCTAGAATCAGCGTCGTCGGGCGGCGTAGCTCAGTTGGCCAGAGCTGGAGAATCATAATCTCTGAGTCAGGGGTTCGAGTCCCTTCGCCGCCATGCAACCGGCACCGGGGCAGGTCCGATTGCCCTCCGCCCCGGTGCCTCGGCGCCCGAGGCAGGAACCCGGAGTCTTCCAAAGGGAGGTAACATATGGGCTTGGACGAGAAAAAGGCCGATTTCATCTGGCTCAACGGCAAGTACGTGCCCTGGGCCGACGCCCGGATACACATCTGTTCGCACGTCATCCATTACGGCACCGGCGTGTTCGAAGGTATTCGCTGCTACAAGACACCCAAGGGGCCGGCGATATTCCGGATGCAGGAGCACACCGAGCGGCTGTTCAACTCCGCGAAAATCTACCGGATGGACATCCCGTACACCCACGACCAGGTCAACACCGCGATGCAGGACCTCATCCGCCGGAACAAGCACGACGAATGCTACATCCGGCCCATCGCCTACCGTGGCTACAACGAACTCGGCGTCAACCCGTTCAACTGCCCGGTGGACCTCGCGCTCATCACCTGGCTCTGGGGCAAGTACCTCGGCCCGGAGGCGCTGGAACAGGGCGTGGACGTGATGGTCTCGTCCTGGAACCGGATGGCCCCAAACACGTTCCCGGCGATGTCCAAGACCTGCGCCAACTACATGAACTCCCAGCTCATCAAGATGGAAGCCATCAAGTACGGGTTCGTCGAGGGCATCGCGCTCGACGTCAACGGCTTCCTGAGCGAGGGCTCGGGCGAGAACCTGTTCGTCGTGCGCAAGGGCGTTATCCACACCCCGCCGCTCCACGCGACAATCCTGCCCGGCATCACCCGCGACACCATCATCACCCTGGCCCGGGAGATGGGCATCACCGTCGTCGAAACGATGATGCTGCGCGAGATGCTCTACATCGCCGACGAGGTGTTCTTCACCGGCAGCGCCGCCGAGGTGACCCCGATCCGCAGTGTCGACAAGATCCAGGTCGGCGCGGGCAAGTGCGGGCCCATCACCAAGAAACTGCAGGACGCCTTCTTCGCGGTCATCGAGGGCCGGGCCGAGGACAAGCACGGCTGGCTGACCCACGTCCGCTGATATGCGGGTTGCGCTCGGGGCCGACCACCGCGGCTTCGCGCTCAAGGAACGGCTGAAGCGCCGGCTGGCCGCGGACGGTCACCGGGTCACCGATTTCGGCGCCGACTCGGCCGCGAGTTGCGACTACCCGGATTTCGCCTGCCGCGTCGCGCGGGCGGTCGCCCGGGGGCGGGCGCAGCGCGGCATCCTCATCTGCGGCACCGGCATCGGCATGTCCATCGCCGCCAACCGTGTGCCCGGCGTGCGCGCCGCGCTGTGTCACAGCCCGGCGCAGGCCGAGTCCTCGCGCCGGCACAACCGGGCCAATGTGCTCTGCCTGGGGGCGGATGTGATTGCCGTGCCGACCGCGTTGCGGACCGCCCGGACCTGGCTGGCGACCGGGTTCGAAGGCGGGCGCCACGCCCGGCGCGTCCGGAAGCTGGAACGCTGCGGCTGACCCTGCCCCGGCTACCGGGACAGGGCGTAGAGCGAGATGATGACCGAGGCCACCGGGATGCCGACCGCGCTGATGAGCTGCGCATAGTCCTGCCACCAGCGCATCCCGACCCGGGGCAGCGTAATCTGGTCCCCGGCTTCAACCACCGGGTCGTTGCGCATCGACAGCCGCTCGCCGCCGCGGACTATGTACCCGGTCCGGGTGTTGGCGTAGTGGGTCGGCCCGCCGGCCTGCCCGACATAGTCGCTGGCCCGCTGGTTGGGCGTGTGAAGGTAGGCCCCCGGGCTCTGGACCTCTCCCTGCACGTACACCAGCGTGTTGAACGGCGGCACGACCAGGATATCGGAATTCATCAGCGTCAGGTTCTGGCTCGAATCGCCGCTGAATATCACCGCGTGCAGGTCCACCGGCAGCTTCTTCCTGTCCCCCCCCCCGCCCATCACGATGCGGTCGATGTAGCTGTGTGACAGGTCGGCCCACGGCGTGATGCCGCCGGCCTTGCGAATCATGTCGAACACGCGCTCGCCCGGCTCGAGTTCGTAGATACCCTCGCTGATGCGCTCCTTTTCGGTGGTCAGCGCCGACGTCCGCAACCGGTAGCCGCCCCGCCCGAACACCGCGCCCTTGACTGTGACCAACCCCTCGACCGAGGGCACGTGAATCACGTCTCCCGACTCCACGAACGGGTTGGCCAGCAGGTCACCCTCGGTCTCGAACCGGCCGATGTCGGCAATCGCCTGCAGCCGGCCAGCCCGGATGACGTTTATCCGTGAGCGCGACCCGAGCGGCGCGAGCCCGCCCGCCTTGTTGATGAGCTGGGATACCCGTTCGACCGAAGAGGCGTTGTACGCGCCCGGGTACTGCACTTCACCGGTAACGAAGATGATTCCCGAGCGGAGCCCGAGCAGGGTCAGTTTGACATCCGCCTTACGGAAGTAGCCCCGCATCACCGCCGCGAGCGTATCCTGCGCGCGCTGCATCGTCAGCCCGCTGACCCTGACCGCGTCCACGATATCACCGCTTGTTTCCATGTTCGCGCCATCGGAGGGAAACGCGGTCATCGCGGCCGGCATGCTGATCATCACCTTGCCCTCGTAGGTCACCCAAGACTCGTACGAATAGGTCACCGACCCGGTCACCGTCACCAGCAGCTTGTCGCCCGGCATCAGCACGTACTTCTCGGAGATGATCGGGCTCTCGACCCCGACCAGCGACTGCCCGGCCGCGCTCCTGACGGCCGGCGGCGCCTGGGCGTCCTGTTGCGCCCCCACCATTGAAACGAGCACCACCAACGCCAACAGCACTGGCTTCACGGGCGACATCATCCAAATCATCGTCGCCATTCTAGGAGCACGACCGGCGACTGTCAATTGCGGGCCGGGACGGCGGGCGCCGACTGCACCACCAGGCTCGCCAGCTTGAGCGCGGCAACCGCCCCGTATGCCCAGCCCAGGCCGGCAACCGGCACCACCACCAGCAGCACCACGAACACCCCGAGTATGCCCCCGGCGAGGTCAGCGGCGGACACCACCCCGACCCTGCGCCGCGCCTTTTCTTCCCCGTCGGTCGACCCCCTGCCCGCAACCGCCGCCCTCGGAAACTGGAAGCCCAGCGCGACCCCGACCGCGGCGAGCAGCGGGAACTGGACCCAGCCGGGCAGTCGCTGCTGCGCCAGGGCCATCAGCAGCGCGGTCGCCACCAGCAGCGTCTCGGCCGCGATGAACCCGGGGTCACCGGGCCGGACCGGGCCGGACCTGTCACCGACCTGCTCCCGGTCCCGGCCGAGCCAGCCGCCCGCGACCGTACCGAGCGTGAAGCAGGCAAGCAGCAGCGCCAAACCAAGGTACAGCGTCCCGGTCGCCGCCTGGTACACGAACATTCCGAGCGAGACCAGCGCACTCCCGGCAAACCCGGAACTCGCGATCGCCAGCGTCCGCCTGGTGGCCACACCCCACCCGGCAGTGAACAGGACGAGCAGTAGTAACAGCACCGCCGCTGCTATCCCGACCGCTTGAACGGGTACCCGCAGCGGCAATTCGTGCAGGCGCGCGAGCCGGGAACCGGACTCCTGCGCCTGCCGCGCCAAAGCCAGGAACAGCCCGTGCGGCTGCCAGTCATGGTTCTCTTTGAAGCTGGTTCCCGGCGTGGTCGCGGCCGCCAGTTCCAGTTCCAGCCGCTCCTGCCGGAATCGATCCAGCAGTCTCACCAGCCCACTCGAGTCCAGCGCCGTCGCGTCACCCTGGCTCCCCCGCCGCCAGTCTGCCAGCCGGGCGGCGAGCGCCTCCGGCCGCCAATCCACACTGACCCCGGACTCATCCCGGTTTCCCGCGACCAGCATCGGGGAGTCGAGCGCCAGCATCAGCACCGTATCAAACACCGCCTCAAGGGTCTTTCGGTTCAGGCCAAGCAGTAGGGCTGTTGCCCGGCCGACGCCCGACACGCCGCCGGGCAACGGCACTGCGAGGACACCACCCGGGCGCAGCCGCTCCCGGCAGAGACGGAAATGCTCAACCGTTGCCAGCCGGTTCGCGGCCAGGCTCAACGGTAACGAACCGGTGCTGATGATGCAGTCATACTCCCCCCGCGTTCGGCGCAGGAAACGCCGCGGGTCATCCGCCACGAACCGGAAGCGAGGCTGCGTCCCGAAATCCAGGTTGCCCGTCTCCACCCGGGCGGCGAACAGCACCGGGTCCTGTGCCACGAACGTCACCGTACCGACCGGCAGCCTGAGCAATGGTTCGACCACCGACAGGTCGCTGTCCAGCAGCAGCACGTCGCGCACACCCGCGGCGCACAGCAACGGCACAACCGCCGTCTGCTCACTCCTGGGCGCGTCAGGCGTCAGCAGCCTCGGGACGCCGTCGTAGATGACCGTCCGCTCGCCCTCGCGCTCCATGACTACCGTCCTGCCGTACCGGCTCTCCCGGGTCTCGGTCACGCGAAATCCCGGCCAGGCCAGCTGCCAGGCAAGCCGCTCGACAGGCCCGGCCCAGCAACCCAGCAGTATCAGCCCGACCGCGGCCAGTGCAGCAACCGGCTTCCCTGCTCCCCTGAACAGCCCGGCCGCGGCGCACCCCGCCAGCAGCAGTACCCCGAACCCGGCCGCGACCATCAGGCCGGGAGCGACCGCAAGCAGCACCGCCGCCACCAGCAGCCCGGCCGCCGCGGTACCCAGGCCTTCCCAGGCATATCCTCGCCCGATGCCGGATGCGCCGACAAACCGTGCCACACCCTCGACGAACAGCAGGCCGTGCAGGAATGCCGGCAGCGCTGTCACCAGCAGCGCCGCGCCGATCACCGTGCCCAGTCCCGGCTGCTCGCCCGCCATCAGCCCGAACAGCGGCCGGGTCAGGACCACGCCCACCACAACCAGCGTCGACAGCAGCGCCGCGGCCAGCCCGGCCAGTGCCGGGCTGGCCGCGCGGTTCCGCTGCCCCACGCGGCCGGCCAGCCAGGCCCCAACCGCCTCGACCCCCAGCCAGGTGCCCAGCACCGCTACGGCAGTGAACTCGTTCCCGGCATAGACAGCCATCAACTCGCGCATCAGCACGACCTGCACGGCGAGGCCGTGCCCGCCGATGGCGAGCATCAGAAGCGCGGTCTGCCGCCGAGAAGCAGGCACGGGTTGATGCTAGCCCGGGCCGGGGCCGGGGTCAACGGGGTCTGCTCCCGGGCTTGCCCGTCCTCATCTGCATCAGTAGGATTCTGTCTGGTAGCATTGGTGTCCTCATAGTGAGAACCTCCATCACCACCAGCAGCTAACCTGTGAAGGGAGAACGATAGTGCAAATCGAGTGCGTCCCGGCATACCGACTCGCAGTCGCCGCCGCAGTCCTGTTTCTGTTCGCCCTGAGTTGTCATCAGTCGTCTTCTGGCCGGTTGACCGTCATCGCCTCGACCGCCAACGTCGGTGCGGTCGTCCGGGCGGTCGGCGGCGACGCGGTCGAAGTCACAACCATCGCGCCGACCGGAATGTGCCCGGGCCACTTCGACATCCGTCCCTCCCATGTCGCGGCCGCCAACCGGGCACGGCTGGTCATTCACCAGGGTTTCGAGAGCTGGCTCCCGGAGCTGGAGAAATCGCTTCACGGCGATGACCGCCGGGTTGTCAAGTCCTCGACCGAGGGCAACTGGATGCTGCCCGAGATCCATCTACAGGCGGTTGCCGAAATCGCCGGACTGCTTGCCGAGTCGGACACTGCTCAGGCCGACAGCTTTCGGGCCCGGGCCGCGGAATACGTCCGGTTGGTTGACTCCACTGCCCGCCGGGCGCGCTCGCTCTTCCGTGGTCGAAGCCTGCCGCCGGTCATCGCGGCCGAGCACCAGGCCGGGATGCTGAACTGGCTGGGTTTCCGGGTCATCGCCACCTATGGCCGCCCGGAGAGCTTCACCGCCCGGGACCTGGGCCGGCTCGCGCAGGTGTCGGTCGACTCCGGCGTCGGGCTGGTGGTTGACAACCTGCAGTCCGGCCCTGGTGCCGGGCTTGAGCTGGCCCGGGCGCTCGGCATTCCCCAAGTAACGCTGACGAATTTCCCGCTCGGCAACGACTACCCGGGGACGCTCAAGGCGGTCGCCGATTCGCTACTTACCCGGCTGCAGTGAAGTGCCCGGCGCCAAGCCAGCTGTCGGCCTCCAGCTCGTAACGGTCAGCCATCGCGGCCGCCTTGCGCTTGACCGCGTTTCACTGGCTGTCGAACCGCACGAGTTTCTTGGGGTCATCGGCCCGAACGGCGCGGGCAAGACGACACTGCTGACGGTCATCAACGGATTCTGCCCGGCAACTGCCGGCCGGGTAACGGTTCTCGGCCGGACGCTCGGCCGCGGTGGCCAGCCCGCGCTCCGCCGCCGCATCGGCTACGTCGCCCAGCACACGCAGGCGGACCCGCGCGCCCCGGTGAGCTGTCGGGAGGCGGTGATGCTCGGCCGGGTCGGCCGCATCGGGTTGTTGCGCAGCCCGTCCCGGGCGGACCGGCTGGTTGTCGAGCAGATGCTCGATACCGTCGGCATCGCGGGGCTGGCCGAACAACCGGTCGGGCTGGTCTCCGGGGGAGAGGCGCGCAAGGTAGCGATTGCCCGGGCCCTGGCCCAGGAACCGGAACTGCTCCTGCTTGACGAGCCGACTGCCGGGCTCGACCGACTGGCGAAACCCGGGCTGTTGAAGCTGGTCGAGGAAGCTCACCACCGCTTCCACCTGACCACGATCATGGTGACCCACCATTTCGAGGACCTGCCTGCCTGCTGTCGCAGGGTTGTCATCCTGCGTGCCGGCCGGCTGCTGTTCGATGGCGACCGGGAATCGGCCCTCACCCCCGGGCGGCTCGGGACGGCGTATGACTGATTTCTTCGCCTCACCGCTGGTCTGGCGCCAGCTTGCGGCGGCGGTACTGGGCGGGGCGGCCTGCGGTATGGTCGGGGTCTGGGTGATCATGATGCGGATTCCGTTTGTTGGGGTGGCGATGTCCCACGCCGCCTTCGCCGGGGCGATCCTCGGGATGTTGGTGGGAATCAACCCCTTGCTGACCGCGTTTGCCGCCTGCATCATCGCCTCCGCCCTCATCGGCCCGCTCGCGGAGCGGAGCGACCTCGACCCGAATGTCTCGATCGGCATCATCTTCTCCCTGGTCCTCGGGCTGGCGTTCCTGGGCATCGGCTTCCTCCCCGGGCCGCGTTCGGACGCGCTCGCTTTCATCTGGGGCAACATCCTGCTGGTCTCGACCGCCAACATCATTGTCATGGCGGTGACGACCGGGGTAGTGCTGCTCTTCCTCCTGCTGTTCTTCAAGGAAATCCGGGGGGTGCTGTTCAACCGGGAAATCGCCCGGGCGGTGGGTATCCCGGAGCGGCCGCTGTTCTACGCGATGCTGGCGCTGTGCGGGCTGGTCGTGACCGCCAACCTCAACACCATCGGCGGCCTGCTCATCTTCAGCCTGATTATCAACCCGCCGGCCGCCGCCTACCAGCTGACCTGGCGCCTGCGGACGATGTTCCTGCTCTCGGTGCTGTTCGGGGTCGGGTCTTGCCTGGTCGGGCTGGTGGTGTCCTACCTGACCGACGCGCCCTCGGGCGCGGTCATCATCATCACTTCGAGCGCGGTCTTCGGACTGACGCTGGCCTTTTCGCCCAAGCGCCGCCGGCGCTAGGCCGGGCTACCGGCCCGGGCAGACGCGGGCGACTTCCGGCGCGATCTGTTTGTTGCCGTAGGCCCGGTCGTAGTGGGTGCAGAACTCGGCCGCCAGCCGGCGGGCGCGCTCATCGTAGGCCTTCGGGTCGGCCCAGGTCGTCCGGGGGTTGAGCAGGCCGGGGTCTTCGACGCCGGGGCAGGTCTTCGGCACCTCGAGGTGGAACACCCGGTCCTCGTCGCACTCGACCTCGTCGAGACCGCCGGCCAGCGCCGCCTCGACGATTTCCCGGGTCAGGCTGATGTCCATGCGCCGGCCGGTGCCGTACGGGCCGCCGGTCCAGCCGGTATTGACGAGGTAGACCCGGCTGCCGTGGCGGCGGAGCCGGTCGCCGAGCAGGTCGGCGTAGTCGTCCGGGTTGCGGGGCATGAACGGCCCGCCGAAGAAGCGCGAGAAGGTGGACTTCGGCTCGACGATGCCGGTCTCGGTGCCGGCCAGCTTGGAAGTGTAGCCCATCAGGAACCAGAGCATCGCCTGCTCGCGGCTGAGCCGGGCGACCGGGGGCAGGACGCCGTTGGCGTCCGCGGTCAGGAGGAGAATGGTCTTCGGGTGGTCGCCGCGGGGCGGGCGCTTGATGTTCTCCAGGAACGAAAGCGGGTAGGAGCCGCGCGAGTTCGGGGTGAAGCGGTCGTCGACGAGGTCGAAGCGGCCGTCGGGGTAGACCATCGCGTTCTCGATGATAGCGCCGTGCTCCGGGAAGGGCGCGTCGTGGAAGCAGGCGGCCCAGATATCCGGTTCCTTCTCGCGGCTGAGGTCGATGAGCTTGGCGTAGCAGCCGTGCTCGAAGTTGGCGATGCCGCGGTCGGACCAGCCGTGCTCGTCGTCGCCGAGCAGCGCGCGCCGCGGGTCGGCGGACAGCGTCGTCTTGCCGGTGCCGGACAGCCCGAGCAGGAGCGAAACCTCTCCTTCGGCGCTCTCGTTGGCGGCGCAGTGAAGCGGCAGGATGCCCTCCGGCGGCAGGTAGTAGTTCATCGCGGTGAACATCAGCTTCTTGACACTGCCACAGTAGGCCGAGCCGTAGACCACGCCCAGGCGGCGGTCGAAGTCCATCGCGATAACCATCGTCGAGGTGTGCCCAAGCCTCGGGTCAACCCGGAGCCGGTCGCGGTACCGGGCCGGGTCGAGCTTGTCATGGGGCAGGACCACGAGTGTGAAGGACCGCGCGGGCTCTCGCCGCGACGGCGAGACGCTGAAGCACGACACGGTAATGTCCTTGCCGCGGCTCGGCCCCGGCAACGGACGGAACATGTTGTCGGTGAAGAGCGCGGTCAGGGCCCGGTCGGTGACGGTGCGTACCGGCAGGGCATAGGCCGGGTCCGCGCCGAGGCAGCGGTCGGTGACGTAGAGTCGGCGCTTGCGGGCGAGGGCGCGGAGCGCGTCCTCGAGCACGAGGTCCATCGTCTCCGGGTCGAGCGGGATGTTGCTGGGCGAATCCCAGTCGATCGTCGCCTCGGACTCGGGCCGCCGGACGATCATCGTGTCGAGCGGGCTCCGGCCGGTGGACTCGATCGGGGTCCATACCGCCAGCGCGCCGCAGGCGGAGACCAGCGCCTCGTTGCGCCGCACCGCGTCGCGGATGAGCGGACTGCGGTCCGGGTTGAACCGAACATCGTGCTGGCTGTGCAGCAGGATATCGAGCCGCTCGACGAAACCGTCCTTCATCACTTCCTCCGCTTCTCAGCCTTTCCGCGCGGCATCTCGAGCGCCGCCTGGGCCGCGGCCAGCCGCGCCACCGGCACCCGGTAGGGCGAGCAACTGACATAGTCCATCCCGACTTCGTGGCAGAACCGGACCGAGGCCGGGTCCCCGCCGTGCTCGCCGCAGATGCCGACCTTGAGCCCGGGTCGGGCCGCCCGGCCGCGCTCGACCGCGATCCGGATCAGCTCGCCGACCGCGGCGTGGTCAATGGTCGCGAACGGGTCGGCCTGAAGCAGTCCGCGGTCGAGGTACTCGGGCAGGAACCCGCCCGCATCGTCGCGCGAGAAGCCGAAGGTCATCTGGGTCAGGTCGTTGGTGCCGAAGGAGAAGAACTCGGCCGGGCCGGCCATCTCGCCGGCGGTGAGCGCGGCGCGGGGAATCTCGATCATCGTGCCGACCAAGTGGGGAATCCGCTTGAGTTTGGCCGCGCGGCAGACCTCGTCGTGGACCTTGGCGATTATCCCGTTCTGGTCAACCAGCTCCTTCGCGGTGCAGGTCACCGGCACCATTATCTCGGGGTTCGGCTTGCGCTTCCGCTTCAGCAGCTCCGCGGCCGCCTCGAATATCGCCCGGGCCTGCATCGCGGTGATCTCCGGGTAGCTGATGCCCAGCCGCACGCCGCGGTGGCCCATCATCGGGTTTGTCTCGTGGAGCGCGTTTCCCCGGCGTCGGATTTCAGTGACGCTGACGCCGAGCGCCTCGGCCAGCTCGCGCTGTTTCTCTTTGTCCCGGGGCACGAACTCGTGGAGCGGCGGGTCGAGCAGGCGGACGGTCACGGGCAGGCCGTCCATCGCCTCGAGCGTGCCCCGCACCGTCTTGCGGACGTGGTGGAACAACTTGTCGAGCGCGGCCTTGCGCTCCTCCGCGGTCCGGCTCATGATCATCCGGCGCAGCAGGAACAGCGGCTCGTCACTACCCTTGCCGTAGAACATATGCTCGGTGCGGAACAGGCCGATACCCTCGGCCCCGAGCCGGCGGGCAAGCCCGGCGTCGGCCGGCGTCTCGGCGTTGGTCCGCACGCGCATCTGGCGGTACCGGTCGGCCAGCTTCATGAACCGGCGAAACTGGGGTTGTTCGCTCGCGTCAATCATCGGCAGGCGGCCGGCGTAGGCGCGGCCGCTGGTGCCGTTGAGCGTCAGCCAGTCGCCCTCCTTCACCACCTTGCCGTTGACGACGAGCCTCTTCTTCGCGCTGTCCACGTGGCTGTGGCGGGCGCCGACGATACAGCACTTGCCCCAGCCACGGGCGACGAGCGCGGCGTGGCTGGTCATCCCGCCCCGGGCGGTGATGATGCCGGCCGCGGCCCGCATCCCGTCCACGTCCTCCGGGCTGGTCTCCTCGCGGACGAGGATGACCGGGTCCTTGCCCTTGGCGCGGGCGACCGCGTCCGCGGCGGTGAAAACGACCCGGCCCGAGGCGCCGCCCGGGCCCGCGGGCAGGCCTTCGAGCAGGGGCTTCTCCTTCTTCTCCGCGGCCGGGTCCACGATCGGGTGGAGCAGTTCGTCGAGCTGGTCGGGCCGGACCCGGAGGATCGCGGTCTTCCTGTCAATCAGCTTCTCGGCGAGCATGTCCATCGCGATGTTGACCGCGGCGACGCCGGTGCGCTTGCCGGTCCGGGTCTGGAGCATCCAGAGCCGGCCCTTCTCGATCGTGAACTCCAGGTCCTGCATATCCCGGAAATGCTTCTCCAGCCGGAGGCGGTAGCGGTCGAGCTCCTGGTAGAGCTTCGGCATCGCGGTCTCCAGCGTCTCGGCCTTGCCGTCGTCGGTGCGGCCGGCCTCGTTGAGCGGGTTGGGCGTGCGGGTGCCGGCAACGACATCCTCGCCCTGGGCGTTGCGCAGCCACTCGCCGTAGAACCGGGCCTCGCCGGTCGCCGGGTTGCGGGTGAAGGCGACGCCGGTCGCGGAATCGTTGCCGAGGTTGCCGAACACCATCGCCTGGATATTGACCGCAGTACCCCAATCGTCGGGCAGCCCCTCGATGCGGCGGTAGGCCTTCGCCCGCTTACCGTTCCAGCTCCGGAACACCGCCCGGATACTGCCCAGCAACTGCTCCATCGGGTCGCCGGGGAAGGGCCGGTCGAAGGTCTCGGCGATGAGTTTCTCGAACCCGGCGCAGAGCTTGGTGAGGTCGGCCGTGGTCAGCTCGGAATCGTCCTTGCGACCCGTCTTCTCCTTCAGCCCCTTCAGGATCTTCTCCAGCCGACTGCGGATGCCGCAGTCTTCTTCCGGTTCGATGCCCTCGGCCTTCTCCATCACCACGTCGGCGTACATCATCATCAGCCGCCGGTACGAATCGAACGCGAACCGCTCGTCGCCGCTCATCTCGGCGAGGCCGGGCAGGGTGTGGCGGGACAGGCCGATGTTCAGCACCGTCTCCATCATCCCGGGCATCGAGGCCCGCGCGCCGGAGCGGCAGGACAGGAGCAGGGGCGCCTTCCGGTCGCCGAACCGCCGACCCATTGACTTCTCGATAAAGGTCAGCCCGCGCCGGATTTCGGCCTCGAGGCCGTCCGGGAGCTTCCCGGTGCGCATGTAGTCGATGCAGGCCTCGGTCGTAATGGTGAAACCGGGCGGGACCGGCAGGCCGAGATTGGCCATCTCGGCAAGGTTCGCGCCCTTGCCGCCGAGCAGTTCCTTCATTGCGGCCGCGCCATCGGCCTTGCCGTCACCAAATCGGTACACGAACTTCATCTCAGTTCATCTCCTCGGGGCGAACCACCGGGCGCGCCGGGCGGGCCGTCCTGCCCTGCCCGCCGTCCCCGCCTTCGGGCGCGTGGCTCAAACCCTGTCTTGCTCTTGTCGTTGCGAAATACTGCCTGGTTGATGATATCGGCCTGCCGAAACGGTCAATCGGTTTCGGGCGGCTCGCCGGGCGCGCCGTCAGAATCCAGGAAGCCGTCGATCAGCTCCCGGGCGCGCTCCAGGTTGCTCTCCTCAACCAGCACGTCACCCCAGCTCGGCCGCATCACCTGGGCGATGCCGTCGTACGCCGGAATCTGGAACGAGCGGATGACCGCCGGAACGCCGTTCTGCTCCAGCAGGTCCTTGATGGCGTTGGCCATCAACTCGTCCGGGGCCCGGTAGGCGGTGCTGAGAGACATCGGGCAAGTTTAGTCCCAAACCCGGCAGCCGTCAACGACAACGCAGTTGACGTGTGGACGCAGGACGGTGGTGTCGCAACCGGGCTCGAAGCGGGGCTCTTGTCCGGGCTGACGTCTCCGACTCGGCGCTCGACCTGCCCGCCCGGCCCGCCGAATTTCGGCCGACGGAGTTGAGTTTAAACTCAACTCCGCCAGTGATCAGTTATCAGTCATCAGTGAGCAGTCATCAGTGAGCAGTGAGCAGTCATCAGTGAGCAGTGAGCAGTCATCAGTGAGCAGTGAGCAGTCATCAGTGAGCAGTGGTCAGTTATCGGTGATCGGGGTGAAGCGGCGCACGGTGCGCCGCAGGGGGT
>JAWOIB010000086.1:0-5966 GCA_046484845.1 bacterium
GGATCCGGTGCGTTTCATCAGCAATCACAGCTCAGGCAAGATGGGGTTTGCTATCGCCGCGGCGGCAGCATCCCTTGGCGCGAAGGTCAGGCTGGTGGCCGGACCGGTCGCCCTTGCCAGCCCGGCTGGGGTCGAGCGGATTGATGTGGAGGATGCGGCCGGGATGCTCGAGGCAGTGCTGACCGACCCGGGGGAGATCTTTATCGGCTGCGCTGCTGTTGCCGATTATCGGCCGGTTGCCGCGGCGCCGGAAAAAATAAAAAAACAGAGCGAGCTTCTCAGCCGACGACCGGGATTGACGTCCGGAGCGCCCGGCATATCCGGCGGCTCATCGCCGACCTGCACGACGCCGGCACCACCATCCTGCTCACGACTCATTACATCGAGGAGGCGGAACGGCTGTGCGGCCGTGTCGCGTTCATCGTCCGGGGCCGCATCGTCCGCACCGACACCGTCGCGAGCCTGCTCGAGCCGGTGCGCGACCGGCAGGTGCTGGACCTGGAGCTTGCCGGCCGGCCCGGGACCGCGGCCGAAGCGCTCGGCCGGGCCTTCCCGGCGGCGCGGTTCGCGGTGCGCGAGGGCAAGGTGCGGGCCGAGTCGGCCGAAGCCCTGCCGGTCGGGCCGCTGGTGCACGCGCTGGAGGAACAGGGCATCGAGGTCACCGAGGCGCGGCGGCTCAGGCCGACGCTCGAGGAGGTGTTCGTCGAGACCACCGGGCTCGAAGCGGGCGTCCTCCTCCGGGAGAAGGAGAAGAAGTGAAGCGCTGGGTCGCGTTCCGGAGCATCATCGTCAAGGACATGCGCAGTTACTACCTGAAGCCGCCGAACGTGAGCTGGGGCCTGGTCTTCCCGCTGGCCTGGACCGGGATGTTCTTCGTCCGCTCCGGCGCGGACCCGTCGGAACTGCGCGCGCTGCTGCCCGGGGTGATGACGCTGGCGGTGCTGTTCGGGACCACCTCCCTGCTCGCGGTCGCGATCACCTTCGAGCGCAAGGCCCGCTCGCTGGAGCGGCTGTTGCTCGCGCCGGTGCCGCTGTCGCTGTTGATGTTCGCCAAGACCGCGGGCGCGATCGCGTTCGGCATCCTCAACGCGTTCGTGCCGGTGGCACTGGCCGCGTTCTTCACCAGCCTGGCCGGTATCAACTGGCCCGCGCTCGTCGCCGGGGTGGTGCTGACCGCGGTCAGCTCGGCTTTCCTCGGCCTGCTGGTCGCGGTATCGGTGGCCGAGGTTTTCGAAGCCCAGACCCTGTCCAACTTCTTCCGGTTCCCGATGGTGTTCCTTTGCGGCCTCTTCTTTCCGCTCGAACGCCTGCCGTTCTGGCTCCGGCCGCTGTCCTATGCCCTGCCCCCGACCTGGGGCGCGGATATTATGCACCAGGCGGTGGGCCGGCCCGGAATCCTGCCACTCGGGCTGGATTTTCTCATCCTTGCCGCGTTCTGTCTCGCCCTGTTCATGGCCAGTCTCCGAGCCATCAACCGCCGCTGGATAGCCTGAGCAGCCGCGCCGCGACTTGACCCCGGCCGGCGGCGGGCGTACTATATATGCGGTGTTGCGCATATGAGTGTCGCCCGCAGCAGCCGAAACGCCCGGAGCGGGCCGGCGGACTTCGCCGCGATTTTCCACGCGCTGGCCGACGAGACCCGGCTGCGGATGCTCCGCCTGCTCATCGAGGAGCGGACGCTCTGCGTCTGCGAGGTGATGGCCGCGCTCGGCATCTCCCAGACCCGGGCCTCGCGCAACCTGACGATGCTCTGCGCGGCCGGGCTGCTGCGCGGGGCCCGGCAGGGCAGGTGGCAGCACTACTCGGTGACCCGGAGTCCGGAACTGCGGCCGCTGTTCGCGCTGGTCCGGCGGCGGGCGCCGCGGGTGGCCATCCGCAAGCGGCTGAAATGTGAGGAGAGATGATATCCAAGGCCTGTGTTGACAAACAGCCCAAGGGGCTGAGCGTTTTTGAGAAGTACCTGACCGTCTGGGTGCTGGCCTGCATCGGGGCGGGCATCGGGCTGGGCCGGCTCGCGCCCGGGCTGGCGAAGGCGCTCGACGGCGTCGCGATTCATGCCGGCGGCGCGCCGGTCGTGTCCATCCCAATCGCGGTCTGCCTGTTCTTCATGATGTACCCGATAATGGTGAAGATCGACTTCGCGGCGGTGCTCCGCGCAGGCCGGAGCGCGAAGCCGGTCGGGCTGACGCTGTTCATCAACTGGGCGGTCAAGCCGTTCACGATGTACGCGATTTCCATCTTGTTCCTCGGCCTGCTGTTCCGCGGGTTCATCGGCGCCGACGCGACCGACCTGGTGAAGGTGCCGCTGGGCGTGAACCTCGAACCGGGCGCGGCGTACGGGGTGGGTCGGGTGGTGCTGGAGAACGGGGTGCGGATGCTGGAAGTCCCGCTCTGGCGCAGCTATCTCGCCGGGGCAATCCTGCTCGGCATCGCGCCCTGCACCGCGATGGTGCTGGTCTGGGGCTACCTCGCGAAGGGGAACGACGGCCTGACTTTGGTGATGGTCGCGATCAACTCGCTGGTGATGCTGTTGCTCTACGGTCCGCTGGGCGGGTTCCTGCTCGGGGTCGGCCGGCTGCCGGTACCCTGGCAGGCGCTGGTGCTCTCGATTGCGGTCTATGTCGCGTTGCCGCTGGGCGCGGGCTACCTGAGCCGGCGGCTCATCATCCGGGCCCGGGGCGAGGCCTGGTTCCGGGACCGGTTCCTGCCCTTCCTGACCCCGGTCACGATTGTCGCCCTGCTCATCACGCTCGTCCTGTTGTTCAGCTTCAAGGGCGACGTCATCCTCGCCAACCCGCTGACGATTCTCTGGATTGCCATCCCGCTGTTCATCCAGACCAACCTGATTTTCTGGCTCGGGTACGGGCTGGCGCGCCTGCTCAAGTTGCGCTACGAGGATGCCGCGCCGGCGGCGATGATCGGGGCATCGAACCATTTCGAGGTCGCGATCGCCACCGCGGCGATGCTGTTCGGGCTGTCCTCGGGCGCGGCGCTGGCGACGGTCGTCGGGGTGCTCATCGAGGTGCCGGTGATGCTGCTGCTGGTCCGCATCTGCCTGCGCACCCGGGGCTGGTTCCCCGGGCCCGGCCCGGCGGAGACGGCGAAGGCCTGACCGGGATGAATCTTCATCCCGGGTTCATCCCCGGTTGATATTGCGCGGCCAGAATCAGTCCATACTGGAGGAAGTATGCCTGATGAGAAACCGACCGTGCTGTTCCTTTGCACCGCGAACACCTGCAGGAGCCAGATGGCCGAAGGGTTCCTGCGGCACCATGCCGGCGACCGGTACGAGGCCGCCAGCGCCGGGACCGAACCCGGCGAAGAGGTCCACCCGCTCGCGGTCCGGGTGATGGCCGAGAAGGGGATCGACATCTCCGGCTCCCGGCCGAAGGGATTCCGGCAGTTCCTCGGCCGGGGGCGCATTCCTTACGCCATCACCGTCTGCGACAACGCCGCGGAGTCCTGTCCGTCGGTCTGGCCCGGGCTGGGTGAGCGCCTGCACTGGCCCCTGCCGGACCCGGCCGCGGCCGAAGGCAGTGAGGAGGAGAGGCTGGCCGCGTTCCGCCGGGTGCGGGATGAACTCGAGAGCCTGATTCTCGCCTGGCCGGGTGCGAGGAGTTAGGCCCGGCAGGCGGGCAGGCCGAGCCCGGGGGCAGCATTCGGTCAGTTGGGACGGGAACGACCGGCACGGGGTGCGGGTCGGACGCGGGGTGTATCTCTGCCGACCGGAGGCCGGGACCGGGGTCACAACCAGCCCGCTCGTCAGAATCGGGTGGCCTACCGCCATCTCTCCTCCGGCCGGCCCGGTGGTGTTCCCGGGTTGACAGGGGGGGGGATGGGGGTAGAATTGATGCTCGTGGAACGACTGCAGGTTATGGTCGCGCTCGGGCACCGTGTGCGCGCGGTGCGTATCTCCATACCATTCTATGCTTTATACATCGCGGCCGCCGGGCTGGTGTTGCTGCTGGTCGGGGGCGGGCTGGCCGGCCGGGCGCTGTGGTTCGGCACGACCGAGCAGGGCAGGCTGGAGCGGCTGACCGGGGAGAATTACCGGCTGAAGTCGCGCATCGTCCGGTACCAGGCGGCGATGGATACTTTCCGGACGTTCCTGGCGGTGACCGAGGAGATGGATAACCGACTGCGGGCGGCATCCGGCCTGGAACTCATCCCGACCGACCTGCGCAAGGTCGGGGTCGGGGGTAACCCTATCCCGGGCGAGGACGCCAGCGTGGACCACCTGCTGCGCCGGACCCGGTACCAGGAGCGTTCGCTGAACGAAATCGAGCGGGCGATAACCTCACAGGCCGACCGGCTGGCCCGGATTCCCTCCATCTGGCCGGTGCAGGGCTGGGTGACCTCGAGTTTCGGCCACCGGCGTGACCCTTTCACCGGCCGGACGAAGTTCCACGACGGCATCGACATCGTCGCCCCTTACGGGGCGAGGATTGTGGCGGCCGCGGATGGGAAGGTCACTTACGCGGGCTGGAAGGACAACTGGGGCCGGGTGGTCGAGATCGACCACGGCAACGGGCTGCGGACTTTCTACGCCCACTGCCAGTCGGTAAGCGCCGCGGTCGGCGACTCGGTGAAGCGGGGCCAGGTCATCGCCCGGCTGGGGTCGTCGGGCCGGTCTACCGGCGCGCACCTGCATTACGGGGTCCGGCGCAAGGGCGCCTGGGTCAACCCCGCCAATCACATCATCTCGAACTGACACGCCCTCAAGGGCTTGAGGAGCGATACAGCGCCACCGGGCGCTGTTCTTCGATACTGACCCCGGTCCGGGTGTACCGAAGCCGGATTGCGTAGAGCCCGACCGGGGCCGGGTGGCCGGAACCAGCGCGGCCGTTCCAGTGGAGCGTACCTTCCGCAGCCCCGGGCGGGCCGTTGTGAAGCTCGCGGACCTGGCGGCCGGCAAGGTTGAAAACCTGGATTTGGAGCCGGCCGGTCGCGGCGGGCAGGCGGAAGGTGATGCCCAGCGAGTCTTCGATGCCGTCGCCGTCCGGGCTGAATCCCGGGGCGGCAAGGACGAGGTGTCGCTGACGGCCGCCGGGGTCGATGGTGAGCCGGCGCCGGTTGCCGCTGGTGTCCGGGTCGCCCGGGCAGTGGAGGACCGCCCAGAGCGGGGTGCTGACCCGGGGAGCGGTGAACCGGAACGAGAGGGTGGAGTCCGCGCCCGGCAGGATGCGCCAGCCCGCGACGGTGCGGAGCTGCTCGCCCGGGCCGGGTCGGCCGTCACCGTCGTCGTCGAGGAACAGTTCCAGCCGCCAGTCTTCAACCGGGGTGAGTCCCGGGTTGGCAACCGTCACCAGCGCGGTGGACCCGGCGCCGGGCAGGAGGCTGTCCGGGTCGGCAAGTTCCAACGCGGCGACCGCGAGGTCGGGAATGAGGCCGACCGCGTTCGCCGCGCCCGGGGTGCAGCCGGCCGAGTCCGGGCTCGGCACCCAGTTGGCGGCCAGGTCCGGGCCGAGGGGGTCAACCCGCTCCCAGGAGATGCCGTCGCCCGGGCTGGCCGGGAAGCCGTCGTCAGGGTCGTGCGGGGTGCCGAAGGTGGTGGTGTCGCCCCAGGGCGAGGCGACGGTGACCGGGTCGTTGAGCTGGAGCCCGTTGCCGAGGTGGCGGCCGTGGGGCCGGAGGATGAGCACGCCCCGGCCGTCGCCATCCGGACCGAACCGGTAGGGTCGGATGTACCCGCCGGGCGGGTCGGGGAGGGTGTAGTCCGGGTCAAGCACGACCGCGAACCGGCCGGCCGGGAGCCAGGTCGTGTTGATGGTCAGCAGCGGGCATTCGGCGAGGAGGCTGGAATCGGTCCAGGCAATGATGCGGCTGACCGCATCGCCGTCGTCCAGGGTCCAGTCGTGGAGGTCCACCGCCTCGGCGCCGGCGTTGAACAGCTCCACGAATTCGTTGCGGTCCTCCGGGTACCCGGTGCCGTGGCCGCCGGCCGGGTTGGACATCACCTCGGTGAT
>JAWOIB010000095.1:0-12501 GCA_046484845.1 bacterium
ACCAGAGCACCTACGACTGGCACCAGTTGGTGATCTACGACACGACGCTGGCGGCGCCGGACGGGAACAGCGTGTTCACGTACCAGTACCTGACCGCGAACAACTACGGTTCGACGACGGTCGGCATCAACGACTCGACGACCGCGACCGGCATCCAGGTGCTGTACAACGGATCGTACCACCGGGGCGCGCTGCCGATCGTCCCTGGCCGGGCGATCAAGTTCACGACCGTCGAGCCGCTGGTCGGGGTCGCGGAACGGGAAGGCCCGCCGGTGGGCAGCCCGGCCGTGCGGGCCGCGGTGCGCGTCGAGCGCAACCCGTTCGCGGGAACTGCCATAATCAGCTATTCGCTGCCGCGGTCCGGCCCGGTCGCGCTCGGGGTGTACGACAACAGCGGCCGGCGGGTCCGGAGCCTGGTGCGCGCGGACCTGGGTGCCGGCGAGTACCGGCTGAACTGGCCGGGCACGGACGACCGGGGACGGCAGGTAGCGGCCGGTATCTACTGGCTGCGACTCGAAACCGCGGACGGCGCGCTGAGCGGCAAGCTGGTGAAGCTGGACTGAGGCGTGGCCCGCAAGTCCTGGGACCGGTACTTCATGGATATCGCCCGGCTGGTGAGCGAGCGTTCAACCTGCCGGCGCCGGCAGGTCGGGGCGGTGCTGGCGCGTGACAAGCGGATGCTATGTACCGGCTACAACGGCGCGCCAACCGGGATGCCCCATTGTGACGAGGCGGGCTGCCTGCGCGAAAGCCTCGGGATACCCTCGGGTGAGCGCATCGAGATCTGCCGCGGCATCCACGCGGAGCAGAACGCGCTGGTCCAGGCCGCGGCGTTCGGCATCAACGTCAGCGGTGCGATGCTCTACTGCACGCACGAGCCCTGCATCACCTGCGGCAAGATGCTGCTCAACGCCGGCATCCGCGAGTTCGTGGTCGGGGAGAGCTACCCGGATGAGTTCGGGAGGAAGCTGCTGGCCGAGGCCGGGGTGAAGGTGCGGCTGCTCGCTCCCCCGGGGGCGGCGGAGTGATGGGTTGACAACCCGGGGCGCGTCCATAGCATAGGCTCAATGTACCCGACTATCCTGAGACTCGGCGGCATCCAGATCTACTCCTACGGGCTGATGCTGTTCATATCGTTCCTGCTCGGCATCTTCATCGTCGAGCGCCGGGCGCGGCGGTTCGGGGTCGAATCGAAGGACGTGACCGACCTCGCGCTCTGGATCCTGCTCGCGGTCGTGGCCGGCGCGCGGCTGTTCTACGTCGGCTTCCACTGGCACGAGTTCAAGGACGACCTCATCGGTATCATCGCGTTCTGGCGCGGCGGGCTGGCCGGGTTGATGTTTCACGGTGGCCTGCTCGGCGGGCTGATTGCCGGCTGGATATTCATAAGGCGTCGCAAGCTGCCGTTGCTCAAGATGCTCGACGCGGCGGCGCCGGCGCTGGTACTGGGTGAAGGGCTCACCCGCATCGGCTGTTTCCTGAACGGGTGCTGCTACGGCCGGCCGACCGATTCTTTCCTCGGGCTGGTTTTCCCGGCGAACTCGCCGGCCGGGGCTGCTTTCATGGACCGGGCCACCGGCGTAATCCCGCCGATTCATCCGACCCAGCTGTATTCCTCGCTCGCCGGCTTCGTCCTGTTCGGCATCGCGCTGTTGCTGGAACGGCGCAAGCTCAAGGACGGGGTGCTTTTCTCGGTGATACTCGCGCTCTACTCGCTGTTCCGGTTCGGGATTGATTTCGTCCGCTACTACGAGGATGCGCCCAACTACTGGGGCAATCAAGTGGTCGCGCTCGGGCTGGCGGTTTTCGGAGTTGTCCTGCTGGTCGTGTTCCAGCGGCGCCGTGCCGGCGGTGCGCGGTCCCGCGGCTAGCCTGCGCCGGTTCCTCGCCGGGCTGGCCGATTTCCTGTATCCCCCGGTCTGTCTCGGCTGCGAAGCCGACCTTGAGTCCGGGCTGGTCTGCACCGCCTGCCGAGACCGGGTGCTGTCAGGCAGGCTCGAGGTCTGTCCACGGTGCGGCCGGCCGCTGGCCGGGCCGGGGCCGGGCTGCGGGCGGTGCTCTCTGCCGTTGAGCCTGGCGCGGGTCCGGGCGGTCGGCCGGTACGCCCCGCCCCTTACCGGGCTCGTCCGGAGCCTGAAGTACCGCAACTTGACCGTGCTGGTGAGGCTGCTGGGCCAGGCGCTGTGCGGCCTGGCCGAGTCGGACCCGGAACTCAGCCGGGCTGATTGCGTCTGCCCGGTGCCGCTGCACCGCGCCCGCCAGCGGGAGCGCGGCTACAACCAGGCCGAACTGCTGGCGCGGGAGGTCGCGGCCGGGACCGGGATACCGTATGCCGACCTGCTGGTTCGACGCCGGAATACCCCGACCCAGACGCACCTGCCGGACGACGCGGCCCGGCAGGCGAACGTCCGGGGCGTGTTCGCAACGCTGCCCGGGCTCGAACTCGAATCCCGCCGGGTGCTGTTGGTGGACGACGTAACCACGAGCGGGGCGACGCTTGATGCGGCCGGACGTCAGCTGCTGGTAGCCGGGGCCGGGACGGTGGTTGGGCTGGTCATTGCCGCGGCTTGAGCGCGGGAAAGGCCGCATACAGCCGGTCGCGCCCCTCCGCGAAATCGGCCAGGTGCCCGGGGGCGACCGGCTCCACCCGGGGCGGGTCGAACCGGAGTGGGTTCATCGCCGCGCCGTTCCGGTGCAGTTCGAAGTGCAGGTGCGGGCCGGTGGAGATCCCGGTTGAGCCGACGTAGCCGACGACCTGCCCCTGGCTGACGGTCGTGCCGGTGCGGACGCCACGGCCGAAACGGCTGAGGTGGCCGTAGCGGGTCAGGTACCCGCCCGGGTGGCTGATGTCCACGCAGTTGCCGTACCCGCCGTACCAGCCGGCCCGGATCACCCGGCCCTCCGCTACCGCCGAGACCGGGGTTCCGCTCGGGGCGGCGTAGTCAAGGCCGTGGTGCTGGCGCCAGGTGCGGTGTATCGGGTGGAAGCGACGGCCGAAGAATGACGTGACCCGGGCAAAGTTGAGCGGCGACTTGAGGAACGTCTTGCGCAGGGACTGGCCTTCCGGGTTGTAGTAGTCGGTGCGGCCGTCCGGGTCGGTGTAGCGGAGACCGCCGACGTCCCCGACCGCGCCGTGGTAGCGGACGCCGGTAAGCGGTTCGTACCCGACCAGCACCGCCGGGCCGGAATCGCGGCCGACCGGTTCCTGCACGCGCCGGGTGACCAGGATAACGAAGGAGTCGCCGGGCTGGGTTTCGGTGAAGAAGTCCACCTCCCAGCCGAGGACCTCGGCGCAGGCCAGCACCAGCGCGGGCTGCTCGCCCTGCTGAAGGAGCGCGTCCCAGAGCGAGGAGCTGATGCTGCCGCTGACCACCGTCGGTACCCGCCGGACGCGGCGCAGGGGCATCCCGACCCGGTCGGTCGGGCCGAGGTCAATCTGCCAGATGCGCTCGATGCCGGCCCGGTACAGCACCCGCCAGTCGCCGGGCGTGCGGTGCAGGGCGGTCAGCGAGTCGCCCGGCCGTAGCTGCCGAAAGTTGAAGCCGGCGGCGTCGAGCGCGGCAAGCGCGCGGCTGTGGAGTGAGTCGGGCAGGCCGGCGCGAGCAAGGGCGACCGGCAGCACTTCACCCGGGCGCACCGTCACCACTGATGACTGCCAGTCGGCCGTGGTGGCCGTTGCCGGCTGGCGGTCCGGCGACGCGGGCCGGGGTCGGTGGGCGAGGGAGAGGATGAGCCAGAGCAGGAGTGAAACGGCCAGCACCGCCGCGGCGACGATGATGATGACGCGCCAGCCGCGCGAGCCGCCGGGCGGGCGGGTCGGTTGCCAAGCCTGGAAGGGCGGCACCGGGCCGGTCGGGCTGTCGGTTGGTGGCATCACAGGTAAGAATGGTAGCGGCGAATGCCGGCGACTCAAGCGGCACGGCGGGCGCTGGATGTCGCCGGGTTCCGGGCTATACTGGACGGGATGAAGGTCACCGCCCGGCACTGGCACCCGGAAGGCGATTCGGCGCGGTGCGAGCTGTGTCCGAACCGCTGCCTGGTCGCGCCCGGCCGCCGGGGCCGGTGCCTGGGCAGGCGGAACGCCGGCGGTCGGCTGGAAGCCGCGAGCTACGGCGAGATTGTGTCGGCGGCGGTGGACCCGGTGGAGAAGAAGCCGCTCTACCACTTCCACCCGGGCGAGGACATCCTGTCGGTGACGACCTACGGCTGCAACCTCGCCTGCCCCTTCTGCCAGAACAGCGGCATCTCCCAGCAGGTGGTTCCCGGCCGTCAGACCGCGCCCGGCGAGTTGGTCGAGTTGGCCCGGGAAGCGGGCACGTTCGGGGTGGCGTTCACCTACTCCGAGCCGCTGGTCTGGTTCGAGTACCTGCTGGACGCCTGCCCGGCGCTGCGGGCGGCCGGGTTTCGGACGGTGCTGGTGACCAACGGGATGGTCAACCCCGGACCGTTGGCGGAGCTGCTGCCCCACGTGGATGCGATGAACGTCGACCTGAAGTCAATCCAGCCCGGTTTCTACCGGGATTACGTCGGGGGCTGTCTCGAGGCGGTGCTGGACACGATTGCCGCGGCCAGCCAGGGCTGTCACCTCGAACTGACCAACCTGCTGATTCCCGGGCGCAACGACGCGGAGGAGGATGTCGCGGGGCTGGTCGAGTTCGTGGCCGGGCTGGGGAGCGCGACGCCGCTGCATTTCTCGCGCTACTTCCCGCGCCACCGGGCGGGCGAGCCGGCCACGCCGGAGGCGACGCTGTTGCGGGCAGGGGAGATCGCCAGCAAGCGGCTCGATTACGTCTACCTGGGCAACATCGGGGCCGGGACGCGCTGGCGGGACACCCGCTGTCCGGGGTGCGGCCGCGTGCTGGTCGACCGGGCCGGCGGTCGGGGCCGGGTGACCGGCGTGGCGGATGGGCGCTGCACCGGCTGCGGCCGCCGGGCGGACGTGGTGCTGCCGGGCGCTTGATGTCCGGCCGGGACGCGCTATAGTGAGACCGTCATGAAGCCGCATGGAACCAGGGTCGGCGGCCGGTCGGTCGGCCTGCTTGCGCTGGCGATAATCGTGGCCGGTCTGCTCGGCAGTGTGGTATCGAACTTCATGGCCCGGGCGTTCCCGGCCGGGCCGGTGCGCGACTTCTTCTTCGCCGGGCTGAACATCGGGGTGCCGACGTTCAGCGTCAACCTGGGGTTTCTCGCGCTTACCTTCGGCCTGACCTTCTCCATTACCACGTTCGTGGTCGTGCTGGTCGGGCTGGCGGTTTATCTCTGGTACAAGCTTTAGCCGCTTGAAAGCGCGCGGGCGGCCCGGGGGCCGCCCGCGCAGTTGTTTCCCCGCCGGTCAGCGCTGGATGACCAGCTTGGTGGTCAGTTCGTCCGGGCCGTTTTCCAGCCTGAGCAGGTAAACCCCGGCCGGCACCAGCCGGCGCGACCGGTCCAGCCCGTCCCAGCTGAAACTGTGGCGTCCGGGCGTGAGGGTGGCGTCCACCAGCCGCCGGACCAGCCGGCCGCTGCCGTCGTAGACCGAGAGGCGGGTGCGGCCGGCAACCGCGACCTGGCAGCGCACCGCCAGCCGTCGGGTCATCGGGTTGGGCGCGGCGGTCAAAGCCAGTTCGAGCGGCCGTTCCTGTCCGGCCATCACCCCGGAGCGGCCGGGCCGGGCGGCCAGCACCGCGCCGACCGCGGTGTCGCCCTCCGGCATGTACTCCCAGAACTCGTAGCCGTGCGAGCCCTTCAGGCAGTAGAGGGTGGAATCGGTGCCAATCAGCGCACTGCCGCGTTTGGGCTTGCGGCGGCGCCCCTGCAGGGAGTAGGGGATGTCGGTTACCTGGACCCAGGAGTCCTGGTCCATGCGGAACTTCCAGAACTCCTCGCGGTTGCCGCCCTTTAGCAGGAACAGCGCGCCGTCGAGGTAGCCGAGCGAGGCGCCGCCCTTGACCTTGCGCCTTCGGCCGCGGCGGTCCATGTATAGGTGCGAGCTGTCCAGCTCCCGGGTGGTCAGGCTGAACGGGTTCAGGCTGTAGGCCTCGACCGTGTTCGATCCCTTGACGACGAACAGGGCGGTGTCGGCGAAGACCATCCCGGAGCCAACCCGGCAGCGCCGGGCACGCGGGCCCCACGGCACCTGGAAGACCTTGTTCTCGGTGTCGTACATCACGTCCCAGAGGCCGGTGGCGATGTCGTAGCGGAGCAGCAGGTTGGTGTTGTTGCCGACCAGGCAGAACACCGAGCCGTCGAAGCCGAGGCCGGGCACGTACGCCAGCGCCGCACCCCGGCGGGGCGGGCGGTAGCCCCAGGTGTTGACGACCACGTTGGAGCACGGGGTCCAGACCCGGCTGGCGATGTCGTAGCTGTAGAAGTCCGGTACCCCGCCACCCTTGACGGCCCAGAGCGTGCCCTCGGCGCCGTGGTCCGGGTCGAAGGCCAGCGCGTTGCCGTAGCGGGCCCGCCGGCCGGACGGGCCGGACGGGATCGAGCCCGCGATCGTCCATTCGCCGGTGGGGATGTCGTACCGCCACAGCTCCTCGTCGTTCGAGCCCTTGAACGCGTAGATGCGGTTGGTGGTTGAAGCGTAGGCCATCGTCGCGCCCTTGACCTTGCGGCGGCGGGAGCCGAACGGGATGTCCGGCCGCTGGATCCAGGGCGAGACGATGACGGTCGCGCTGGCGAGGTTGTTCGATAGGTCGATGTCGCCGGCCAGCCAGGTCGAGCAGGTCACGGTGTAGGTGCCGACCGTGGCGTCCCAGGCCGCGAACTCGATGACCGCGCTGTCGCCGGGCAGGAGCCCGGGCACGAGCAACGAGTCGATGTACTCGCCTGGCCGGATGGTCAGGAAGGCCCAGACGTCGTCCACGACCGTGCCGTAGTTCTGGATCTTGGCGGACGGGACCCAGGTCTGCGGGAAGACGTAGCCGGTCGGCTCGACGATTTCCAGCGCGGCGATGTCCCGGCGGATGGGGTTGAGGCGGATGGCGAGCGAGTCGCGCACCCGGTTCTCGAGGTCGTTGACCGCGTTCGACATCGGCGGCCGGGCGTAGAGGTAGGTGAGGCCGTCACTGCCCGCGGCGTTTTCCAGCCCGATGGCCGCGCCGCGGGCGTGGTCGTACCGGATGTCGCCGGTCTTCGTATCGAGGTACTGGAAGACCACCTGGCCGTTCTCGTGGAGAATCGCCTGGAACGAGAGCAGCTCGGTGGTGTCGGTGCCGACCCGGTTCACCCGGTCCCAGATGACCGCGAAGCGGCGGTTCGGCTCGGCGCCGAGGTACCGGGCCCAGACCCTGCCGCCGCCGTAGCCCGGGCCGCAGGCCAGGTCGTCCCACCAGGGCGCGAGCACCCGGTTGGGTGCGGCCGGGTCGGGGATGCGCTGGGGCTGGCGTTCGTTGGTGCCCGGGTCGAACCCGAGGGTGAGCCAGCCGTTGGTCGTGACATAGCAGTTGGCGTAGCTCGTGTCGTAGAACGGGAAATGGAACCCGATGGGCACGTAGATGCGATACTCGTCGCCGGCCGAGATGACCAGCGAGGAGCTTTCCGGGTACGGGTGGACCCATTCGAAGGCCGGCCCGGTGGCGGTGTCCGAATCAATCCATGCGTGGCTGCTGTCGAGGCTGTACCCGGTCCAGGCGCCCGGTCGAACCTCAAACCCGAACGCCTTGGCGTCGTTGTCCGGGTTCTCGTCGCCGGCGAGCAGTGTGCGTACCATCACCGAGTAGTTGCCGGCGGCCGGCGGCACCCAGGGGTTGAATTCGACGAACAGCGCATCGCCCTGACCGAGCGGGCCAAGCGTCCGGAGGTCGTCGTAGAGCAGTTCGCCGCCCGGGCCGCGGATGGTGCAGGCCACCGCGAAGTCAGCCAGGTCGAAGGTGCCGTGATTGTGCACCCGGGCCCGGGGCGAGAACCCCGCGCCCACGGGTCGCTGGACGAATTCGTACCACGGGTACTCGATGTGGGTCGTACGCAGGTCGAATGGGCGGAGCGGAATCAGGTCGCGGTTGATGACCGCCCGAATCATATAGTCGCCGCCACCCGAGTCCGGGACGAACGCGCCGGCCCGGTACTGCCAGTATGAGGCGCCGGAAGAGCGGGCGTTGTCGTAGCCCAGCACCGGGCATTCCGGCGGCTCGCCGACCTGCAGGTAGAACACGTAGAACCCGCCGTCGCTGATGACGATTTCATCGTGGTTGTCCGCGACCGGGAACGAGTTCCAGCCGGTCGCGGCGGTCATTGTCTTGGTGCGGAACAGCACTTCCCCGGGCACCCCGCCGGCGTCGCCGACGACTGCCAGCTGGAAGCGGTCGAATGCCGGGTTGCCGTTCGCGCGCAGGTAGACCTTCAGCGACTCGATGTGCACCGGCAGGCCGGTCGGCGCGTACCACACACCCCAGCCGTAATTCCCGAGCGGCCAAGTGTCGTACCCGGCGGCGGTGCCGTTGTCATAGCGCATCTCCTGGAGCCAGCTTACCCGGAATGTCCGGCGCAGGGTGTCGTTGGCCGGGTTCTCGTCCGGGCTCCCCTCGCACCAGAACTCGATGCGGTACTGCCCCACCGGTACGGTGTAGCCCGGCGTGAAGGTCACTTCGAGCGTCTGGCCCGGCTGGAGCTCGAGGATGACCTCCGACCAGCTGTCGAGCAGGTTCAGGCTGTCGTCATAGAGCCGGCATTCGACCGGGATGTTGTTGTGGACATTGATGCCGTTGTTCCGGAACCGGGCGGCGGGCGTGAGCAGGCCCGGGGCCATGAAAGTCGGCGGGCTGACGATGCTCCGGCATTCGATGTCCCATTCCGGAATCGACTCGCCGGTGACGACCACGTCGTCAATCGTCCAGTGGCTGATGAACGACTTGTTGCCTTCGAAGATCCAGGCGACGCGTACGTCCGGCTGGTCGGTGGCCTGCGCGAGGCTGAACGTTTCCAGCTCCGGGCCGACGTTGGTCTCCTGGTAGTCGCGCAGCAGCAGCCAGCTCGTGCCGCCGTCAATTGAATAACGGAGCTGGGCGGTGTAGGGCTGGTTGATGTTGCGGCGGAAGACGGTGCTGCAGCTCAGGGTGATGTTCCGGTAGCCGGTGCAGTCGAACGACGGGGAGATGAGCGAGTCCTCGAGGTTGTCGCCCTGGAGGTCGTAGTAGATGGCCGCGTAGGGTGTCGGGTGGCCGGTCCAGGGCGGCTGGAGCGCGTCTTTGCGGTGCCAGGCGTCGTTGCCGGGCGTGCCGGTGTAATGAATCCGCCAGCTATCGGGCGGCGTGGTCGTACTCCAAGACGTGTCGAAGTCCTGGGACAGCAGGTTGTAGCCCGCACCCAGGGAACTGGCCAGGACGAGAAAAAGGACCAGGCTGCGCATCATCGCCTCCTTATTGTTGACTGTAACCACCAAGCCGGCAAACCGGCGGGAAGCAAGCGGCCTGGTTTCCCGATAACCCTGCCGATGCCGGCGAACGAACTCTACTCCAGGTTCCGGGTGCCCCGGAATCGGATGCGGAACCGATAGGTTCTAAGGACAACCCTGCCCACACCCGGCAGGAAAATTATAGACCCGCGTTTAGTGGTGTCAATTGGTTTCCCCGGTTCTTGTGATGCCCCAGCGATAATGTCATAGGGTTATGCCACAGGGACTGTGTCAGTCTTGATGTACGGCTGGCGGCCGCCAGCCAATGCCCTGCCGTTCAGCCTGCGCGATCGGACCGAGCCTCGACGCCCTTCGGCAAGAAGTCGCTACGACACTTTCGCTGTGGTTTGGCAGTATACGGGTATGTCGAGACGGACATGCCGCGGTCCGGGCAGGTTGACATACCTATGTTGTCGAGCGGGTCGAAATGGGTTTCAGATTCTGCTTGACTTTTAGTTCTAGTTATGTAGTTTTCGCCCACGTGAGTATGCAGTTTCTCGCGAACGCGTCATCGCTGGACTGGCTACGGTCGCTTGCCGGCGATGCCGCGGTGTTTTTCCCCACTATCATCAAGGACCAGGTACACTGGCAGCGGTTCGAACCGGCCGCGCCGGCTGGCACGGACGCACCGGCCCCGGCGCTGGAGCGGGTCCGGGCCGCGGAGCCGGTCAAGAGCTTCTTCTTTTCCCCGCGTGAGAAGGTGGCGGAGATGCCCGGGCGGTTTGAGCCGGGCCCGGCCGAGCGGCGCATCCTGTTCGGTGCCAAGGCCTGCGACGTGGCCGCGCTGCGCGTGCATCGGAAGATGTACCTGGAACAGGAGTTCAAGGACGAGTTCTATCGCGGGCGCCGGGAGAACACGCTGATTATCGTCGCGGACTGCCCGGTCCCGGAGGACAGCTGTTTCTGCAACCTGGTTCACGGGCGGCCGCATGCCACCGGGGAGGACCGGGACGAGGCGGACCTGGCGCTGTCAGTGGTCGAGGGCGGCTGGCTGCTCGAGCCGTTGAGCGACGCGGGTGACAAGCTGGTCGCACTGGCCCGGACCACCCCGGCGACCGAGGCCCAGCTGGCGGCGCGCGAGGCGAGCCGGCAGACTGCGGCGAAGCGGCTCGCGGAGACCAACCCGAAGCAGTTCGCTCCGGACACGCCGGCCCGCATCTGGAAGCGGGTCCAGGACGATGCGTTCTGGTCCCGGCACGCTGCCGACTGCGTGGAGTGCTACGGTTGCCTGATGGCCTGCCCGACCTGTTACTGCTTCCTGCTCTACGACAAGGCGAAGGATCAGGGTATGGAGCGGACGAAGGTCTGGGATGCCTGTTACATCGCGGCATATGCCCGGGTCGGCGGTGGAGCCAACCCGCGGGCGGAGTTCGTGAAGCGGTTCTACAACCGCTTCTTCTGCAAGTTCAGCCATTTCCCGACCTGGCAGAAGATGCCGGCCTGTTCCGGTTGCGGCCGGTGCTACAAGGTCTGCATGGGTAAGATTGACATCCGGAAGGTGCTGGCCGAGGTCTAGTCATGGGCAACATCTTCCAGCCGATTTCGGCCGAAATCATCAAGACCATTGATGAGACTCCGAACATCCGGACTTTCGTGCTCAGGCCGGAGCAGGAGGTGCCGTTCCTGGCCGGGCAGTTCATCGAGCTGACCATGCCCGGGTACGGCGAGGCCCCGTTCACGCCTAGCTCGTCCCATTTCAAGCGCGACATCATCGAGATGACGATCATGAAGGTCGGCCGGGCGACCGGGGCACTGTTCAATTTCAAGGTCGGGGACACGGTCGGTATCCGCGGGCCGTACGGTGCGCGCTACCCGCTCGAGAAGTTCGAGGGGCGCGATATCTACATCGTCGGCGGCGGCGTCGGGCTGGCGCCGTTGCGGGCGCTGTTCTTGGCCCTGACCCACGAGATTGACAAGTACGGCCGCGTCTTCCTGCGCTACGGGGCCCGGACCCCGGACGACATCGTCTACAAGTACCTTATCCCGGAATGGGAGAAGATGAAGAAGGTGGACATCGACCTGTCGGTCGATGTCCGGGACGAGCGCTGGATGAAGAAGGTCGGGGTCGTGACCTGCCTGATGGACGAGATTCCCTGCGATGAGGCCAAGAGCATAGCGGTGGTCTGTGGGCCGCCGATAATGATGAAGTTCGTGACGATGAAACTGCTCGAGGCCGGGTTCAAGGGCGAACACATCTACCTTTCGATGGAAACGAACATGTCGTGTGGGCTCGGGCATTGCGGCCACTGCAAGCTCGGCCCGTATTTCACCTGCAAGGACGGCCCGGTGCTGACCTGGGACCAGGTCAAGGATATTCCCGACCCGTTTGTCTAGCATGGAAACGAAGCGGACCACCTGCCCGTTCTGCCTGAACGGCTGTACTTCGGCGGTGGTGTTCGACGGCTACCAGTACCGGATGGAGTACGCTGCCGACGGGCCGGTCAACCGGGGACGGCTGTGCGCGCGGGGCAACTCGGCGAGCGTGGTGATCGACCACCCAAAGCGGCTGGCGTACCCCTTGCTTGACGGCAAGCCGGTCGGCTGGGACGAGGCCGCGAGCCTGGTCCGGGCCTGGCGGGCGGCGGTGAAGCCGGAACAGGTGGCGCTGGTCTACAGCCGGGGCCGGGGCGCGGACGAGGTGGGCAGGCTGTTCGGCCTGGCCGGAGAAATCGGTACCGACAAGATTGTCTGCGGCCACGTTGAGCCGGAGAACGCCTTCAGCCTCAGGCTGGAGGGCGTTAGGGACGCGACGCTGGCCGACCTCGAGGCGGCGAAGGCGATGCTGCTGGTCGGCGACGTGTTCAATACTTCGCCGGTGGCGGTCGGGCGGATGCTCGAAGCCCGCTACGCGGATCGGAAGAACCGGCTGGTGGTGATTGATTCGATTCGCACCCGCCAGTCCGGGTTCGCGCATGTTTTCATCCAGGTCCGGCCCGGGACCGAGCCGTTTGCGCTGGTCGCGCTGGCCGGGTTGCTGGATGAGAAGCTGGGCGCGGACGTGGACAAGCTGGCCGGGGTCGCGGGCGTCGCCCGCGGACAGTTGGCGGCCGCGGCCGCCAACTGTCCGCGGACAGTTGGCGGCCGCGGCCGCCAACTGTCCGCGGGCGACGCCCGCGACCCCGGCCAGCTTG
>JAWOIB010000108.1:0-6517 GCA_046484845.1 bacterium
AAAACCACATCAGCGGAGCCTGCAGTCGGCCCCACAGCATATGCTCTGCCTGTGCGTGCACGTAGGTCGCCAGCAACGCGTTCGCCTGGTTTGCCTGGTCCGCGGTGTTGTCATTGCGGGCCGGCCAGCCGATTTCGGTTACCAGCACCTCTTTGTCATGGAGCCCGCGGCTCTCCAGTACTTGGCGAACGGTGAAGACCGCGTCGTCGAGGTGGTCCGGGTCATATGGAGGAATCTGCGGATTCAGAGTGTCATTGTTCAGCTTGTCAAAGTTCACCTGATACGGATGAATCTCGCTTCCCTCAACGTGGTCGAACACCCCGAAATCGGCCAGCCAGTTCGGCCAGTTGGCACTCCAATTGGAACCGGCGTACAGCTTGATGCCACTCCTCGGCTGACCCCGGGCGGCCAGCGCAATCTTCGCCGCCGAATCCGTGACTACCACGAGACGCGCATACAGACTGCACATCTCCTGATCAGTGAAGGTATCGCCCTGCTGCGGTTGATAGTGTCCGGTGGGCTTTCGCCAGAAGAATCGGATGTCCGGCTCGTTCCAGACTCCGAAGCGTGTCACCGCGAAGTCAGGGTAGGGTTGCACACCCCAGAACTCACCCGATGGGCCGTAGCGCTTTACCGCATGGTACACATAGTTGGCCCAGAAGTTGTTGGGGTTGACGCCGGCACCAGGTTGGCCTGGGTCCATCACCGGCTCGAACAGGTTCCGCGGCGGGCACTTCCCGCTCCAGATCGTATCCACGGTGTCTCCTCGCTGGACAAAGCCCTCTATCCGCGAACTCGCCCACTTCGGAGTGTAACAGAGTATGACAAACGGTTTGATTCCCCGCGTTGCCAAAGCAAGCATTGCGGTGTCGTACTTGTACGCGAAACTGAAACTGGCGCCCGATTCACTCTGCACCGACCCCCATTCCAGCCCCTCTCGCGCCCACCCGATTCCGACTGCCGCAGCCGCGTCCGACCAGGCATCCCAGCCCTCTACGGGATTAGCGCCCTGCCGCCAGTCCCTCCACATCGCCAACTGGAACAGATGCGAGCCGAACAGGTCTTTGCTGTTCTCGGTCTGAGCGATGCCGTAGACCCGGGCAGCCAGGTCCCGGGACTCGGGCGCGAACGGGTCAACGATGTGGCCGTAGGGATAGATGTCCTCGGCCCAGTAGTAATTGATACTGTCGGCCGGCCTGGTTACCCGTACCAAGTACTGCTTCCCTCGCACAAACTCCCGACCCGGCTCCATCGTCAGAGGAAACTTGAGCCAGTCATGGTCTCTAGTGGCCTCTTGACCGACGTTCTTAGCGACCGGCTCTGTACCGTCCGGGTATTCGTACATGTCCACCTTGAACGGCACGGTCGGGTCTGAGCCCCGATGCCCGACGAAGACGTGCACCTCGACCAGCGAGTCCCACGAGCAAGTCAGGGTCTGGCCGACCCATCCGTCACGCGGCGTCCAACCGCTGCGGTTGGCGTGCGTCGGCGCTACTTCGTAGGGCTTCATCTGCCCCGGCGCAATGCCGGTAAGTAGTACCAGCATTACGACTACTGCCGTGCAGCAACTTTTCATCGTATCCTCCTATTGTTTGATTACTTTCACTGCAGACCGTCTGCCTCCTGCGAACGCTTCAACCCAGTACACCCCGGTCGGGTATCCGGCCAGGCTGATTTTTACCGCACCGGAGGTCGCTCCCGGCCGGATGCTCGACACGGTTCGGCCGGATACATCGTAGATTCTGACCGTCTCCGTCGGTCGGGTGCGGTCCAACAGCAGTACCGTGAGTTCGCCCCGGGTCAGCGTCGGCCGTACGGCAAGAGACGCTCTTGTTTCTTCGCGTACCGCCGGTTCCTTCAGTCCGGTCGCGGTCGTTTCGTAGATGGCTACACCCGCTTCCCACATGGCGGCATAGAGCCGACCGTCCGCGTAATGCAGGCGACGAATGTCGTGCGGTGCGTTTGCCCTTCCGACTCGCACGGGACGCCCGGGGTCAGTGAGGTCAAACACATCTACACCCCAGCCACGGCTGGCAGCCACGTAGAGGGTGGATTCTCCGAGTGCAACGTCTCGCGGCCAGATGCTGGTCGGCGTTGAGAATAGAAGTCGAGGTTGCGACGGGTCGGCAACAGAATAGACCCAAAGCGTATCGTAGGCGTACGGGACGTAGACAAACGAGTCTAGGACCGCGATTCCGGATGCCCCGCCACGAGCCGTGCCAACCACAAACGGGGAGTCCGGGCGGGCGATGTTCACTACCTGCAGTTGGCCGCTGATGATATAGGCGAATGAGTCCTGCACGGCGAGGCCAAAGGATACCCCGTCCTGCGTCACGCAGCTCCCCACCAGCACCGGCTCCCGGGGGCGGGCCACGTTGACGACCTGAAAGCGGAACCGGCCGGCCAGGTAGAGGAAGGTATCCTGTATCGCCAAAGCCGCAGGAATCATCGGCACCGCAACGCCACCGGCCTGCGTCGGCCTCAGCGGGTTCTCAATGGACACGCTGCGCAGGTATGGTTGGGGCCACCACTGGACAAAAGCGAAGCTATCCCGCACGGTGACCGCCGCGGACGAAAACCCGCCGGATGTCGTGTCAATGGACCCGACTTCAGCCGGTGTCGCTGGCCGGGATATATCGAGAACTCTCATACCTGCAGCGTAGTTGGCCACATAAGCGTAGTCGCCGGAAACGGCTATGTCCTCGGCTTGGTCGGCCACCAGCAGTGTCGTGTCCAGAGTCGGCACGGCCAAGTCCCTGATGTCGAGGACCTGAAGCCCCTCTCGCCAGTCGGCGATGAACGCCCGGTGCAGGGCCAAGCTCGCCCATATGCCTGTGTTATCGCCCGGCGTAGTGTACATGCTGAGTCTTCGGGGTGCCTGTGAGCTCGAAATGTCTATGATGCAGAACTCGCCGTATGGGTGCTGCCAGCCGGAGACAAACGCCAGCGTGTCGGCAAGGTGGATGTCGTACCCGCCCGCGTCGGTCAGCTTGCTGAGACGCACCGGCATCGCCGGGTTGGTGATGTCCAACACCTCGAAGCTGGCGGTCTGCGGCACACCGCCCTCATCGTTAGAGATGCAGCATATCGTACCGCGAGCACTGGCCGAAATCGAGTTGCCGCCGTAGAACCCGACTCGTCTCGGCGCACTGGGGTCCGATACATCCATGAACCCGAACCCGCTGCGCAACACCAGCACCACGGTGTTGCCGGTGACGGTCGTAGCCCAGCCGCTGTCCCGGCTGGCACCCAGTTGGTAGGGCCGGGCCGGGTCCGCAATGCTGAATACGCGGAAGCTGTCGCCGCTGACAAGAAACAGCAGTGAGTCTTGGAGGCAGAAGTCGGCGACAGGGTGAGGAATCCGGCCGCGGAACACCGGCTGTACGGGATTGGCGATGTTCCAGGTCTCAATCCAGGACCAGCCCCCGGTCACCAGCAGCGAGTCCCGGACGTAGGTCTGCGTGGGGCGGAAATCGAGCTGTAACTCGGTCAGCAGCTTCGGCTCATCGGGGTCCGAGAAGTTGAATATCGCTATTTCACTGCCCAGACTCAGAAAGACCAGGCTATCCTGACCGGTAACCTCTACCGACCTGCCACGACCCCACTTGCCGACTTGCCGTAGCGCAGTACCTTCAGGCGGCTGATATTGCCGAAGAATGAAGTCGGCCGGGTCAAGCCCGCGTTCATTCAGCCAGCGGGCGTGATAACGCGGGTGTATTTCCCGCAGCGAATCCATCACCGCCTCATGCGCCGCGAAGTCGGGCATGCGTCCGGCCTGCCCGCGCAGGGGCGTACCGGCGAGGGCCGGGGCGGTCAGCGCGAGCAGGATGGTTGCGACTGCGAGCGGCCTGCAGACTGGCTGATTCATCATTTGCCTCCGTGGGCGGACTCGACCGCCGGCCGGACACGTCCTGTCATTGGTCCGAAATCCTGCTTTCTCAACACAGCTTACCCCCGCCGGGCGGGAGTTGTCAAACCGGGGCGTTGCCTCCAGAACGAGGGTCAGTCTCAGCCGGAGACCATATCCGATGCGGGAGGCGCGGTTCCTACTGGAACAGCTGGACGCGGCCGCCAAGTTCCAGCCCCGCGCTCGGCTGCATCGCCCTGAGCCTGAGGCTGTCCCCCTCGATGAACCGGCCGAGCGGTACGTTCCCGGCAAGCCGGAGGAAGAAGTGGTCGTGCTCGAAACCAACCCCGGCCCCGGGGGTGACCGACCAGCCGGTCGCCTGTTCCGGACGAAGGAAGGTGCCGCTGAACGCGACCGGCACGAACACGCCGAGGCCGATGTCCGAGTACACCCCGGCCGCGGCCTGGACCATCGGCCGAACGCCGTAGTACTCGACCGGTCCGTCCTCCTCCGGGTCGGCAAGCACCAGGTCACAGCCGGTTCCGACCGCGAGCCGAAAAGGGCCGTCCTCCAATAGTTGCCGCCTGCCCCGCAGTTCGACCGCGTTGAGCAATAGTTGCGCCGAATCGCCCCGGCGCCAGTGCGTGCCGGCAAGCGCCCAGCCCGCCCGCATCTGCCAGCCCTGCCCGATGCCCAGGGCCGCCCCCACGCCGTACACCGCCCGTTCGGTCGGCAACCAGCCCGCGTGCATCATCCTCAGTCCGACTTCCGCCTGCCCGGTCCGCAGCGGCCGGGCGGTGAAGAAGGCTTCCGGTTCCTGCGTGACCAGCAGGTCCGTGCAGCAGCCGGCCAGCGCCAGCAGGATTGTCGCGGCAATGCGCTTCATTGTCGGTTTCTCCGCATCTCCCCCGCGCTCAGCGCCCTCGCCGCCGGCCGCGGCCGGGCGGTTTCCTGGCCGGTCCGGGCCGGGCCGCGCGGCGGAGGATGTCATCGTCCATCGCCTGCAGCAGCTCTTTCACCCGGTCCCGGTACCTCGCCGCTTCCTCGAAGCGAAGCTCGGCCGAGGCTTCCTCCATCTCCCGCTGGAGTTGCGCGATAAGCTCCAGCCGGTCGCCGACGGTCGCCGGCTCTTGCTCGACTTCCGGTTCCTCGCGCCGGGCGTCCGCGACCGAGGTCGCGGTCATCACCTGGTCCAGCGACTTGGAGATGGTGCGCGGCACGATGCCGTGCTGTTTGTTGTGCTCGACCTGCTTGCGGCGGCGGCGGTCGGTCTCGGCCAGCGCGGCCCGGATGGAGCGGGTCAGGCTGTCCGCGTACAGGATTACCTGTCCCCGGACGTGGCGGGCCGCCCGCCCCGCGGTCTGGATGAGCGAGCGTTCGTCCCGCAGGAACCCTTCCTTGTCCGCGTCGAGAATCGCGACCAGCGATACCTCGGGCAGGTCCAGCCCCTCGCGCAGGAGGTTGATGCCGACCAGCACGTCGAACTCGCCCAGCCGCAGCGCGCGCAGGATTTCCACCCGCTCGAGCACCTCGACCTCGGAATGGAGGTACTTGACCTTGATGCCCATCTCCGCGAGGTGTTCGGCGAGGTCCTCGGCCATCCGCTTGGTCAGCGTGGTCACCAGCACCCGCTCGCCCAGCGCGGTCCGGGCGCGGACCTCGGCGATGAGGTCGTCAACCTGGCCCCGCGTGGGCCGGACGACCATCTCCGGGTCAACCAGCCCGGTCGGCCGGACAATCAGCTCGGCGACCCGGTCCTGGCTGACCTGGAGTTCGTACGCGCCGGGCGTGGCCGAGGTGAACACCGTCTGCCCGACCAGCGTCTCGAATTCGTCGAACCGGAGCGGCCGGTTGTCGAGGCAGGAGGGCAGCCGGAAGCCATACTCGACCAGGGTGCGCTTCCGGGCCTGGTCGCCGTTGTACATGCCCTGGACCTGCGGCAGGGTGACGTGGGATTCGTCGATGACCACCAGGTAGTCGTGCGGGAAGTAGTCCAGCAGGCAGTAGGGTCTCTCTCCCGGGGACTTGCCGAGCAGGTGGCGGGAGTAGTTCTCGATGCCCGGGCAGTACCCGAACTCGCGCATCATCTCGAGGTCGAATTTCGTCCGGGTCTCCAGCCGCTGGGCCTCGAGCAGTTTGTTCCGCGCCCTGAGCTCCGCCACCCGCTGGACCAGCTCCTTCTCGATCGAGACCGTCCCGGTCGAAATCGTGTCCTCGTTGGTGACGAAGTACTTCGCGGGGTAGATGACCAGCCGGGGCCGGCGCTCGACGAGGTTGCCGGTGACGATGTCGAAGATGCTCAGCCGGCCCACCCGGTTGCCGTCGAACTCGACCCGCACCCCGTAGTCGCGGTGCGAGGGGTGAATCTCGACCACGTCGCCCCGGACCCGGAAGGTCGAGCGCTTGAGGTCGAAGTCGTTACGGCTGTACTGGAGCCGGACGAGCTGTTCCAGCAGGGCGTCCCGGTCCAGCTCCCGGTCGAGCTCGATGGGAAACAGCGCTTCCTTGAACTCCCAGGGCTCGCCGAGGTTGTAGATGCAGGAGACCGAGGCGATGACGACCACGTCCCGCCGCTCGATCAGGCTCGATGTCGCCTTCAGCCGCAGGCGCTCGATTTCCTCGTTGATGCTCGCGTCCTTCTCGATGTAGAGGTCGTGGGCCGGCACGTAC
>JAWOIB010000111.1:0-6959 GCA_046484845.1 bacterium
TGGCGGCCGCCCCGGACGTACACCCGCCGGGTGCAGGTTTCCACCGCCCGCAACCGGCCGTCTGCCTCCCGCTCCTCGTAGCGGTACTCAGCAAGAAACTGCGCGTCACGCACCTGCCGGTCAAGTTCAGCCTCGCGCCGGTACACCACGGCCATCAGCTCGTCAATGCCGGGCGCGGTCAGCCCGAGCAACAGGACCAGCATCGGACACGCCATGACCATCCGCATCCTCCCCTGGCGGGCGCCGGGCATCGGCGGTCAGTCCGTGCGCTTGATCGGCTGGTCCGCGGCCCGGAGCAGCCAGCTCTCGCCACCACGCTCCAGCCGCACCACCACGTCAACGCTGATGCCCGGGCCCCATTTCGGCCCATCGGTCATATGCGCCAGCATCGGCTCCGCGGCGGCGGACAGCTCCGGCGCCCACTGCTCCCGGCCGTTCAGCACCCAGACCCGGCTGACCGCGACGTCCTCGGGCAGGGACCGGCCGTCCTCGGCCACCACCCGCGCCACCGCCATCAACGGCTGGCCGTCCGGCGGCGCGACCGGCTGGAAATCCCGCCACAGGTCGACCTCGAGCCGGAGAGCTCGGCCGTCGATCTCCACCGACAACGGTGCGGCCTCGACGCCGGCCGCGGCGCCCGGGCCGCCGCCGGGTACGCCGCACCCGGCCACCAGCAGGAACAGGACGAAGGACAGTAGTTCATTCTTCATCGCGCGATTCTACCCGCTGCCGCGCCTGCCCGCAACTCGCCGTGCCGCCGTCGCCACAGCTCCCGCCGTTCCCCACCCGCACCTGCGTCCCCCAGGCCACCGGGGGAGCCGTCGGGGTAGCCGTCCCCGGAGCCATACCGGTAGCCATACCCATGGCCGTCACCCTGGCCGTACCCATAGCCCTGCCCGGAGCCGTCACCCTGGCCGTCATCCTGGCCACCCCCGGAGCCACCCCGGAGGGGGTTACCGGAGCCGTAGGGGAAGCCAGGGGGGGAACGGCCCCGGGGATGGCTCCCGGGATGGGGTGGGGCCCGTGGTCAGGACGGCTAACAACCTGCTATCAAAGAGGTTACCCTGAAATCGCGTGCGGTGTGTCTCCCCCGGCCCGGCCGGTGGTTGACAGAATGGACTTCCGGGGAGAGAATATAGCGTCCTTGAGAGGGTTCGGGATTCCCGGTTCGTGGCACCCGGGCCCGTCTCTTCCCCCGGCGGCCGGTACCATGCAGCCTCGGAACCCGGGCAGCCGGGCGCAGGTTTCTGCCCCGGCGCGGGTCTGCACTTGCGAACCTGCAGGTTCCGTCATGCCCGGCTCGGCAAAAGGAGGCCGGTAGCTTGAGTTGCGTGCGTTTGCTACGCCCCTGCGCCGTGATGGCGCTACTCGCCCTGGCCGCGGGGCAGGTTTTCGCGGTCCGGGTCAGCCCGCGCTCCGCCGCGGAACGGCTCGACATCGACGGCTACGTCCACGTCCAGTGGCAGCAGGACTTCCGCGCCTGCGCCCGGCCGAAGTACGGCTTCGTGCTGCGCCGGGCCCGGGTCGAGTTCGAGTACCGGTTCGATGAACGAGCCGCGGCGGTGCTCGAGCTGGGCGCGGACCGGCTCGAGCTGACGGTCAAAGACGCGTTCGTCGAGTACCGGGTCGGCCGGCCGCTGCGGCTCGCCGCCGGCCTGCGCAAGATGCCGTTCAGCCTCGAAGAACTGACGCCCGCGCGCCGGCTGTTGATGATCGAGCGCACCACAGTTAACGATGCGTTCGGCCGGCCGGGCTTCCTCGGTCGGGACATCGGGCTGACTGTCGAGGGCGAGCTGTTCGAGCGGACCCTGCCGGTCGGGTACGCGCTCGGGGTCTACAACGGCACCCGGGGCCGGTTGCACCGCGACTATGACGACGCGAAGCAGTTCGTCGAGCGTCTGACCGTGTCCCCGGCCCGGTGGCTGACGGTCGGTCTGAACGCGACCCAGCGGAACGACAGCCTGACCGGCGAGTTGCTCCACGCCGGGGGCGGTGACTTCCGGGTGCGGGCGGGCGGCCTGTTGCTCGAGGCGGAACTGCTGGCCGCACGGCTGGTGGCGGGTCGGACGATGCTGGGCGGGTACCTGGCCGGCTCGTACCGGCTGGGGCCGTTCGAGCCCGGGCTCCGGTTGGAACGGCTTTCGGCCGACAACCCGCAGACCGCGCTCACCGCCGGCCTGAACTGGCACCTGCACCGACGGATGCGGCTGAAGGCAAACTGGGTTTCGGAATTCGCGCCCGCCGGCCGGTTGGCGCTGGTCGAGGCGCAGGCAGGATTCTAGGAAGGAAACGTGAAGATGCTGAAATACGCAGGACGCGGGCTGTGGCCCCTGCTGGGCCTGTTGCTGGCCGCCTCCGGCTGTGTCGCCGCCCCGGCCGCCCCGACCCCCTCCCCGCGGGCCGGGGTGGTGTTCATCAACGAGTTCATGGCCTCGAACAGTGCGACCGTCGCCGACCCGCACGGCGAATACGACGACTGGGTCGAGCTGTACAACGCCGGCGAAACCGACGTCCGGCTGGGCGCGTTCTCGCTCACCGACGACCTGACCGTGCCGATGAAATGGCCGTTCCCGGACACGGTCCTGCCCGCGGGCGGGTACCTGCTCATCTGGGCCGACGGCCAGCCGGAACAGGGACAGCTGCACGCCACGTTCAAGCTCAACGCGGAGCGGGGCGAACAGCTCGGACTGTACGAGACCGACGGCGACGACATCTTCTTCGTGGACACGCTGTCCTTCGGTCCCCAGCGCACCGACACTTCCCGGGGCCGGCTGCCGGACGGCGACAGCCGCTGGCAGTTCCTGCCCTACCCGACCCCGGGCCGGCCGAACAGCTCCGGCATCTCGCCCCTGCGGGGCCGGCTGTTCCTCAACGAACTGCTGGCCGCGAACCGCTCCGTCATTGCCGACCCGTTCGGCAGCTACGACGACTGGGTCGAGCTGTACAACGCCGGCGACGAACCGGTCCCGCTCCTGGGTGTTTACCTGACCGACGACCTGCGCACCCCGACGAAATGGGCGTTCCCGGACACTGCGCTGGCCCCGGGCGGGTACCTGCTGGTCTGGGCCGACGGTGAGGAGTACCAGGGTCCGCTCCACGTTTCCTTCCGGCTGAACGCGGAGCAGGGTGAACGGCTCGGGCTGTTCGCCGCGGACTCGTTCCAGGTCCTGCTCGTGGATACGGTATCCTTCGGCCCCCAGCGACCGGACACTTCCTGGGGCCGGCTGCCGGACGCGGGCCCGGCCTGGCAGGCGATGCCCCGGCCGACCCCGCGCGGACCGAACACCGGCCGCTGACCGCCAGGAAGGCAATGAACGCCGCCCGCGCCGCCGCGCTGCTCCTCCTGCTGGTTGCGACTGCCGGGGCGGGCTTCTACGACGACGGGCGGGTGAACACCATCGAGCTGTTCTTCGCCGAGCCGGATTGGAACGAAATCCTCGACAGCCTCTACGCCCGGGGCCTGAAGGAACGGCTGGCGGGCCGGGCGGTCATCAACGGCGTGGTGTTCGACAGCGTCGGGGTGCGGTACAAGGGCCAGAGTTCCTACCACCCGACCCGGCGCAAGAAGCCGTTCAACATTGCGCTCGATTACCGGGTGCCGGACCAGTCGCTCGAGGGCCACGGCACGCTCCGGCTGGCCAACGTTTACAAGGACCCGAGCTTCGTCCGGGAAACGGTCAGCTACGAAATCGCCCGGCGCTACATGCCTGCCGGCCGGTCCAACTACGCCACCATCAGTGTCAACGGCACGCCCATCGGGTTGTACACCAACAACGAGGACGTGGACAAGCGGTTCATGCGCGAATGGTTCTACTCCGACGCGGGCGCCCGGTTCAAGGGCGAGATGTCCGACTCCGCCCGACCCGCGGGCTGGGAATACTACGGCCCGGACACCACGCCCTACCTCGACTACTACGTGCTCGCCTCGGAAACCGGCTGGCCCGCGCTCATCGGGTTCCTCGACACGCTCAACCACCGGCCGGACGCCCTCGAGCAGGTGCTCAACGTGGACCGCCACCTCTGGATGCTGGCGTTCGACATCGTGATGGTCAACCTTGACGCGCCGCTGAACATGCCCCAGAACTACTACCTGTACCGGGACGACGCGGGCCGGTTCAACCCGGTGGTCTGGGACCTGAACGAGAACTTCGGCGCGTTCCGGGAGCTGTTCGGCACCGGCCAGCTCAGCCTGACCCAGATGCAGCAGCTCGACCCGTTCCTGCGCGCCGGCGACCCGGCATACCCGATCGCCGCCCGGTTCTTCGAACACCCGCGCTGGCGCAAGGCCTACGTCGCCCACGCGAGAACCATCACTGAAGAGTGCTTCGCGACGGGCTGGTACGAAGCGCGGGCGTTCGAACTCCAGGACGCGATTGACGCTCACGTTCGCAACGACCCGAACAAGTTCTACTCCTACAACGATTTCCTGACCAACGTCAACCGCTCGGTCGGGTCCGGCCCGCTGGCGATTGTCGGGCTGACCGAGCTGATGGGCCCGCGGGCCGCGTACCTGCTGAACCGGCCCGAGTTCCGCGCCGCCGCCCCGGAGATCGCGGAACCGGTCTGCGACCCTGCCCGGCCCGCGCCCGGGCAGGAGGTCCGGTTCACGGTCCGGGTTGACCGCGCCGATTCGGTGTTCCTGGGCTGGCGCCAGCACCCGGCCGGCCGGTTCGTCCGGGTGGCGATGACCGAAACCGACCGGTCCGGCACCTGGACCGCCGCGGTGCGCGTCGGGCCGGGCGAACTGCACTACCACGTCTACGCCGAGAACGCCGACGCCGCCTCGTTCCTGCCCGCCCGGGCCGAGCACGAGTACCGGGTCCTGCCGGTCGCGGACGACGTGGTCATCAACGAACTGCTCGCCCTGAACGAGACGACCATCCGGGACCCGGCCGGCGAGTACGACGACTGGGTCGAGCTGTACAACAACTCCGCCCTGCCGGTCCAGCTGCTCGGCTGGCACCTGAGCGACGACTCGACCCGGCCCGCCCGCTGGGCCTTCCCGGACGTGACCATCCCGGCGCGCGGTTACCTGGTCGTCTGGGCCGATGGCCAACCCGGGCAGGGCCCGCTCCACGCCAACTTCAGCCTCGCCGGCTCGGGCGAGATGCTGCTGCTGTCCCGGCCGGACCGGGAAGTCGCCGACCGGGTGATATTCGGCCAGCAGACCGCGGACATCAGCTTCGGCCGCTGGCCCAACGGCACCGGCGGGTTCCGGTTCATGAACCCGACCTTCGCGGCCGCGAACGACAGCGCAGTCGGGATTGCCGAGCGGCCTGCCACGACCATCGTGCCGGCGGGCGCGTTCCCGAACCCGTTCCGCCGCGCGACGCTCATCAGCTACGAGCTGGCCGCGCCGGCGCTGGTCAGCCTCCGCGTCTTCGACGCAGCCGGCCGGCAGGTCGCCACGCTGGCCGACGGCGCGCAGCCGGCCGGCCGGCACCGGCACCCGTTCGCCCCCGGCGCGGGCGCGCCGGGCGGGGTGTACTTCGCGCAGTTGACAGTCGCCGGCTCAGGCAGAGAATCAGCCCGAACCATCAAGCTGGTCATGACGAGATAGGAGTTGTCGATGAACCGCACCGGACCGACGCGCCCGGAAGACGCCGCGGCCTCGCCGAGCCGCAGCGCCGGACACCTGTTCCTGCCTTCCTGCCGGCCCGCGCTGGCCGCGGTCCTGCTCGCCGCCCTGCTGCTCACGCCCGGGCCTGCCCGGGCAGACGCCTTCGACGGCCTGACGCTCTACAACACGATGAGCAGCCGGACGACCTATCTCAAGACCAACGACGGCCAGACAGTGAACTCCTGGACCTGCAACTCGAACGTGGCCTACATGCCCTACCTGATGCCGGACAGCACCCTCTGGCGTCCCGGGGTCTACTCCGGCGCATCGCTCCGTCCCGCAGCCTATGGCGGACTCATCGAGCAGTACAACTGGGACGGCGACGTCATCCAGAGCTTCGTCTGGTCCGGCCCCAACCACATCCAGCACCACGACATCCAGCCGATGCCCAACGGCAATGTCCTCATCGTATCCGTGGACCGCTACACCCGGGCCGAGGCACAGGCCCTTGGCCGGGTGAACATCTCCGCCAGCTACATCTGGTCCGAGATGATTGTCGAGTACGACCCGGTCGCGGACTCGGTCGTCTGGGAGTGGCGGTTCTGGGACCACCTCGTCCAGAATGTTGACCCGCAGAAACCTAACTATGGCGTGATTTCTGAGAACCCGGGCCGGCTCAACATCAACGTCGGCACCGTCGGCCCCAGCGGCGACTGGATTCACGCCAACGCGGTGGACTACTGCGCGACGAACGACCTGATCGTCGTGAGCTCGCACTATCTCAACGAGTTCTACGTCATCGACCATTCGACGACGACCGAAGAGGCCCGGGGCTCGACCGGGGGGCGGCACGGCAGGGGCGGCGACATCCTCTACCGCTGGGGCAACCCGCAGAACTACGGTCGGGGCACCTCGGCCGACCAGCGGTTCTTCGTCGTCCACGGCGTCAATTTCATCCGGCCCGGGCTCCCGGGCGAGGGCAACGTCCTGATCTTCAACAACGGCGACCGGCCGGGCACGAGCAACGACTACTCGAGCGTCGAGGAGCTCGCGCCGCCGCTGGACTCGGCGGGCGGGTTCCACATCCACCCGGACTCGGCCTTCGGCCCGGCGGAGCCGGTCTGGATGTATTCGAACCCGGGGACGTTCTACTCCAACCACCTGAGCGGCGCGTTCCGGATGCCCAACGGCAACACCTTCATGATTGAAGGCACCCGCGGCCGGATCACCGAGGTCGACAGCCTCGGTGCGCTGGTCTGGCAATACCCCGTCCTGCTCGGCCAGACCGGCCGGGCGATGAAGTACCCGCGCGATTTCACGGTCGGGACGCAGGAGCCGGTACCACCTTCGCCGCCCGACCCGCTCGCATTCCTGCCCGCCATTGCCCGCGGCTCGCTCC
>JAWOIB010000137.1:0-14671 GCA_046484845.1 bacterium
AGGGGGATCAGCTCCCAGGTGCGCTTGGCGGCCTGGATCGCCGCCACCCGGGCCACCGCCAGCACGTCGCCTTTGGGGGCCCCACCGGCAAGCACCAGGGCCAGCGTCGGCGGCGACATGGCGATCAGGCCCTCGGCCTCGGCCTCACGCCTGCCCGACGACCTGCCGTTCCGGCCCCCGGTCCGGAGTCGGCTGTCGCCGGTGCTCCAAGTTCCGGTCCACCCGGTTTGTTTCGGACGGCTTCGGGCCGCTCGGGCGTCTAATGATAATATTGTTAAGTACTTCGGAGATGTTGTCGCAAGGAAGGTAAGCCTGCGGGAGCCGTGCCTGCTTTACGACCATCCGTCCGCGGTCGCGGGCAATGAGGAGCTGCTGGCTGACATCCTGTGCCATGCCCGCCAGACCTGTGGAGCGGTAACCACCCTGACCGCGTACGCCGAATGGTGGCGCCGGCGGGAGCAGGTGCTGGTGGCCAACGTTGTCGCGAACCAGCACGCGGTCGAGCTGAATATCGAGCGCGGTGACGAACTGGTCGAACTCGAGCTTGAGTCCCGCGGCCGGTGGGTCCGACTGCCGCTCAAGTCCGGACGGTACATGCTGGACGGACTGGACTGGGGGGCCGCTGAGGCATCCGAACCCGGGCCGCGGACGCGGGTTCCGCTGCGCTCGCGGCTGTCCGAGCAACTGAGGCGATTGAAACGGCAGAAGCGCACGAGAGAGGATAACAAGCAATGAGAGTTCTGATGAGTTCGTTCCAGGCTGTGACAGTGCTGGGTGGGGGAGTGCTGGTACAGGTGCGCTCGCTCCGCGAGGAACTGGAGAAGCTGGGTGTTGAGGCTGAGCTGTTCGACCCGTGGAAAACCTACCGGCTGGCCGATTACGACCTGTTCCACCTTTTCGGGGCTCACGTGGGGACCTACCACCTGGGCCGGGCGGTGGCGACCCTGGGGATGAAACTGGTGTTGAGCCCGGTATTCTACAGCCGGCACTCGCCGCGTCGGGTCGCTTCGATGGTATCCGTGGCCCGGAAACTTCGCAAGCGCGGTGGCGTCTGGACCGAGCACATGTTCTGCCGGGAACTCTGCGATATGGCCGCCCTGGTTATGCCCAACACCTCGGAGGAAGCGGCGATGGTCCGGGAAGCTTTCGGGGTCAGCCCGGAGCGCGTCCGGCTGCTGCCCAACGGGGTGTCGCCCAGGTTCGAGAACGCCACACCCGACGCTTTCCAGGCGAAGTACGGCGTTAAGGGCTTCGTGCTGTATGTCGGGCATATTGGCTGGGGCCGGAAGAACGTCCTGCCGATGCTCAAGGCGGTCGAGCAGCTGGGCTGTCCGACAGTGCTCATCGGCGAACTGCTCGATAATTCCTACGGCCGAAGCTGTCGGGAGATCATTGAGCGCTACGCGCACATTGCCCACATTCCGGCGGTCGAGCCTGAGTCGGAACTGCTGGCCTCAGCCTACGCGGCCTGCGACACGCTGGTGCTACCGTCGCTGTACGAGACGCCGGGACTGGCCGCACTCGAGGCCGGTCTGGCAGGCGCAAAGGTCTGCATCACCGCGCATGGCGGTACCCGGGACTACTTCGAACAACTGGCAACCTACCTGGACCCGAACTCAGAGGACTCGATACGGAACGCAATCGCTGCTTCCCTGGCTCTGCCAGGAAGCAGCGCGCTCAAGGAGCATATTCGAGCAAACTTCCTGTGGGGAGAGGCAGCAGAGACACTGCTCAAAGCCTACAGCGAGTTAGCCGGCTAGCCAAACGGAAGCGCGGGGTGGGCATAATTAGCTCACCCCGCGCTAGTTTACGTAATCAATCTTATCGGAACTCGAACTGGTTCTGGTGGCGGAGTTCGGTTCTGGCTGTTAGAACTTGAACATCTCCGCTAGCTTGCTGACCCCCAGCGGGCACTTCCAGTAGTGACCGCCGAGCGACTTCACCAGCCCAATGATCCGGAACACGAAGATAATCGCGAAGCCGATCGGCCCGATTACCAGGCCGATAACGATAAAGGACAGTATCCCCATTACTATGCCCATCGCGACTGTCACGATATCCAGAGCAATTCCCTGCTTCGCGTGCCACTTGGCGAAGGAGTTGTCCTTCATAGTCAGCAGCGGGATCAGCCAGAGTATGCCCAAGTAGGACAGCCAGGCGGTTCCTTTGGCCTTCTCGACATCCGCCGCCGACTCAACCACCGGCTGAGGCGCCGGCTTCGGCGCCGGCTGCGGGGTGGGCTGGGGCTGTTCGGTCCTGTTTTCATCGAGCATGTTACGACCTCCCTATTCTCTTTCCTTCAGAGTTCACGGGCACAAGTATCTTCTCGCGTAGCGGCCGATGTAAGGCAACTCCCACTCGAGTCCGGACAGCGCTCGCACCGACCCGACCAGCATCCCGATGATGTAGGCCACCGAAAGAATGCCGCCAACGACATTGTGCAGGAACCAGCCGAGCGCCCTGAACAAGAACCCGAGCAATACGATGTCTCCAAGGACTCTTCCCAGCATCAGGCTGCACAACCAGACGACGAACCAGGCCGCGACAAGGGCGAGCAGCATGGCCAGGCTCTGTCGGCCGTGAGCACTCGCATGGGCGTCCCTCCGACACGCAATCAGCGGGACGAAGAACAGCATCGGCAGGTAACCAACCGCCGCTGTAACGCGGCTTAACGAAATGGGACCGGCGTTGTTCCTGTCGTCGCCGTTGCCTTTGTCCGTATCGAGTGCCGACGGGTCGGTTCCAGTTGTCATCAGCCTCCACCATCTTGACATCATAGCGCTGCCCGACAGCCTGTCAAGTTGAGCCTCTCTGACCGCGGCCAGAGCGGGTCACTCAGGTGCCGACCTGCCAGGATGCGAGGTACCTGCGCTGCTCCGGGGTCAGTCGGTCAATGGCAATGCCCATGGTCTTCAGTTTTAGCCTGGCAATCCTCTCGTCAATGCTCTCAGGTAGCTTGTAGACTTGCGGCTCCAGCTTTCCTCGGTGTTCGAGCAGGTACTCGGCGGCAAGCGCCTGGTTGGCAAACGACATGTCCATCACCATCGCCGGATGGCCTTCCGCGGCCGAGAGATTGACCAGCCTGCCCTCAGCGAGCAGTATCAGCCGGCGGCCGCTCTTCAGGCGGTACTCGACGCAATTCGGCCTGAGTTCGCGCCGGGCCTTCGTCATCCGGTTGAGCGCGGCCTTGTTGATCTCGGCGTCGAAATGACCGGAATTGCACACTATCGCCCCGTCCTTCATTGCCTTCATGTGCTGCTCGTCTATGACGTTGATATCGCCGGTGACAGTAATGAACAGGTCAGCGTTTGGGCAGGCTTCGTTGAGCCTCATGACGCGAAGACCGTCCATCCTGGCTTCGAGTGCGCGCACCGGGTCCACTTCGGTGACAATGACTTCAGCGCCGAGTCCGCGAGCCTTCCACGCTACGCCCCGGCCGCACCAGCCGTAGCCGCAGACGACCATCGTCGACCCCGCAAAGAGGAAGTTGGTGGAGCGCAGGATCCCGTCGAGCGAGCTCTGGCCTGTTCCATAGCGGTTGTCAAACATGAACTTGGTCTGTGAGTCGTTGACCGCGAGAATCGGGTAGGCCAGCACCCCGGCCTTGGCCATACTCCTGAGCCGGATGACCCCGGTGGTCGTTTCCTCCGTGCCGCCGACGATTCCGGGCAGCCGGGACTTCGCACGGGAGTGCAGCGACGATACCAGGTCCGCCCCGTCGTCGGTGGTGACCTGGGGTGCGTGGGCAAGAGCATCGTCGATGTGCCGGTAGTAAGTCTTGCGGTCTTCTCCGTGGATCGCGAACACAGGGATGCTGTGGTACTTCACCAGCGCGGCGGCGACCTCGTCTTGCGTCGACAAGGGGTTCGAAGCACAGAGTCGCAGGTCTGCCCCACCCGCTTTGAGCGCAATCATCAGGTTTGCCGTCTCCGAAGTGACGTGCAGGCAGCAGCTCATCCTGATGCCCTTCAGCGGTCGCGTACGGGCGAAGCGTTCTTTGATCTCGGCGAGTACCGGCATGAACCGCCCGGCCCATTCAACCCGGGCGCGGCCTGCCGGGGCCAGTTTGATGTCACAAATGTCGTACTTGCGCATGTGCCTCTCCCCTAACTGAGGGACTGTCGAACCTTGGCGGCCATGTCGGTGCGTTCCCAGGTGAAAGTTCTACAACTCTGACCGGCGTACCGACGCATTGCGGGCTGCTGACCAAAGTGTCCGTAGGCCGCGGTCGGACGATACATCGGACTGAGCAACCCGAGGTGCTTGATCATTTCTCGCGGACGAAGTGGGAACAGCTCGCGAACGACCTTCCCAAGTTTGGCCATATCAACGCGCGCGGTGCCGAAGTCGTCAAGCGACACTTCAAGCGGGTCCGGCTTGCCGATGACATAGGCAAGCCGTACCTCGAGCCGGTCGCAGGCACCGGCGGCCACACAGTTCTTGGCGATGTAGCGTGCCATGTAGGTCGCGGAACGGTCGACTTTCGACGGGTCCTTACCGGAGAAAGCCCCCCCGCCATGACGCAGCCAGCCGCCGTAGGTGTCAACGATTATCTTGCGGCCGGTCATCCCGGTGTCCGAGCGCGGTCCGCCGACAACGAACTTCCCGGTCTGGTTGACGAAGAAATCCGTGTTTCTGTCAAGCAACTCGTCGGGAAGCACCTCGCGGCAGACGGTCTTGATCACGTCTTCCCGGGCGTGCCGGGTGATGTGGTGTCCGGTGCGATCCAGAACCTGCTCGGTATGCTGAGCAGCAATGACGACGTTGCTGATCCGTTTGGGAACGCCGTCTTCGTACTCCAGCGTCACCTGCGTCTTGCCGTCGGGCCGGAGCCAGGGCAGGATCCCGTTCTTGCGGACAGAAGCCAGCCGTCGAGCCAGCCGGTGGGCGAGGACTATCGGCAACGGCATCAGCTCGTCCGACTCCCGGCAGGCGTAACCGTACATCACACCCTGGTCGCCGGCGCCGCCGGTATCGACCCCCTGTGCGATATCAGGCGACTGGTGGCCGATGACATCGACCACCGCGCAGTCATCCGCGCTGATACCGTCCTGGGGTACTATGTAGCCGATATCTCTCAGGACGCCCCGGACGATGTTCTGGAGGTCAACCCAAATGCTGGTTGTGATTTCTCCTCCGACAAGCACCATCCCGACGGTTATGTAGGTCTCACAAGCAACCCGGCCTTTGGGGTCATGGCGCATGACCTCATCAAGAACCGCGTCGGATATCTGGTCGCAGACCTTGTCAGGGTGTCCTTCGGTGACTGACTCGGAAGTGAAGCGAAACTTCATCTAACCTGCCTCCTTACGATAAGCGCATGGTGAATGTCAGAGAATACCTGTTCTGGCACGCCCTGTCTACTGCTCTCGCTCTAGCGTTTCCCCCACCAGCGGGACAAGCTGCTCAACCACGCTGGCGGCAGTGGTGCACTCGAGCCAGCGGGCGTTGTTCAGTCTGCGGCACCAGGTCAACTGGCGCCGGGCATAGGCCCGGGATTTCCTCTTTGCCGACTCGACTGCATCCGCAAGAGAACACTTGCCATCAAGATGCTCGAGAAGTTCGGCGTAGCCGTAAGCGTTGGCAACATAGCTGTCGAGTCCGAATCCGTGTTCACGGAGCATGCGCACCTCCTCCAGCAACCCGGCCTGCATCATCCGGTCGAATCGCTCATTGATCCGGCGGCGCAGTTGCTCCAGTTCCATCGTCAGCACGACGTAGACCGGTTCGAACTCGGACCGGGACGAACCTTGCTCGGCCATCAAATCAGACATCCGTAGGCCTGTCGTCCGACAAACCTCAATCGCCCTGACAATCCGCTGGCGGTCATTCGGATGAATCTTGGAGGCCCGCTCAGGGTCGGCTGTTTCAAGCATCGACCGGAGCTCACCCGAAGGCATTGCCTCAAGTTCCTTCCTCAGTTTCGAATCGGCCCGGGGAGCCTCAAAGAGCGGTTCGAAGATCGCCCGGATGTACATCCCTGAGCCACCGACGACAAGGAACCGTTCTCCTTCTTCACCCAGCCGCCGCATTACCGCCAACGCATCACGAGCGTAGTCAGCGGCCGAGTAGCTCCGGTCATGCTCAACCTTGTCCACCATGTGGAACCTGACCCGGTCGCGCATTGCCCGCGGCGGCTTATCGGTGCCGATGTCAAGCCAGCAGTAGAGCTGTCGAGAATCGGCGGAAACGATATCAAGGGAGAACCGATGGGCGAGCGCTTCGGCGATCTCGGTCTTGCCGACGCCGGTTGGTCCGGTCAGAACGAGGACCTTCATGTTCGACCGAACTTGCGGTCGAGTTCCTCCAGCGTGACCTTGAGAATTGCCGGTCGGCCGTGAGGACAGAAGTACGGCTCGCGACAGGCAAAGAGGCGATTAATGAGCGATTCCATCTCCTGGGCGGACAGTTTCTGACCGGCCTTGATGGCGCCCTTGCAGGCCATGGCTTTCGCCACCTCACCTGCGAGGTCACCTTTGTCACGCCGCACCCTGGTAAGCTCGGCGAAGAACTCCCTGATCTCGGGCTTGCCCACGAACGACCCGGCCGGAACGCTCTCGACAACTACTGTCCGGCCGCTGAAGCTCTTCACCTCGAGTCCCATCTGCGGCAGTTGGCCGCGTACCAATTCCCATGTTTCGTGCTCGTCCGGTGTGAGTTCCACCGCGATCGGGAACAGAAGACCTTGTGGCAGGGCGTTCTTGCGACCGCCCGCAATCTCCTCGTACAACACCCGTTCATGCGCGGCGTGCTGGTCGACCACCACGTAGCCGGAAGCCACCTGCGCCATTATGTAGCTGTTGTGCACCTGCCAGAAGCCGCTGGCTTGCGCGTCCTCGGTCGCCATCGTCTGCTGGAACAGGAATTCGTCGGCCCCAGTCTGTGCGCCTCGGCGCAGGCCAAGGGCTTTGCTCGCTGCCTCGGACAGGAAGTCGAACAGGAACCGCTCGTCGGCGAACCGTACTTCTTCTTTGGTTGGATGGATATTCACGTCGAGGCGGGCCGGGTCGGTTTCAAGGAAGACCACGAAGCTCGGTCGGTTGCTGCCCAGGGCCGGCCCGTAAGCATCGTACAGCGCCCGGGTCACGATTCGGCTGCGCACCGGGCGCCGGTTGAAGAAGACCTGTTGAACGTCGAAGAAAGCCCGGAGCTGAGTGTGGTCGGAAAGGAAGCCCTTTACGGTCAGCAGCGGGTTTTCGACATGCAGTTCAACGAGGCTCTCGGATACCCTGCGGTCGTAAAGCTCCGCCAGCCGCTCCCGCACGGTGCTGGCCGGGGCCAGGTTCAACAGCCGCCTGTCGTTGGCGGTCAGTGAGAATCGCACCGCCGGCCACGCCAGCGCGTACCCCCGCATGATCTCGACGATAACCTTCAGTTCGTAGCTGTCCGATTTCAAGAAACTCCGGCGGGGCGCAAGGTTGAAGAACAGTGTTCGGACGCTGATGGTGGTACCGCGCGGGCGAGCCGTCTCAGCGATCTCGGTCACGTCCCCCCCATCGATCTCGAGTCGGGTGCCTTCACCGGTTTCGTCGGGGCAGGTTTCCACCGTCATCCGGGAAACGGCAGCTACCGCTGCGAGGGCCTCGCCCCTGAACCCGAAGCTGGTCAGCGCCTGCAGGTCCTCGATCTTCGACAGCTTGCTGGTTGCGTGCCGGCAGATGGCGGTTTGAACGTCCGTTCGGGTCATGCCGCACCCATTGTCGGTAATGCGGATCAGCGTCTTGCCGCCGGCCTTGACCTCAACCATGATGTCATCAGCAACGGCATCGAGGGAGTTCTCAACGAGCTCTTTGACGACCGCCGCCGGACGAGTGACAACTTCGCCGGCGGCGATGCGCCGAATCGTGTCTTCGGATAGCATCCGTACCTGTCGTTCGGGCGTCATGCTGCCAGCCTCACCAGCCGGTCGTCGGATGCTGCTATGACCTCTGACCCGGTCGCGGCGGTCAACTCCCTGGCCAGCTCCCACGGACGAGCTCGGAGCATCGTCATGCCGAAATGGCTCAGTATCGCGAGGCGGGGCCGGATGGCTTGAATGAGGGCTCTGGCGTCGGAGAGATGCAGGTGGTCCAGGTCCGATGACTCCAACCTGACGACGTTCAGGATTATCACGTCAGCCCGGTAAGCTTCAGCAAGCTCCGGGAAATAGGCGGTATCGGCGATGTAGGCCACGGTCAGTCCAGGAACCTCGAACCGGAAACCGAATACCTCACCCCGGTGTTGGTGTCGCACCGGGCATACGAACCGGACACAACCGAGTTCATAGGCTCCGTGCTCCTCGATGGTAACTACCCGGCCAAGTGATGGCCTGAGATAGCGCAGAACGACACGGTCATCACCCTCCAACGCGTCGCTCGGAGCGAACAGGGTGCCGCCCGGCCTGGTTCCGCCCAGCGTCATCGCCTCGATCATGTTGTTCACATCGCCGGCGTGGTCCAAGTGCTTGTGAGACACCAGAATGCCTCTGAGCCGGGTCGGGTCCAGCTTGTGACGTGAAGAAGTCATTCGCACCAGCGAGCCGGGTCCCGGGTCAACCAGGAACTCGGTACCGGCCAGCGAAAACCAGATCCCGCCGCTTGCCCGCAACTGCTTCGCAACCACAATCCGGGCTCCGCCCGAGCCCAGGAATACGAGCCGGTCTCCGGCGGCAGCGGTTGACTTCGTCATGGCAGTAGAGGATACCCAGTCAGCCGTGCGCGTCAACGCGGACCGGGCCTGCGGCGACCGGGGACGTCAGCTCTTGAGTACCCGGGCAACGCGCTCCAGCGCCCAGTCCACCTGTTCACGGGTGATGACCAGCGGAGGGGCAAGCCGGATGACCGTTCCGTGAGTCTCCTTGGCGAGCACACCCAGTTCGCTCAGCCTCTCACAGAATGGCCTGGCACTGCCGTGCAACTCGACGCCGATGAACAGCCCTCGCCCCCTTACCTGCTTGACATGGGGCGAGCCCAGCCCTTCGATCTCCTCACGCAGGTACCGGCCGAGTTCAAAGGAGTTCCGCACCAGTCCCTCATCCAGTGTAACATCGAGAGCGGCCCTTGCGACCGCGCAGGCGATCGGGTTTCCGCCGAAGGTCGAGCCGTGATTCCCGGGAACGAACACGCTCATTACACTCCGCGAGGCCAGCGTTGCCGAAACCGGGAAGAGTCCGCCACCCAGCGCCTTGCCGACTATCAGCACGTCCGGCCGGATACCGTCATACTCGTAGCAGAACAGCCGACCGGTGCGACCCAGGCCGGTCTGGATTTCGTCGGTCATCAGCAGCACACCGTGGTCCGTGCATATCTGGCGGCACTCGGCCAGGTATCCCGTATCAGGCACGTGTATGCCTGCTTCGCCCTGGATCGGTTCGACCAGGAAGGCCACGGTGTTGTCACTGATCGCCGCTTCGAGGGCGTCGGGGTCATTGTAGGGAATCACCCGGAAGCCCGGCGTGTAAGGCCCGAAGCCCTTGCGGTAGAGCTCCTCGGTGGAAAAACTGACAATCGTCGTGGTCCGGCCATGGAAGTTGCCGCGACAGACGATGATCTCGGCGCGGTCCGGTTCGATTCCCTTCTTCTCGTAGCCCCACTTGCGGGCCGCCTTGATCGCGGTTTCGACCGCTTCCGCCCCGGTGTTCATCGGCAACACCTGTTCGAACCCGGTTGCCTCGGTGATCGCCCGGCAGAACTCGCCGAACTGGTCGTGGTGGAACGCTCGCGACGTGAGGCAGAGCCGGCCCACCTGCTCCTCCAGCGCGCGGACAATCCTCGGGTGGCGGTGTCCCTGGTTCAGCGCTGAATAGGAGGCGAGCATTCGAGGTACTTCCTGCCTTCACAGTCCCAGACCCAGACGCCTTCGCCCCGGACCAGCACGACCGGCAGGGGCAGGTAATTGCTCGCGCTGTGCAACTGCGCCAGTTCGATGTGTTGTTTGGTGTTCAATGCGGCTCCCTTCAGAATCCGAGGTCCTCATCACCGGTAGTCCGTCCAGACCGCCTCGTGGTCGGACTCCCTCGGATTCTAGCAGGCGGGCCGCCCAAATCAACCACGGCTGACCATCGGAACGGTTGACGCCACATCTGAAGACGTTAGGCTTCAGGCGTATGCGCAGGAAAGCCACCGGACCATCACCGGTTGGGCCCGCAGCGATCGTCCTCCTGCTTTGCGGACTGGGGTTCTGCGGCCGTGGTTCAGCATCGGACGGCAGGCTACCGGGTGCCGTGCTGCACCCGTGGGGCGAGCCGGTCTCGGCCGACACCGGTCTGCTGGTCCTGCGCAACCGCGCCTATGACTGCGGCTACTCCCCCGCGCTCTTCATTGCCCGCTGGTCCACCTATCTCTTCACCCCGGTGGCTGCCGGCCGCGCCGCCCGCCATTCGGGCGGCTTTCGCGCGGACCCGAGACTCGCCCCGGCCACCGGCCCGTTGCCGGCTGACTACCACGGTCTCTGGAAGCGCGACCGAACCGGCTTCGACCGGGGCCACCAGGCGCCCGACGCAACCCTCAAGGCATTCGGCAGCAAGGCCCAGGCGGAGACCTACTACCTGTCCAACATCACTCCCCAATACAGCCTGTTCAACCAGGGGTTCTGGCGCGAACTGGAGACGCGAACCCGGAGCTGGGCAGGTAAACGGGACACGGTCTGGGTGGTGACCGGACCGGTATTCCTTGCGGAACATGAGACGCTCCGGGTCGGGGCGCGGAATCTCATCAGCGTCCCGCACGCCTACTTTCAGGTCGCGGCCAGGAAGCGTCCGAGCTCGGTCCTTGCCCTGCTGGTGCCGCACGTCAGCCGGTCGATGCCCTGGGATTCCGCTGGCGCGTTCCTCGTGGCAGTTGACTCAGTGGAGAAGCTCACCGGCCTCACCATCTTTCCCGATATGAATGACAGCCTGACCCCGGCCTGCTCGCTGTCCTGGCCCGGCCTGCCGGTCTTGCGCTGACTCCGGAGACAACGCGTCCGGGTGTCGGCCGCGTTGACTTCCTGGTGCGGTTCGTTACCATAGGCCGGCTCCGTAACACGTTAACCAAAGGAGTTATCCATGAAGGTCATAATCACCGACCCGATCGCCGCCAAGGGCGTCGAGCTTCTCAAGGCCGCCGGCATCGAAGTCACCGAACAGCCCGGGTTGCCCCCGGATGAACTCATCAAGGCCATCCCGGCCTACGATGCCATCATCGTCCGCAGTGCGACGAAGGTGACCGCCGACGTCATCAACGCGGGCACCAACCTCAAGTGCGTCGGCCGCGCCGGTGTCGGCCTGGACAACGTCGACCGCAAAGCCGCCGAGGCGAAGGGCATCAAGGTCGTCAACACGCCGACCGCGACCTCGATCACCGTTGCCGAGCTCGCGCTCGGGATGATGTTGTCCTGTGCGCGTTCGATACCGCAGGCGACCGCCTCGATGCGCTCGGGCAAGTGGGAGAAGAAACAGTTCAAGGGCACCGAGCTGTACGGCAAGACGCTCGGGCTTATCGGCTCCGGCCGGATCGGCACCGAGCTGGCCAAGCGGGCCGAAGCGCTGGGGATGAAGGTGCTGGTTGTCGACCCCTACATCACCGAGGCGCCCTACGGCAAGGTCTGCCCGCTTGAGGAGATGTTGCCTGCCGCGGACTACATCTCGCTGCACATCCCGCGCACCGAGGAAACTTACCATATCATCAACAAAGACAGCCTGGCCCGGATGAAGAAGGGCGTGTTCATCATCAACTGCGCCCGGGGCGGGGTGATCGACGAGGAAGCCCTTTTCGAGGCCCTGCAGTCCGGTCAGGTCGGCATGGCCGCGCTCGACGTTTACGAAACCGAGCCGGTCAAGGACTTCAAGCTCTACACCCTGCCCAACGTCATCGGTACGCCGCACGTCGGCGCCCAGACGAAAGAGGGCCAGGAGCGGGCCGGCATCGGCATCGCCGAGAAGGTCCGCGACGTCCTGCTCGGAGCTTAGGAGCGGAGATGGCCGATATCCGACCGTTTCGAGGTATCCGCTACAACCCGGCCCGGGTGGTGGACCTGGACCAGGTTGCCACCCAGCCCTATGACAAGGTCAGCCCGGAGATGAAGCAGGCCTACCTGGCCGCAAACCCGCATAACTTCGTCCGGCTCATCCTGCCCGAGAGCTACGAAGAATCGGACCGGCTCTGCCGGCAGTGGCTCAGTGCAGGCGTGCTGGTCCGCGACGAAACGCCCGCGCTGTACGCCTACCACGAGGAGTTCGAGGCGCTCGGGACAGCCCACGTGCGCAAGGGCTTCATCGGCCTGCTGCGGGTGGACGAGTTCGAGAAGGGCACGGTCCTGCCCCACGAGCGTACCCTGTCCAAGGCCAAGGCCGACCGGCTCAACCTGACCCGCGCGACCCGCAAGGACTACGAGCAGATCTTCATGCTCTACTCCGACCCGGAGCGCGAGGTTGACCGCCTGCTCGAACCGGCCGGTGAGCCGGATCTCAAGACGACCGACGAGTACGGGGTGAAGCACCGGGCCTGGACCATCACCGACCCGGCCGCGATCGCGGCGGTGCGGGCGAAGCTCGCGGGCACGGTGATGCTCATCGCCGACGGCCACCACCGCTACGAAACCGCGCTGAACTACCGCAAAGAGGTCGAGGCGGCCGAACCCGGCCTCTCCCCGGACGCGGCGGTGCGCTTCAAGGCCTGTGCCTTCGTCAACGTCGCCGACCCGGGGCTGGTGATCTTCCCGACGCACCGCTTCCTCAAGAACCTCGGCGAGGTGAACTGGGATGCCAGGCTGGCCGAACTGGGCCGGGCGTTCCGGGTCACGCCGGTCGAACCCGACAGCGCGGAAGCGAAGCTCAAGGCCGCGGCCGGCGGCAACGCCTTCGTGCTCCACGCCGGCAAGGGCCGGACCCGGCTGCTCGAACTCACCGACCGGGCCGCGGTGGCGAAGGCGGTGGGGCCGGAACGCAGTGCCGACTACCGGGCGCTTGACGTGGTCGTGCTGCACTCGGTCATCATCGAGGGGACGTTCGGGGTCACGCCCGAGAACATCGAGAACCACGTCAAGTACGAGCGCGACTGGCGCAAGGCGATCGAGCGCGTGGACGCGGGCGAGTTCCAGGCGGTGCTGCTGATGAACCCGACCCGGGCGGAACAGGTCCGGGCGCTGGCCGAGAAGGGCGAGCGGATGCCCCAGAAATCGACCGACTTCTACCCCAAACTGATATCCGGGCTGGTGTTCTCAGACATCGGCCCGGGCGAGACCGTTTGACCGGGCCGGGCAAGGGCAGGGGCTTCGCAAGAGGCCCGTGCCTTTGCGGTTGAGCCGGGTATAAATATCCGGTGCCGGCGACCGTTTCCCCCGAATACAAGAAGGCCGAAGAGGCCTACCGGAAGGCGCAGACCCCGGACGAGCGGCTTGCCGGCCTCGAAGAGATGCTGGCGACGATCCCCAAGCACAAGGGCACGGAGAAGATGCAGGCCGACATCAAAACCCGCATCGCCAAGCTGCGCCGGGAGTTCGCCACGAAGAAGGGGCCCAGGCGACAGGACTCCCTGCACATCGAGAAGCAGGGCGCGGGCCAGGTCGCGGTGTTCGGCGCGCCCAACTGCGGGAAGTCGGCGCTGGTCGCAGGCCTGACCGGCCTGCCCACCCAGGTCGCGCCCTGGCCGTTTACCACCACCCAGCCCGGGGCCGGGATGATGCCCTGGGAGGGCATCCAGATCCAGCTCATCGACACGCCGCCGATTGCGCCCGACGCACCGGGCTGGCTGTACCACATTATCCGGACCGCCGACGTCGGGCTCTGGGTGCTCGACCTCGCGGACGACGCCCTGCTCGAAACCACCGAGCAGGTCCAGCAACTGCTCGCCGCGGCCCGCATTTCGCTCCTGCCCTCGGAGGAACTCCGTCACTGTCAGACGATCAAGGTCGGGGCGAAATGTGATGACCCGGCCGCGGATGACCGGCTGGCGATCCTGGCCGAACTGCTCGGCTCGGCGGACATCCTGCCGGTGTCAATCGAAACCGGCGCGGGCATCGAGGAGCTGAAACGGCGGCTGTTCGCCATCCTCGACATCATCCGGGTGTACACCAAGCGGCCCGGCCACCCGGTCGACAAGGTCGACCCGGTGATTCTGCCCACCGGCGCGACGGTGATGGACGCGGCTTACCACCTGCACAAGGACATCGCCCGGCAGTTGAACTTCGCCCGGCTCTGGAGCGAGCCGGACATCGAAGGCCTGCGGGTGGAACGCGAGCACGTGCTCAAGGACCGCGACGTCGTCGAGTTCCATCTCTAAGCAGCAGGGGCCAAGGGTACGCCGTACCCCCGGCCCCGACAACTCAGCTCTTCGCTACTCGACCAGCAGGAACCGGACCGTCTTCGCCAGGTCGGAATCCTCCAGCCGGGCGAAATACAGTCCGGCGGGTACGACCCGGCCGGTCGCGTCCCGGCCGTCCCTCGACGATCCCGTACCGTGAGACCATCACGAGGACTGGCGAGGGGCACCATCGGCACAAGAAGCAGACCGGCGGCGCCGGCCAGTTCGGCGAGGTCTTCCTGCGCGTCGAACCGCTGCCGCGTGGCACCGGTTTCGAGTTCGCCGACCAGGTCAAGGGCGGCGTGATTCCGTTCAACCTGATTCCGGCGGTGGAAAAGGGCGTCCGCGAAGTGCTGGGCACCGGCTATGTCGCCGGCTACCCGATCCACGACCTCAAGGTGACTGTCTACGAC
>JAWOIB010000152.1:0-7202 GCA_046484845.1 bacterium
ATTCACCTGAAAGGAATGCCGCGATGAACTCAGAACATAAGCCGCCGACGCACTGCGTCCACGCCGGCCAGCCGGACGGGACCGGGCCGGTCGTCACCCCGATTTACGCGACCTCGACCTTCCGCTTCCGCGACGCGGACCACGGCGCCGCGCTGTTCGCGGGCCGCGAGGCGGGCTACATCTACACCCGGATGCTGAACCCGACCGTCAAGGCATTCGAGGACTGCCTCGCCATCCTCGAGGACGGCAATCACGGGCTGGCGACCGCTTCCGGGATGGCCGCGGTTAGTACCACCATCGCGGCGCTCTGCTCGGCCGGCGACCACGTCATCTGTTCCGAGGCGGTGTACGGCCCGACCTGTACTTTCCTGACCGATTTCATGTCCCGCTACGGGGTGAAGTCCTCGATGATCGACACCACTGACCTCGACAAGGTCCGGGCGGCATTCCGGCCCGAGACGAAGCTGGTGATGGTCGAGACCCCGGGCAACCCGACCCTGGCGATATCCGACCTCGCCGCGCTGGCGAAGCTGGCGCATGAACGGGGCGCGCGACTGGCGGTGGACAATACTTTCATGAGCCCGATCCTGCAGCAGCCGCTCCGGCTCGGCGCCGACATCGTGGTCCATTCGCTGACCAAGTTCCTGAACGGCCACGCCGACGTCATCGGCGGCGCGATTATCGTCAGCGAAGAGAAGCTCTACGCGGAGCTGCGCCGGGCGCTGAACCATTTCGGCGGCGTGCTCTCCCCCATCGAGTCGTTCCTGGTCCACCGCGGCATCAAGACCCTCGCGCTCCGGATGCGGCGGCATTGCGAGAGCGCCCAGCTCATCGCCGAGTTCCTGGAAGCCCACCCGAAGGTCGCCTGGGTGCGCTTCCCCGGCCTGCCCAGCCACCCGCAGTACGAACTGGCCCGCCGCCAGATGTGCGGGCCGGGCGGGGTGGTCTCCTTCGAGCTGAAGGGCGGGCTGGAGGCGGGCCGGCTGATGATGAACTCGACCCGGCTCTGCGCGCTGGCGGTCAGCCTCGGCGGGGTCGAGAGCCTCATCCAGCACCCGGCCTCGATGACCCACGCCGGGATGAACCGCGAGCTGCGCTGCCAGGCCGGGATAACCGACGGGCTGGTGCGGGTTTCGGTCGGCATCGAGGACGTAGAAGACATCCGGGCCGACCTGGCGCAGGCGCTGGCGAAGCTGCCCTGAGCGGGCCGACCGGGAGCCCGGCGCGGATGTTGACAAGCCGCATTTGCCCCATATCCTGAACTCATGGCAGCCAGCAGCATGTCAGCAAAGGAGGTTTCGTGAAGCAGTTCACGGTTTACCTGGACACTCGGACCGGCCGCACCCAGGTGACGATCGAGGCGGAGGAGTTCGCCGGCAGTTCGGATGTCTTCGAGTTCAAACGCGAGGGCAAGGTCGTGGCGGTGTTCGCCCGGGAGAAGACGTTCGGTCTCGTCGAGGAAATGCCGGTCTCCGACGAAGGCCCCGGGTACGGCCCGGGCGCCTGACGTCTCACCCGGCCGCGGGCCGGCGGTCTTGACTTCCCCGGCCATTTGATTAGCCTCAACTTCAATGTCGCTCTTCAGGCGGGTCCGCATGCTCCGCACGCGCCGCGGCACCCCGGGCTGGTATCGGCGGTACGAGCTGTTGCTGGGGGTGCTGGTCGGCGTCGCCCTGCTGCTGGTGGTCATCCGCTCCGGGTACGAGCTCATCACCACCCCGCTGCTGGCCGCGCTGGTCGTCGGGTTCAACTTCCTGGTGCTCGCGGCGTTCCTCGCCGACGTCGTCCTCGGGTTCGTCGCCGCGCCGTCGCGACTCCAGCACCTTAAACGGCGCTGGTTCGATTTCGCGTTCTTCATCCCGATTGCGGCCGCGGTCGCCGCGGGCGGGACCGGCATCACCTTCGTCATCCTGCGCCAGTTGGTGGTGGTCGGCCAGGCCTTCACGAAGACCCGGCGCTTCGCCGGCCTCGCCGAGCAGATGCGCCGCCAGCCGGTGCGGCTGCTGGCGTTCAGCTTCCTGGTGATGATTGCGCTCGGCACCCTCTTTCTGACCTTCCCCGCCGCCACCCGGGACGGCTCGGTCACCGGCGTCGTTGACGCGCTGTTCACCGCGACCTCGGCGACCTGCGTCACCGGCCTGGTCGTCCGAAGCACGCCCGGCTACTGGTCCGGGTTCGGGCACGTCGTTATCCTGGTCCTGCTCCAGCTCGGCGGGCTGGGCATCATGACCTTCTCGGCCAGCCTGGCGGTGGTGCTGGGCCGCCGGCTCGGACTGGGCGCCCGCAAGAGCGTCTCGGACATCATCGGCGAGTCCCGCGACGTCGATATCGTTCGCGTCCTGCGCTACATCGTGTCGTTCACCTTCATCGCCGAGGCGATCGGGACGTTGCTGCTCTGGGCCAGGTTTCTGCCCGACCACCCGACCTGGACCGGGGCGCTCTGGTACGCCGCATTCCATTCCGTCTCCGCGTTCTGCAACGCCGGTTTCGCGCTGTTCGAGGACTCGCTCGTCCGCTACGGCTCGGACCCGGTGGTCAACCTCGCGGTCATCGGGCTGGTCGTGGTCGGCGGGCTGGGGTTCGTGGTCATCCGCGAGTTGCTCAACCGGGGCGTCGTGTCGGCCGGGCCGCTGCAGAAGCTGCGCCGGGTCAGCAACCACACCCGGCTCGTGCTGGTCACCTCCGCCGCGCTGGTGACCGGCGGCGCCATCGCGTTCTTCTTCCTGGAGTACGACGGCGCGCTCGCCGGCCTCTCGACCCCGGCCCGGCTGCTGGCCGCGCTGTTCCAGTCGGTTACCGCCCGCACCGCCGGCTTCAACACCGTTTCGACCGCCGCCCTGCACCCGGTCACCCTGTTCCTCTGGGCGGTGCTGATGTTCGTCGGCGCCTCACCCGGGGGCACCGGCGGCGGCATCAAAACCACGACCTTCGCCATCTTCATCCTCTCGGTGAAGAACCGGGTCCTGGGGCGCGACGACATCACCATCGGCCGCTGGCTGGTGCCCCGCGACGTGGTGTACCGGGCGACCGCCATCGCCGCGGTCGCCGGCGGCATCATCAGCCTGTTCTTTGCCCTGCTGCTCTTCACGGAGCGGATGCCTTTCCAGGACCTGCTCTTCGAGACCCTCTCCGCTTTCGGCACCGTCGGGCTCTCGACCGGGCTGACCCCGGAGCTCAGCGACGCCGGCAAGCTCGCCATCACGGTGCTGATGTATATCGGCCGGCTCGGGCCGCTGACGCTGGCGCTGGCGATGCGCGCCCGGCGGCCCCAGGCGACCATCGGTTACCCTGCCGCCCGCGTCATGGTCGGCTAAGGAGGAACGCAATGAAGCAGTTCGCAGTTATCGGCCTCGGGACTTTCGGCAGCCGGGTCGCCCGGACCCTGATGAGCAAGGGCGCCGAGGTTATCGGCATCGACCAGGACCCGGCCCGCGTCGAGCGGTTCAAGGACGACCTCACCCAGACCCTGGTCCTCGACGCGACCAACGAGGAAGCCCTCGCCGAGTCCGGCGTGCTCGACGTGGACGCGGTGGTGGTCGCGATGGGCGAGCGGATGGAAGCCGCCATCCTCGCCACCGCCATCCTGCGCCGGCTCGGGGCCGGCCACGTCATCGCCCGGGCATCTTCAACCCTCTACGCCCAGATTCTCGAGGACGTCGGGGCCGACCGCACCGTGCTCATCGAAGAGCAGATGGCGGACCAGGTCGCCAAGACGCTGATTGCCCCGGACCTGCTCGAGCAGATCGAGCTGTCCAGCGGCCACAGCCTCGCCGAGGTCGGCGTCCGCCGCGATATGGTCGGCCGCAAGCTGGGCGAACTCGACCTGCGCCGCCGCTACCTTGTGAACGTCGTTGCCATCAAGCGCCGCTACCCGGTCGTGACCGAAACCGGCGAGAGCGACCACGAGGTCCGGCTGAACGACATCCCCGGCCCCGACGACCGGCTCGAGGACGGCGACGTGCTGGTGGTTGTCGGACGCGACGAAGACATCGAGCGGCTCTCGACCGGAAAGTGACGTGAAACAGGCGAATCGACGCGGACCGGGCAGGGGCCTAGGCTCGCTCCGCGCCCGGATGGTGCTGGCAATGCTCGCCTCCGCCGCGCTGGTCCTGCCGGTGGTGCTGCTCGCGCTGTTCTACCTCCGGCGGATGAACGAAGCGGTCGGGCGCATCGCCGAGCGCGACATCGAGCTGATGCACATCGGCGACCGGATTTCGCTCGACCTTGCCCGGGCCCGCCGCGACGACAAGAACTTCCTGCTCTACCGGGACTCCACCTTCCTCATCGACAGCCGCGACGCTGTCGGCCGCGTCAGCCTGCTGGCCGACAGCGGCCGGAAGCTCGACCCGGCGACCGTTGCGGAGTTCGACACCATCCACAGCCTGTCGCTCCGCTACCACCAACTGCTCGACTCACTGCGTTACCTCCCGGCGCAGCCGACCCCCGCGCCGGGAGCCCTCCCGGGCATGACCCAGCTGCGCCGCTCCCACGAACTGCTGCTGAGGCAGGCGGGCGAAGCCGCGGACAGCACGCGCCGGGACTCGCTGCTGACCGAGGCCGCACGCCTGGCCGAGCGGATCACCCTGCCCACCCCGGGCAGCCGGCACCTCGACGACGAACTCCATTCCCTGCAGCAGCAGGTCGCCGCCCTCAGCGACACGATTGTCGCCCGGGCGCTGCACCGGATCGGCGACCACCGGCAGAACGCCCGCCGGCTGGCCACTTGGGGCCAGCGCAACATCGTCACCGTGCTGCTGCTCACCGTTGTCGTGCTCATCTGGTTGATGGTGGCGCTGCCCCGCCAGACGGTCCTGCCCATCAAACGGCTGCTCAACGCCCTGCGCCGGGCCGAAACCGGCAACCTGGACATCCGGGTGAAACCCTCGTCCGCGGACGAACTCGGCCAGCTCGCCCACCAACTGAACCGCTCTTTCGCCAGGCTCCGCGAGTTCGACGAGCGCAAGGTCGATCGCATCCTCCAGCTCGAACGCCGCTTCCGACTGCTCAGCAACGACATCTCCGAGGCGGTCATCGTCGTTGACCGGGCCACGACCATCCTGCTCGCGAACTATGCGGCCGAGGAACTCCTCGGCCGCCCGGTCGCGGAGGCAAAGGGACGCAAGCTGCAGACCTGCGAGAACCTCGCGTTCATCATGGAACCGCTGGACCGGGTGCTGGCCGGCGCCACCACCCAGCAGACCTGTGAGGTGCTGCCCGAACTGCCCGGCACCGCGCTCTGCATCGAGGCCCTGCGCAACCGGGCCGGGGAAATCAGCGGTGCGATGATCGTCATCGGCAACCCGCAACTGCCCCGCCCCGCCGGGGAGGACGAGGAAGGAAGCGACAAACCGCCTTCCACCGGGGAAGCCGACCCTCCGTCGGCCCCGGACGTCCCGCCTGCCGGCGAGCCGGTCTGAACCCTACCCGGCCGGGCGGCCGGGGTCCGCGCGGCGCTCCGGTAATTCCGGGACACCCGTCGAACCCTCGCTGTCCTCCCGGCGGTGGTACACGACCCGCCGCGGGAAGGGAATCTCCACGCCCTCACGGTCGAACGCCTCCTTGAGCGCCAGCCGCAGTTCGCGCTCCGCGCCCCAGTGCTTCATCGGCTGCACCGTCACCACCACCCGGATGGAAACCCCGGACTCTCCCATCGTGAGCAGCCCATGCACTTCGGGCGGCGCCAGCGCCACGTCGCCGTGGTCGGCGTACCAGCTGTCGGCCGCCCGCCCGGCAACCGCCATGCCTCGCTCGGCGTCCTGTTCGTAGGCCAGATCGACAGTCACGATCGCCCGCATGTAGTCGCGGTTGGTGTTGCCGAACCGGGCAAGCTCCCCGTTCGGGATGGTGTAGAGCGTGCCGTCAAAGGCCCGGACTTCGCTGCGCCGGATGCCGACGAACTCGACCGTGCCCCGGATGTCGCCGGCGACGATGACGTCCCCGACGCTGAGCGATTCCTCGAACAGCAGGAAGAAGCCGGCCAGGAAGTCGCGCACCAGCGTCTGCGCGCCAAAGCCGATCGCCAGGCCGACCACCCCGGCCCCGGCGAGGATCGCCGCGAAGTCCACGCCCAGCACCCTCAGCACCATCACCAGCCCGACGAAGAAGAAAGCGTAGGAGACCAGGCTCCGGAGCATCGTCATCGCGGTCCGCCGGCTGGGCTTCTGCGCCCAACGGGCCTTTCCGCCCATAATTCGGTTGAGTAGCTTCCGCACCAGCCAGGACAGGAACCACGCCAGCAGGACGATGACGACTACCTGGACGACCTTGATTGCTACGCCGGCCAATCGGTCCGGGGTCAGCAGTCGCTCGCCCAGGGCCTGCCAGAGATTCCGCCAGAACATCACCGGCCTCCCACCTCGATCGTCCCGGCCGGGCCGTCGAGAACCTCGCCGACCGCAGCCGCGGCCACGCCACCCGCCGCCAGTTCTTCGAGGTACCCCGCGACCCGGTCCCCGGGCAGCGAAACCAGCAGCCCGCCCGAAGTCTCCGAGCCCCAGAGCAGGCTGCGGTCAGTGTCCGCGATCGTCCCGTCGAACCGGACTCGCGCCCCGAACGCCTGCTCGTTCATCGCCACGCCGGAGTCCGCCAACCCCCGGGCGGCAAGCTCGCGCACCCGGGGCAGGAACGGCAGGCGGTCGAAACCCAGCCGCAGGCCCACGCCGCTTCCCTCGGCCATCTCCTGCCCGTGCCCGAGCAGGCCGTAGCCGGTGATGTCGGTCGCCGCGTGCGCACCGTGCGCCCGCATCAGCCGCGCCGCCGCCCGGTTCGAGGCCAGCATCGAACGCACCGCCGCCTCGGCCAGGTCCGGGTCCGGCCCGGCCTCGGACAGCACCTGCTGGGTGAAGATGCCGGTGCCCAGCGGCTTGGTCAGCACCAGCCGGTCGCCCGGACGGGCCCGGTCGTTGCCGACCACCCGGTCCAGTCAGAATTCCGGCAAGCTTGTTTATGTCGTTCTCCTTATCGCTCAGATTGAAATCCTTGTCCACCTGGTAGGCAAATGTCCTGTTTATACCAACATCAAAAGGCAACGGAAAATGAGAGGAAGCAATGATAGGAATGGTTGAATAAGGTTTTACTGCATAACGCATCCCCAATTCATAATAAGCATTCGGATTTGCATTGGTCAAGTCGGCAACGCAAAACTCGCAAAGCACAATTTTCTCGTACATGGTTTTATGGATCGACCCAAAGCTGTTTTCAGC
>JAWOIB010000002.1:0-5209 GCA_046484845.1 bacterium
CAACTGCCGCTGCAGCACGCTCCGACCCGTCACGTCGTACAGCGTCACCGTCGCGGCCCCGGCACCAGGCAAAGCGTAGCGCAAACGCGCCACCCCGCCCGCAACCGGGTTGCCTTCCAGCCGCAGCGCTACCGCGGCCACCGGCACCTTGCCCGCACCGGCCACGCCGCCGCGGCCATCGGTCCGGTTGAGCTCGTACGGTATCACGTACCGCCACATCTCGACGGTCTTGTTCCCCTTCAGGGCGAAGAACGCGCCGCCGCCGTACGCGACGAAGTAAGACCCGGCGTTCATCCGGCGGCGCCGGCCGGTCGAACCCAGCGTCGGCACCGTATCCAGCTCGGTCCAGGTATCGGCCTCGATGCCGTACCGCCAGAACTGCTGGGTATTGCCACCCTTGAGCGCGTAGATGTACTGGCCGTACTTCGCTCCAGAACCGCCATCGCGGGCGCGCTTGCGCCGGATCCGGCCACCGTGCAGGCCCATCAGCGGCATCCCGGCCAGCTGGCCGCTATGCCAGGAATCGCTTGCCACGTCGTACTTCCAGAGCTCGTGGGTCATCTTACCCCGGTCGTAGTAACGCGCCTTGTGCGCGTACAGCACCCGGTCCTCGCCCGGGCCTTCCCGGACGTCACCGGTCAACCAGGAATCACGCATCCAGCGGTTGCGGATGCCCACCGGCGCGTCCGCCCGGGTCTCCCACTGACCGCTCTGCGTGTTGTAGCGGTAGAACTCGGTCCGGTCGCCCTTCAGGAAATACACGTAACCGACATCGCCGAGCATGACGTAGGCCATATCGCCGCCGCCCCGGACCCGCTTGCGCGACACGCCTTCCGGCACGTTCGCCAGCGCAGACCAGCTGTCGGCCTCGATGTCATACTTCCAGAACGCGGTCGTGTTGTTGCCGTGGACCACGTACAGCGCGTTGTCGCCGTCGCTGATGCCGCGGCTGCCCTTCTCCAGCGGCCGGCCTTTCACCGGGTCAACCGGCGGCGAGGACAGCTCGGTCCAGGCATTGGCAATCGGGTCGTAGCGGTAGAAGTCGTTGGTCTTGTAACCCTTCGCCGCGTAAATCATCCCGTCGCCTTCGTGCTTGGCAAGCCAGCCGCCCCGGCGGACGGACCGGCCGGAAGGCGCAAGCGGCATCGGCGCGACCTCGACCCAGCCGCCCGGCCACAACTGCGGGTCGGACACCTCGAACCGGTGCCAGACCAGATTGTTCGTCCAGTTCTGGTCCGTCGCCAGGAACGTCGAGCACCGCGCGGTATACTGCCCGCCCAGCGCCAGCTGCAGCACCGTGAACTCCAGCGTGTCTTCCACCCCGGCGTCCAGCGTCACCAGCTGCTCATCGGCATAGACCTCGGTCCCGGAAGCGTCGAGCACCCGGAAGTAGGTCACCCAGGTCTCCGCCGTCGTTCCGAAGTTCTTCACCGCCGCGGAGGGCACAATCAGGTCGGTCGTGTCGTAACTGCCGTTCGCGGCCGGCTCGAACACCGCCACCACCCCGACGTCGTGCTCGATCAGGCCCGGCACCACGAAGGTGTCGTAGGCGACGTTGTTGCCGGGGTTGATGTCGCCCGGCAGCCGCGTTTCGACCCGGTCCAGCCAGATGCCCGGTATCGCTTCCAGCGAATCCGGGAAGGACAGGTCCAGCTCCGCGCCCGGCCCGAGGTTCTCGACCAGCATCGTGCTCAGGAACAGCCCGATGCGGAAATCGACCTCGAACGTTTCGGGCTTGGTCCCGTAGTTCTTCACCCGGGCCTGCGGGGTCATCCAGGTGCCTTCAAGAACCGTATCCACCGGGTAGATCACGTACATCACCCCGACGTCACCGACCTGGACGAAGAACCGCTGCTCCAGCGTGTCGTTATCGGGAAGCTCATCACCCGGCAGCCTGGTCCAGGCCCGGGCGGTCAGGCTGTCCCGGAAGTTCGCCCGCCAGGCCGGCGAGAAACTCACCGTGTCCACGCCGCCCGGCGCGAGGTCGAACACATTCACGCTGCGGAGATAACCGCCGGGCAGTTCGAACCAGACCGGGAAGTCCTCGGTGAACAGCCCGCCGTTGCGGACCACCACCCGGGGGATGACCGTCGCCCCGGAATCGATCGAACCGGCCGGGGCCAGGATCGCTTCCAGCGCCACGTCATGCTGCGCGCTCGAAATCGTGAAGTCCTGGTTGACCACGTCGTTGAGCGCGTTCTGGTCCCAGGCCAGGTATACCGAGCACTGCCCGACGTACGGCCCGAGCAGGGTGAACCGCACCGGCGTGAACGCCGCCACGGTGTTGCCGCCGCCCGGCAGGCTGACCTGCAGCGAGTCGCGGTACACCCGGACGTCGGTCGCGGTGTCCCAGACCGTGAACCAGACCCGGAACGTCTCGTTGCCGCCGCCGTAGTTGGCAACCCGCGCCTGCGGGGTAACTGTGGTCAGCGTGTCGTAGAACCCGACCGGCACCAGGATTTCCTCCACCGCCACGTCGTGCTCGACGATCCCCTCCACCTCGATGGTGTCCACCATCACGTTGTCTTCCGGGTGCAGGTCCCCGGCCAGCAGCGCGGAGACGGTATGCACCCAGCGCCCGGGCCTGGCCTGCCAGCTGTCGGTCGCGGTCACCACCCGGGAGTAGTTGGGCTGCAGGTCCGTCACCAGCACGTTGTGGTTGAACGCGCCGATGCGGAAGTTGACGTTGAACGTTTCCGACTGGGTGCCGTAGTTGTACACCCGCGCCTGCGGCCAGTAGTACATCCCGGAGTCCGCCGGGCTCGGCGGGGCCAGGATTTCGGTAATGCCCACGTTGCGCATCCGGACCATGAACCTGGTGCGCAGGGTGTCATCGCGGGGCGAGGAATCGTCCTCCCAGAAGGTCCAGGTCACCGCCTTCAGGCTGTCGCGGCCGACCGGGACCCAGGGCGTAAACGCCAGCGTCTCCAGCGCACCGGCCGCCATCCCGAGCAGGTAGGTTTCGTCCGAGTAGATGACCGCGTCCAGTTCGTCGTCAATCTGGAACGTGACGTGGACGCTGTCCGCCACGATTTCGCTCTTGTTGCGGACGACGACACGCGGGGTGAGAACCACCCCCGAGTCCACCACCCCGACCGGGGCGAGAATCGCTGTCGGCGCGACGCTCTGGCTGACCATCAGGTCTTCAACTTCCCAGTAGTACAGGCTGCCGTACCCGGTCTTGGACAGCACCCCGTCCGCGGTCCGGCCGGTGCCGCAGAACATCTGCTCGCCGGCCGCGTACTGCAGGTCCTGGATGAGGGTGCCGTTATCCGCGTTCAGCACCAACAGCGAGCCGTTGACGCCATAGTACCCGGGCGTGAAATATAGCCGGTGGCTGTTGCCGGCATCGCCGGTAACCGCCAACCCGCCGTTGTAGATCCGCGTGTTCGGCACCAGGTAAGGGGTCCAGGCGTTGCTGCCGTCCGACTGGCGCAGGGCGTAGATGTAGCAGGCGGTGCCGGCGTACGGCGCGACGTACACATTGCCGCCGCCGAACTCGTCCACCGTGATCCACTGCGAATCGTACCCGCCGCTCAAGTTCTCCCGGCTCCAGGCCACGCTCATGTCCGAGGTGTTGAACGCCACCACCCGGGCCGGCGCGGCCGCGGGCGGCGACCAGCCGACATAGACCTTGCCGTCGTACACTGCCGGGAAGGTCTCGAGCAGGCTGGTGCCCTGGCTCGGGCTGACCGCGACCTCGTTGCCGTTCAGGTCGTACTTGTGAATCCTGGCCTGGCCGGACCGGCCCTCGGTCACGTACAGGTACTGCCCGTCCGAGCACATCCCGCCCCAGGACTCGTACGCCCGGGTCGTCAGGCTGGTGGCGACGCCGGTCCCGGCGTCAACCTTGTATATCGGCCGGGCGGTACCCGCCTCGGAATGCAGCGTGAAGTAGAGGCTGCCGTTGATGTACATCGGCCGGGCCTTGTACGCGCCCAGCGAAGTGCTCAGCGTTATCGGGGTCCGCCACATCTCCACCCCGTCCGCCAGCCGCCAGCAGATGAACGTGCCCGCGCCGGACTGGTACCCGAGCGCGGCCACGTAGCTCACCCCGCCGTGCTCGAAGATGGCGGGCTGGGGTGGCCGGACGCGGCCGCGGTAAGTCTGGTTCCCGCACAGCTGCTGCCAGACCTGGGTGCCGTCCGACTTGTCGTAGCAGGTAATGTTGCCCGGGTTGTGGTCCACGAACACCACGTAGGCGTCCGCTTCAATCGGGTACCCGCCCCAGGGCATCCAGTTCGAGCCGGTCTGCTGCTTGAACCAGAGGTAGGTCGCATCGCTCTGAGCGACGAGCGGGTTATACCCGGTCGCGCCGTTGTTATGGCCCGCCTGACGCCAGTTGTACTCGTCCGGCAGGTCCCGGCCTGCCAGCCGACCGGCCCGGCGGGCAAGCGCTTCCGGGCTCGCCGGCCCGGCCGGGGGTGCGGACATCAGCGGCACATTGTCGAACATCCCCGCGGGCGGGGTATGGCTGTCGTAGATGTCGTACGGCGACAGCGCGAGGGCCGCTGCCGCCAGCAGCGCCAGCAGCGCGAGGCTCTTCGTCTTCAATCTCCCTGGCATCTCTGCCTCCTTCTTTGTACTGCCTGCCCCAGGCTCGAGCCTGGCTGTGGTGGGGGACCGCTCTCGCGCCGCGGCAGGCGGCGTTACCTGAATTGCTGCAGATGTACGGAGTAACCCTGCTCAGCCGGTCACGCAGCCTGGAACCGCGGCCCCTGACTCCAGACTGTCACCGGCGCGAAATTATCAGCCTGCGACAGTCGCTTGTCAAGCGCTATCGGCCAACTACCTGCTGGCCTTGACCAGCTTCACCGGTCGGGCCGGGTAGGAATCCGCCGCCGCGAAGTACACCCCGTCGGGCAGTCGGCTGATGTCGTTACTCCCGGCCACCAGCCGCGCCCGCTCGACCCCGAGCCGGTCGTACAGCCGCGCCCGGCCCGCCCCGGACAACCACACCGCCCCGCGGCCCGGGTTCGGGTTGAGCCGGAGCGACCGGGCCGGCTCCCGGTCGGCCGGGTGCTCAACCCCGGCCAGCCCCAGGCCCCGGCGCAGGTAAACCTGCACCTGCCCGGTCTGGCGGCTGTTCCAGACCGCGTAAAGGTTGTCTCCCTCGTCCAGCCCGAGCTGGACCCGGGAGCGGGTGCCGGGCTCGCTGCCCGAGACGTATGGCGAGCAAACAGCAGCTCACGGAACGAGACGTCTCCGG
>JAWOIB010000107.1:0-4055 GCA_046484845.1 bacterium
GCCCGCAGGGCGTCCATCTTCTCCTTGGCCGTCCCTTTGCCCCCGGCGATGATGGCCCCGGCGTGGACCATCCGGCGGCCCGGAGGCGCGGTCTGGCCGGCGATGAAGCCGACGACCGGCTTGGGGAATTCCCCGGAAATGTATGGCGGATGAGGTCAAACCTGGGCACGACCGCGCGGGACATGTCCGCCTTCTCGGGCGAGTAGTAACTACCCGAGGCTGCGTGCCGGTCAAGGTCGGCCAGGAACAACGGCACCGTCACCTCGCCCTCGCCCAGCACCAGGAAATCGGCCCTGTCGTACAACTCCGGCTGCTCGGACGGGTCCGGACCGCCGAGCACGACCGGCTTGCCAGCTTCGTGGGCCCGCTCGATAATGGCGCGTGCCGCCGCCTGCTGGGGAAGCATACTGCCGACCAGCACGACATCCGCCCATTCGAGATGCCCGGGCGTCAGGGGCCGGGTGTTCTCATCAACCAGCCGGATGTCCCAGTTCTGCGGCAGCAACGCGGCAACGGTCACAAGCCCGAGCGGTGCGGCCGGGTACCGGGCGCCGGTCAACCGGCATACTTCGGCGTAGTTCCAGAAACTGCGCTTCGAGAACTCGGGCTGGACCAGCAGTGCGCGGGTCCGGCCGGCAAGCAGATCTTTCATCGTCGGGTCTCCGTACCGCGCCGGGGGGCGGGCACGCGGAGCGGGGGCGGCTGCGAAGCCGCCCCCGGTTTGACTGCCCTGATCGGCACTATCGTTACTTGTTGAGGATCACGAACTCGACCCGGCGGTTGAGCGCCTTGCCCTCGGCCGTGGCGTTGGTGGCAATCGGATTGCCCTCGCCGTAACCCCTCGAGGTCAGGCGGTTCCGGGCGATACCGAGGTTCTGGACGAGGTAGCTCACCACCGCGGCGGCGCGGCGGTCGGACAGCCTCATGTTGTAGGAATCCGAGCCGTCCGAGTCGGTGTGGCCCTGGATTTCGACCCTGATCGTCGGGTTGTCGTTGAGGATCTTGGCCGCATCCTCAAGCGCCGGGCGGGACTCCGGCTTGATCGTCGACTTGTCGAAGTCGAAGTAGACCCCGCGCAGGGTGATCGTCATCCCTTCCTTGACCATCTCGAAGTTCTTGACGGTGGGCTTGTCCTTCTCCATCACGACCACCGTGGTCTGGTCGATGTAGCCCGGGGCCGCGACCTTGACCGCGTACGTCCCGACCGGCAGTTCGGTGGAGTAGACACCGGTCGCCGGGTTGGTGGCCACGGCGGCGATGCCCGCATCCGGGAAGCTGACCGTGGCGGCCAGCGCCGCGCCGGTCTGCTTGTCCGACACCTTGCCGGTCAGCGTGCTCGCCATCCCCTTGGGGGTCAGGTTGAACACGACGTTCGCGACCTTCCCGTCTTCGACGGTGACGGTCTGCGAACCGGTGAAGTAGCCCTCGAGCGTGGCGGTCACGGTGTAGACCGCGGTCGGGACGTCGTTCACGCGGAACGCGCCGCCCGCCTGGTCGGAATTCACCGCCGCTAGGCCGCTGTTCGGGAACTCGATCCGCGCGTTGAGCGGCTTCTTGTCCGAGGCATCGAGCACCTGGCCCGCGACCACGCCGTAGGCGACCAGCGAGCGCAGCCTGAACTCGTGCGTCGTGACTTCGCCCTTGGTGACGTCCAAGGGAACCGTCTGCGATTGGTAGCCCCGGGCGCCGACCTCGACCACCGTCACGCCGGTCCGGACCTTCTTGACTTCGAACACGCCGGTGGCGCCGGTGGCGAACGGCACCAACTGGTTGCTCTTCGGGAAGCTGACGTTGCCGTTGAGCGCCGCGCCGGTCTTATCGTCGATGACCCGGCCGGTAATCGTGCCGTACTCGGGCCTGGCGCGAGCGCCGAACGGCGTCGCGATGACGAGGCCGAGTATCAGCTCGTTGACGGCGTCCGTGGGGCTCGCAATCCCGTTCTCGTTGTCGACACCATTCACGCCGAAGGCGAAGGAGTAGGCGGCCTTCAGCGAAACCGAACTGACGTTCCCGAACACGACGCCCGGGGTCAGGTAGAAACTGCCGTTGTCGGTGTCGAACAGGTTGGTGGAATTAGCCCGCTGTCTCGAGAGCGCTTCACCGAACAGCGCGAAGCCGCGGCCGGCGAGTTCCACTCCGAGGCCGACCCGGGTCTCATCGTTAATCTTGCCGTAGTTGAGGATCACGTTGGGCGCGGTCGGGAGAACGTCCTGGAGCTGGAAGGTCGCCAGGGCGGCCCAACTGAGCGGCGATGACTCAGGGACACCTTCCCGGCCCGCTTGCGGGAGCGCATATTTGTCGAGCCAATACGTACCCGCCCGGTCTTCCCGGCCCGACATGAACGTGTAGGAACCGGCGAAGCCGAGTTTCAGCACCGGCAGGACCGGCACCGATATCTTCCCCCCGGCCTTCAGGTCGTGGGTGGACATCGTGAAGCCGGTGTTGGCCGCCGACTTGGTGTTCTGGAAGACACCGCCCCACGAGCCGAACAATTCCAAGGCGGCGTACCTGGTGACGATTGGCGCGTAGCTCAGTTCGGGCGCGATCAGGTCCATCACCCAGCCCTTCTTCTGTACTTCACCCGGGAACGCCGCGTTGCGTCCCAGGCCGTGGGCTGATATCGTCAAGCCGGCCTCATCTTCGACCAGCGCATTCTGGATGCGCAGTAGTCCTCTCCCGCCGCCGATACCCGGGTATCCGACCGCGAGCGCGGGCAGCATCGCCATGAGCAATGCGACCAGTAGCATTTCCTTCGTTCTCATCTTTCCTCCTTTGGAGGGGTTACGGACTGCTCTGCAAAACTCGATATCTCACACTGTTGCACTGTATCTCCTGTGCCCGTCATCCGCAGGCCAACGCACCGGTCCGGGCCCGGCCGGGACGCGTTGTCGGCAATCATTGCCACGCTATTTCCGGGGCGGCAGGCCGGCGAGAATGCGGTCCACCTTCATGAACTTGATCCAGGTCCGGTCGGAGCTGAGTTCCCAGACGACCGCGAACCCGATACCGAGATAGACCAGGCCGAGCATCATCAGCGCCAGCGCCTTGACCGGCAGGGGCCAGGGCAGCAGTACGAAGAGCGCAATATGGACGAACACGAACCCGGCAAGCGCCAGCAACAGGAAGAGGGCGATGCCCAGCAGGGCGACGAATGCCTTGCGGGCCTTGCTGACGCCGGCGACATAGACCGCGGCCGCCTCGGTCTTCAGGCTGGCCACCAGGCTGTCAATCCAGCGACCGAACAGCCCGGAGACGATTGCCAGGATGAACCGCATGCTGCAAGCCGCCTATCGTCGCCGTCCGACCAGGAGCCCGAGGAGCAACCCGCCCGCCGCCGCGCCGCCGACATAGAACCATGGGTGCTTGCGCACCGAATGGTTAACGGTTGAGGCGGCCAGCTTGGCCGTTTCGCCGACCTCCCGGCCCTGCTCGCCAACCCAGTTGGCGGACGCGTGGGCGGCACCGCCGAAAGCCGACCACAGGTCGGTGTACTTCTCGGAAAGCAGTTTCTGCAGGTCGCCGCGCCTTTCCTTGGCGGCTTCATTCAGGTGTGCCAGCGCTTCGTCAAGCTTCTCTGGGCTGTCTTTCGCGTGTATCATATACTCCTCCTGGGGTTCGTGGCTGAAGAGATCTTCCTCGCCGTCGTCCGTCCTGTCTTCCTGGCCGGTCCGGCGGAGGTGGAGCGCACGAACCTCGGCCTGTTGCGCTTCTCCCCGGCGGCCTCATCCGCAAGGCTCTGTGCTCGGGGGAGCTTACGGGTGCTGTTTGCTTCCTTGCTCATAACCAGTTCCTTTCTCACGGAATCTTCCTGCCCTTCACCAGCCGGTAGATGATCAGCACAAGCGCGATGACGAGCAGGATGTGAACCAGCGGGCCGCCGATTCCCGTAAGCAGACCGGCCAGCCACAGCACCAGCAGGACGATGGCTATCGCCCAGAACAGGCCTGCGCCAGCCTGCTTCTGCTTCGCGCTCATCTCACCCCCGGCTTCTACGCGTCGCCAGCCGCCAGATGACCAGCACGAGCGCGATCACGACCAATACATGGATGAACGGG
>JAWOIB010000032.1:0-6883 GCA_046484845.1 bacterium
CGGGGCTTCATCAGATTCAGGGGATCGGGGATGGTTTTGTCCCGGATGTTCTCGATAAGTCCCTTGTGGACGAGGTGATCGAGGTAACCGATGAGTCGTCAAGGCCGCAGGACGCTCCCAAAACCTCGCCTAAGCACGCGCCGGGGCGGTGAGGCCGGCCGGATGTGCCGTTGGCTGCGCTGCGAGGGGCCGCCGGGGGCTTGGAATCGCACCGTTATGGGGCCTTTCGTGGGCCAGGGGGTGCCCTGGGTAGGGGCTGCAGCCGGTTCGGGGCAGTATCCGAGCGCGACGGGCCATCTTATAGAGTGGACTGGGGTCGGCGGCTACGTGCCGCCTCGCCCCAGCGGCTTGGTATGGGAGGCGTGCGTGGGCAGGTCGAAGACCTTCCACACCCGCTGCATGCGAGCGATGGCCTCGGGAGAGGCGCACAAGCGCAGACCCATCACGCAGTTGTTGCGATTCATCCGTCCGGCAAGGTGGACGATCAACAAGCGGTACTTCTTGAAGCGCACCGTGCGCTCCTCGGGATCAAAGCACAGACCTTTGATCGCGCTGGCCAGGTTGTAGCTCAACAGTGCGAACTTGAACCACGCGGCGTTGACGGCGAAGCGCTGGCTGGGCATATGGCCGCCGCCCAAGGCATTCTTGATCTCATCGTGAACGTGCTCGACCGTTCCCGCCTTCTCCCGGTGCCAGTTCAACAACTGCGCGCCCGGCACGTCGCGGTTGGTGACCACCGCATGATGATGACGATCCGATCCGTCGGCGAACAGCACGCCCTGCGGCTTCAGCAGGCGCAAGCCCACATAGCGCAGCGGCCGCGCGTCCTTATGTTCATAGCGCTCGCTGGGCACGAAGGGCACTTCCGCCCACTGGCGTAAGGTGCCGTCGGCCTCGGTAGCGAAGCTCTGCCATTGGGTCTCGGCCAGCGCCTCAACGGCTTGGGTCAACTCCCACACGCCAACACCCGGTTCATCCACGAGCGGCTGGCGGCGGCCGGGTTCAAGGTGCGCCACCACGGCACGCCGATACTGCCCATCTTCATCGGCGACGACAGCCGCGCCTACCGGTTCGCCGGCCGGCTCGAGGAGGCGGGGGTGTTCGCCAACCCGGTCGTGTTCCCGGCGGTGCCGCACGGCGCCGCCATCATCCGCATCAGCCTGATGGCAACGCACACCGAGGGACAACTGCAACTGGCGGCCGACCGTTTCACGAGCGTCGGCCGCGAACTGGGGGTTATCTGATGGCAGAGACAATCTACGCCGGGTTCGCGGACACCGCGGCCCGTTACCCGCAGCAGCCCGCGTTGAAGAACCGGGTGGAAGGCCGGTACCGCGCGACCAGTTTCGCGGAGCTGTCCGGGCTGGTGGACGAGGTCGCGGCCGGTCTGGCCACGCGCGGGGTCAGGCCCGGGGACCGGGTCGGGCTCTATTCTTACAACCGGCCGGAATGGGTCGTCACCGACCTGGCAATCATCAAGCTCGGCGCGGTCGTGGTGCCGATTTACCACACCCTGCCCGCCGAGACGGTCGGGTACATCCTGCGCGATGCCGAGGTCTCGCACCTGATCGTCGAGACGCCGGAGCTGTTCGGGACCGTGCTCTCGGTGCTCGAAGCCGCGCCCGCGCTCAAGGATGTCATCGTGCTGTTCAGCCACGGCACCGAGAGCCGCGCGGGCAAGATGCTGTTCTCGTTCGAGTCCCTGCGGGCGGCCGGGGCCGAGGCGATCGCCCGCGACCCGGCCCTGCGCGCGCCCCACGAGTCCGCGCCCGACGACCTGGTCACCATCGTGTACACTTCGGGCACGACCGGGGAGCCGAAGGGCGCGATGCTCTCCCACGGCAACATCCTGTCGAACGTCAACGCCGCCATCGAGATGTTCAGTCTCTCGCCGGCCGATACGATGGTGAGCTTCCTGCCGCTCTGCCACATGTTCGAGCGCACCTGCGGCTACTACAGCATGCTGCTGGCGGGCGCGACCATCGCCTACGCCGAGTCGCTGCAGACCATCGCCCGGGACGTGCGGGAGGTGAAGCCGACACTGCTGGTGGTGGTGCCCCGGGTGCTGGAGAAGGTCTACAACACGGTGGTCGAGAAGGTGCTGACCGGGCCGGCGCTGTCGCGCCGGCTGATGCTCGCCACCCTGCGCACTTACAGCCGTTGGGCGCGGTACGAGGCGAAGAAGCAGCGCCCGCCCTTCGGGCTGCGTTTCAAGCACTGGCTGCTGGGCCGGCTGGTGGTGAGCAAGCTCCAGAAGCTGGGCGGCGGCCGCATCCGGCTGATCGTGTCCGGCGGCGCGCCGCTCGACCGCAAACTCGCCCGGATCTTCGGCAACCTCGGGTTCCGGGTGCTGGAGGGCTACGGCCTGACCGAGACCGCGCCGGTGGTCTGCGCCGGGGTGCCCGGCGAGGAGCGGGTCGGTACGGTCGGCAAGCCGTTCCCGGGAGTCGAGGTGCGCATCGCCGACTCGGGCGAGATCCTGGTCCGGGGCCCGAACGTGATGAAGGGCTACCTGAACAAGCCGAAGGAGACCGCGGAGGTGATCGACGCCGAGGGCTGGTTCCACACCGGCGACCTCGGCCGGTTCGACGACCATGGCAACCTGATCATCACCGGCCGGATCAAGGAAATCATCGTCAATTCCTACGGCAAGAACATCGCGCCGGTGCCGGTCGAACAGGCGCTGGTCGGGTCGAAGTACCTGGAGCAGGCGATGGTCATCGGCGACCGCCGGCCGCACTTGACCGCGCTGCTCGTGCCCAGCCGGCTGGTGCTCGAGGAGTACGCCCGCGAGCAGGGCATCGCCGCAACCGCGTTCGGGAGCCTGCTGGACGAACCCCGGGTGCGGGCGCTCTACGAGGAGGAGACCCGGCGCGCGCTGGCCGGTTTCGCTCAGTACGAGCAGGTCCGGGCGTTCAGGCTCATCCCTGAGCCTTTCACGGTCGAGAACGGGCTGCTGACCCCGACCCTCAAGCTCCGGCGCTCGCGCGTCGAGCTCGCCTACCGTGACGAGATCGAACGGATGTACCGGGAGGTGAAGCAATGAGACAGCTTCTGCTGGTGCTGGTGCTCGCCGCGGTCGGGCTGGGCAGCCCGGTGGACCAGCTCTGCGACCGCGCCGAATGGCTGCTCTTCAACCGCCACGAGGGCAGCGGCCGGCTTGATTCGGCCCGAAGCATGCTCGCCCGGGGGCGCGCGCTTGAACCGGCCCACGAGCGCTGCCTGTACCTCTGGTCGCGCATCCACATCCAGCTGGGCGATGACGCCCGGGAGAAGGGCCGCAAGCTGACGCTCTACGGCCGCGCCCAGGCCGTCGCGGATACGCTCAGGACGCTCAACGACAGCAACCCGCTCGGGCACATGTGGTGGGGGGTGGCGCAGGGCCGCATCGGCCAGACCCGGGGCGTGCTCAATTCACTGTTCATGGTGCCGTCGCTGAAGGCCGCCTTTAACCGCGCGCTGGAGCTCGACCCGGGGCATACTACCGCTTACGACGCGCTGGGCGTGCTCTACTACGAGCTGCCGGGTTTCGTCGGCGGCGACCTGGCGAAGTCCGAGCAGTACCTGCGCCGCGGGCTGGAACTGGACCCGAACTACACCGTCATCAGGCTCGACCTGGCGAAGACGCTCATCAAGCGCAAGCGCGCGGCCGAGGCCCGGGCCGAGCTTGAGCGCCTGCTGGCGACCGAGAACCCGAGTTTCCCGGCGGACTTCGCGCTCGACGACCGGCCCGAGGCGCTGGAGCTGCTCAGCCGGTTTTCCCGGGACTGACGAGAAGGGACGGGCGGTCCGCGGTCGGGCAACCGGCAGTTTGACGAGCCCCGGTCAGGGGGTAGAATATTTGGGGCGCTATGAAACGACGGGCTGGTCCCGTCGTAATTTCTTCCGGTCAGCAACGACTGCAAACCCCAAGGAGGAGTGCAGTGAAGCGAGCAGTACTGATACTGGTGGCGCTGGCGGTCGGCGTCGGGTTCGCCCTGGTCGGGCCGGACCTGGAGACGCAGATTTCCTTTGCCGGCGGCAGTCACCAGATTCCCGTTATTATCGCGCTCAACGAGCAGTGCGACGCGGCGCAGCTCAACGCGCTGGTGGACGGGATGCCGAGACGGGCGCGCCAGGTCGAGGTCGCCCGGATTCTGAGAAACTGGAGTGCGGAGCAGCAGTCAGACCTGATGGCGTTCCTGGCCGGGCTCGAGGCCGAGGGCCAGGTCAGCGGCATCGGCGGGCTGTGGCTGGTGAACGCGGCCTACTGCAACGCGACCGAGGCCGCGATCCGGGCCATCGAGCAGCACCCGGATGTCTGGTACGTTGACGCGGACGTCAAGCACGTGCCGGGCCTGCTGCCCGCGGCCGCGGTCAGCGACGTGACTTCCGCGACCGATGAGATTGCCTGGGGCGTAGCCAAGGTGAATGCCCCGGATGTCTGGGCCCTGGGCTACCGGGGGCAGGGGATCGTCGTCGGGGTGATCGACACCGGCGTCAACTACAACCACCTCGACCTTGCCAGCCATATGTGGACCGACGCGAACTACCCGTACCACGGCTGGAACTTTGAGAGCAACTCGAACAACCCGATGGACGCCAGCGGCCATGGCAGTCACTGCGCGGGCAGTGTCGCCAGCGACGGCACCGCGGGCAGCCAGTGCGGGGTCGCGCCGGAGGCCCTGATCATGGCCTGCCGGGTGCGGACCGTGGCCGATTCGCTGGCCGAAACGCAGGTCTGGGCCGCGATGGAATTCGTGGTCTCGCCGCCCCTGTCGCCGGGCAACGGCGGCGACGTTATCACCATGTCGCTGGGCTGGATCAATGCCTGGAACCCGATGCGTAAGCTCTGGCGCGACGGCTGCAACAACGTCGGGGCCGCGGGCGTGACGATGATCGTCGCCGCGGGCAACGAGCGTTCGACTTCGCCGCCCAATTCCTGCCGGACCCCGGGCAGCGTGCCGCCGCCCTGGTGGAACCCGGAGAACATCGGGACCGGCTCGCTTTCGAACGTGATCTCCATCGGCGCGACCAACAGCAGTGACGCCATCGCGACTTTCTCTTCGCGCGGGCCGGTGGAATGGGGCACGGTGGCCGGGTACAACGACTACGCGTACCCGCCGGGCCTGACCCGGCCGGATGTCGCGGCGCCGGGTGTGGATGTCAAGTCCTGCCGGCACAACTCCAACAATACCTACACGACGATGTCCGGCACCTCGATGGCCACCCCGCACACCGCCGGGGTTGCGGCGCTGATGCTGTCGAAGAACCCGAACCTGCTGCCGGCGGTCATCGACTCGATCCTTGAGACAACCGCGCTCGACCTCGGGCCGACCGGCAAGGACATGGATTTCGGTGCGGGCCGGATCGACGCGCTGGCCGCGGTCAATGCGATCGGCGGCTCCGGTGGGCCGCCGAGCCTGCAACTGGTGCGGACCACGGTCCACGACCAGGGCGGCAACAACAACGGCCGGCTCGACCCGGGCGAGACCGCGGACTTGACGATGACCCTGCGCAATGTCGGCGGCGCGGACTGCGCGAACACCGCCGGTACCCTGCGCTCCGGAGACGCGCGGCTGACGGTGAGCGACGCCAGCGGCACCTGGGGCCTGATTGCCCGGGGCGATACCGCGGTCAACAGCGCGGACCGGTTCACGGTCAGCGCCGACGGCGCGATTCCGCCCGGCACGACCGTGCGCTGCACCCTGCACGTGACCGGCGATTCGGCCGATTACGCGACTTCCTTCGTCATCCCGCTGGTTGTCGGCCAGCCGCCGACGCCGGGCATGCTGTTGATGAACCACGACACCGGTTACTGCCGGCTGACGGTCTCGGCCCAGGGTTCGATCGGGTACGACGTGGCCCCGGCGGACGCGGGCAGCGGGTTCCAGTACCCGAAGACCGCGGCGTCGGCGCTGTTCTACGGCAGCTTCGCGGTCGGCAACGCCGAGGGCTACGTGGCGGACCGGCATTTCGGTCGTCCGGCCTCGGGGCCACAGAACTCGGACCTGCGAGTGGTAGACTCGCTGCGCGCGGTGGTTCCGCCGCTTGCCGGTGACCAGCATTACCGGGGCAGTTACCGCGATGCCGGGCATCCTTCACCGAAGGGCCTGACAATCACCCAGAACAGCTACCAGGCTGCGCATGCCGGTTACGACGACTTCGTGGTGATTGAGTTCGACATCGTCAACGAGGGCGCGAGCGCGGTGAACGGGCTGTACGCGGGCGTGTTCGCGGACTTCGACATCGGGAGCAACCCGGCCACGAACACTGCGACCAGCGACGAGAGCCGCCGGTTCACCTTCATGCGGCAGAGCGCGAGCGCGAACCCGACCGTCGGGGTGAAGATCCTCAAGCCGACTTCGTTCGCGAACCTGGCCGCGGTGGACCACGACCGCTACGTCTATCCTGATTCGGCGATGACCGACGGGATGAAATGGCGGTTCCTGAACGGGACGACCGTCCAGCGGAACTCGAACCGGTCATACGACTGGTCGACGCTGACCTCGGTCGGGCCCTTCGACCTCGCGGTCGGCCAGATGTACCGGTTCGCGGTGGCGTTCGTCGGCGGGACGAGCGAGGACCAGGCGCGGGCGCACGCGGACTCGGCGCAGAGCTGGTACGACGGCAATGTCGGGCTGGCGGAAGGGCCGGGGCGGTCCGACGCGCCGGCGCAGTTGTGCGAGGTGCTGCCGAACCCGTTTGCGGGCCGGACGACGGTGCGGTTGCAGTTGCCGCGCGCGGGCCGGGTGCGCGTGAACGTGGTGGACATCAGCGGTCGGACAGTGGCGACGCTGGTGGACGGCGAGCTGGCGGCCGGGTCGAGTTCGTTGACCTGGCAGCCGGGCAAGCTGGCGGCCGGCGTGTATTTCGTGCGGGCCGAGACCCCGGACGGGGTCGC
>JAWOIB010000072.1:0-9691 GCA_046484845.1 bacterium
GGCAGTGCACTTTTTCAGAATCGAGGCGGCTGATTTTGCTGATGTCAGGGCAATGGAAGATGACAGATAAAAAACATGAACAGCCAGAAACATGAAGAATATCTCGGGAACAATCGTTTCAAAATCACGATTCAGACCCGTAAAAACACTTCTGAATAAAATCGCAAATAAAAAGACGGTCATCCAGCGCATAATTCGGTTTTCAAACAGACGAATGATTCGATGAGAATCACGATGCACTACATACGCAAGTGCCATGAGTGGAAAGCTGAATGCCAGCGTGTAATGATCCAGGGGCCGAGTGTATGGAAAGGATGTTATCATGCACAGAACAAAGAAACCTTTGACAGAGATGGACAGATTCTTTCTTAACCAAATAAAGAAAATCAGGCAAAGACCCACTCCAAAAAAAACGGGAAACCAGTCAGGTAAAACCGGGTAATTTCTAAAGGAATCGCCGGGAAAAAATGTTTTAAAACTCAGTAAGTTCAGACCCGTCCAAACCGATAAAAATACTAGAAGATCAATGTAATCCATCAATTCGAATGAACGAATATTGACTTTATATACGATGAACGCAAACACAAAAGCGATCAAATAAATACAACCGAAAACAACAGCCGATTGAAGTGGGAATCCAGGAGAAAACGGTTCTAAGACGGTAATGGACAGACTGATTATCAAGATGATGGCTGCATGAAAACATGTTACTATTCTTCTAATCAATCAGTTCTCCGATAATGGCTTGAAACTCCTTGGCAAACCCGGCCTTTAGAAGCAGTGCGGGGCGTCCCGGCCCATGCCTCCCTGGACCCGGCCGGCCGGGCGGTTCCTGCGGCCGGGCGGTCAGCGGATCGGGCAGGACCCGCCGCCGCGCTTCTCGAAGTACTTCTGGTGGTACTCCTCGGCCGGCCAGAACCGGGCGGCCGGGACGACCTCGGTCACGACCGCCCGCCCGAGTCTTCCCGACTCGTCGAGCCGTCGGCGGGACTCGAGCGCCGCCTGCCGCTGGGCGTCGGTGTGATAGAAGACTACGGAACGGTACTGCGAGCCGATGTCCGGGCCCTGCCTGTCCCGGGTGGTTGGGTCGTGCATCGACCAGAACCGTTCCAGCAGGGCGTCGTAGCTGACCGCCGCCGGGTCGTACTCGACCAGCACCGCCTCGGCATGCCCGGTCGTGCCGGTGCAGACCTGCCGGTAATCCGGGTTCTCGGCCTGTCCGCCGGTGTACCCGACCACGGTCCGGGACACGCCCTCGACCCGGTCGAACGTGGCCTGCACTCCCCAGAAACAGCCGGCGGCAAAAGTGGCTTGCTCCAGTGCCATGGTGTTCTCCTCGCGCGGTTCGGCCGAGCCGGCGCCGCCGCAGCACAGGGCCGCGGCCAGCAACAGCCAGACGGCCGGCGCCATTTGCCTGTTCATCCGTTTGTTAGACTCCCTCGCCGCGCCCGCGGTGTCCGGCTCCGTCCCGGCTTGACAGCCCGGCGCGGTCAGCTATGCTCAGCCATCAGCACTCACCCGCCGACAGGAGGCCCGCATGACCAAGTATGAAGAGATTTGCGCCGCCTACGCCACCGCCCGCCAGGCCTGGGAGGAGCACCGCGGGTTCTGCCGCGCGTTCGTCACCGACCTGGCCGACAAGCTGGCGGCCGACTTCGGCGCGCCCCGCGAGGAGATCTTCTTTCTGCCCCCGAACATCGACTACGACCCGTCCGAGGTCTGCCCGGTCGAGGAAGCGCTGCTCTACGGCGCGGACGGGGCGTTTCATTACGGGCTCGCGCTGAGGGTCCGGGCCGCGGCCGACAACCCGCTGACCGAGATCCTGCTCATCCAGATTGCCATCTCCCGCAACCCCGGCGGCTTCGAGATGCGCATTGCCGGACTGAATGACCCACTGCGCATGCCGCACAACTTCGAGGAAATGACCAAGGGTCACCGGGCGTTTCTGGACACGTTCGCCAAGCGGGCGGTTACGACCTACGCCGAGCGCGACCAGCGCTATACCAACAGCCCGGACTGCCCCAGAACGGTCACCCGCTGAGCCGGCCGGTCAGGACAGCGGCCGGATCCGGGCCCGGTACTTCGCCGCTTCGACCGGCTCGGTCGCCAGGCTGTTGACAAACCGGTTGACGCCCCCGGCCCGCAGCGAGAAGTCGCCGTTGGTGACGACGAGCATGCCCCGCCGGGCCCAGTCCCGGACCAGTTCCGGGTCGCGCTCAAGCTGCTGGTAGACCCGGAAGGCTTTCATCGGCCGGCGGCTGTCCGGGTCCAGCGCAACCCCAAGGACGACCAGCGGGTACTCCCGGACCGCCACCTTCAGCCCCATCGGCGAACCGTCCTGCTCCGGAAACAGCTCAATGCCGGTGACGTTCTTCCGAGCCAGCAGGCGGTCGAGGTCGAAATCGGTGGTCATCCCGAGCCGGTTGGCGACGATGCAGATGCCGACGTTCTGGAGCCCGGTCTGCTCGCCCGCCCGGACCGAGGTCACCATCCGGATGCGGAAGCTGGCGTTGTCCTGCGCCTCGATCAGCTCCCGGAAGATCAGCCAGGCCATCGTCGCGCACAGCCCGCTCCGACGGAGATGGGGCCGGACCCCGATGTCCCAGAGCACCACGCCCTCGCCCGGCGGGTCCCGGTCCACCAGGCATTGCCCGATACGCTCGCCGTTCTCGGCCAGGTAGATGGACGCCCGCCGCTCAGAATGCTCGGTGCCGACCTCGAACACGCGGCCGGCCAGCCGGCCGGCCACGAACCTCAGCCGTTGGTAGTCCAGCCATTCGTGCCGCGGGCAGAGCGGGGTCGGCTCCCAGTTCGGCGAGTCGCCGTAGCCGGTCAGCCCGTTGCTGTCAGCCTGCTTCATCGGGCCGGGCTGGAATCAGACCGGCGGGTCGGGCCGCACCCGGGGGTCGAGCGGGCACTCGTCCCGGTCCGGCCCGTCCAGAAATCGCCAGCTTTCCAGTTCTTCGGGGTGAATCGAGAGCTTCAACAGCTCCAGCCGCCGAGCGAGGTGGAACCGACCGTAGCGCTCATCGAGCGTGTCGATGATGTGCGCCTCGGCCGCCCTGCCCTCGGCCGACGCCCCGAACGCCACCGCGCGCAGCACCGAGCGCACGAGGTGGTCGATCCGGGAGAGCCGCCCGGTCTCGAGCCGGAAGAACTTCACCCAGTCGTCCTGCAACCGGGCAAGCCGGTCGCGGTCGTCGAATGATAACTCCTCCTGCGGCTCGCCGACGAAGGCGAAGCGATGGAAAGCGGCGATCTTGCGGTAGGTCCGCGCCAGTCGTGGCCCCTCGAACGACTTAACGTTGCGCACCAGCTCGGCGAGCTCCGGCTCCACGCCCACGAGCGCGCAGGCGGCCAGGTAGCGCTCGCGGCAGGCGTCGAACAACAGGAAAGTCAGCCCGGTCCAGTCCCGGTTCTGGATTTCCTTCATCAGGCGGTTCGAGTCGGTGAAGAACGCCGCCTGGTGCACGGGAATCACCTCCGGCGCCGCCTGCTGCGCGGCGGTCTCGCCGCCGTCTGGCACTGGAGGCCTGCTCTGCGTTTCAGCTTCGATCATCTTCTTCAATCTCTCCTCTGTAACGGGCTACAGATGCAATTATGCGCCCACGCCTGGAAAAATCAAGCCCGGATTACCAGCCCGCCGGTCCGCGGTCAGTCCAACAGCACCAGCTGGACGTAGCGCGGTACCTGCCGGCGATTAGCAACGACCTCAAGCTCAATGCCGGCGTTGCGGCAGGTCGCGTAGACGTCGATGCCACAGGCCTCCATCGCCGGCCGGGCGGCCTCGGGGTGCCGGCACCGACCCGCGATGTTGCAGTCCGCGCACAGCCGGCAGGGCCCGGCCCCGAACCCGAGCGCCTTGTGCCGGCCTTCGAGGAACGCGGCCCGCTCGATGTGCGCCGGCAGCTTCAGCCACCGGGTGGACGGGCGGCCGCTACCGGGTGCATCGAAGGCCCAGATGACCGCGAGCCGGTACTCGGCGATGACCCGGCGGGTCTGCTCCGGGGTCGGGGTCCGGGGCGGACAGCACAGCCGCCGGTTGTAGCCGGAACAGCCGAACTGGCATTTCAACCGGACCCAGTCCCCGGTCACTACCCGGTGGGCCGGGATGACTTCCGCCACCGCCGCCCCGGCCGCAAGCGCCATTTGCGCGTAACGCCCGGCCTGCGCGCGCAGGGTCGATGAAGTAGCGACGGCAACCCGGGTCGGGACCACGGTGCAGGATACCCCGGACGCGGGCCTGGGTCAAACCGTTGGCTTGACAACCCAACCCGGCCCGCCGTACAATGTTCCGGGCGCTCTGAAAATGTCTGATTGCCTCGACCATAAGGAGGTCAGGTGAAGAGACTGCTTCTAATACTTGTCTTGGCTGTCGCCGCGACCGCGGTGATGGCCCAGGGCACCACCGGCATTGCCGGCACCGTCACCGACGCTGAGACCGGCGCGCCCATCTCCCGGGCGCTGGTCAAGGTGATGCACTGCGGCAAGGCCTACACCAATGAGGCCGGCGAGTACCTGGTCAGCCTGCGCCAGGGCGGCGCATACATCGTCGCCGCGGCCGCTTCCGGGTACGAGACCGCATATTACCCCGAGACGGTCCACGTCGCGCCGGGCCAGGTCGTCGAGGACATTGATTTCGCGCTCCGGCCGGCGAGCGGTGGCGAGCTGGGTTGCATCACCGGCAGGGTCACCGACGAAACCACCGGCGCGCTCATCCGCGGCGCCCTGGTAAAGGCCGAGAACGACGGGTACTCCCGGGAAGTCACGCAGGGCTGCTGCGGCTACCGCGTTGCGCTGCCCGACGGCCGCTACTGGGTTTCGGCCACCGCTCCCGGCTACGAGCCCGGAGCCTACGGCGACAGCGTCGAGGTCGTCGCGGGCCAGGTTACCTCGGACATCGACTTCACGCTCGGCGGCGGCTCGCCGCAGGAATACGGCGGCATCGCCGGCACGGTCACGGATGATGAGACCGGCGAGCCCCTGCTCGGCGCGAGTATCAAGGCGCTCGGGCCGGGACGCGGCTGTGACAACTCCGACGAGAGCGGCGCTTACCTCATCGAGCGGCTCCTGCCCGGCCGGTATGTCGTGTCCGCGACGATGCGCGGCTACGTTCCAGCCACCCCCGAGACGGTCGAGGTCGTCGCCAACCAGGTCGTCGAAGACGTTAACTTCGCGCTTGTGCCCTGCTCCGGCGAACCGCGCGAGCGCGGGTTCGTCGCCGGAACCGTGACCAGCGCCGAGACCGGCGAACCGGTCTTCCCCGCCCGGGTAATGGCCCGAGGCAGCTGCGGCCAGGGCGGCGCCCGCACCAACGAGGCGGGCGAGTACCTGCTGGCGGTGCGTCCGGGAGCGTATCTCCTCCGCGCCACCGCCCGCGAGTACCTGCCTGCGGCGTACCCGGAAACGCTCCGGGTCGTGGCCGGCGAAACCCTCACCGGCATTGACTTCGAGCTCGAACCGGTCCCGCAGATGCGCGCCGCCATCGGCGGCTGGGTGTTCGACGCCTACGACCAGTCGGAACTGGCCGGAGCCCGGGTCACCGCGGTCGGCCCGGACCGCAGCTACGAGACCACCTCCGACGCGTGGGGCGAGTATCTCTTCCACGACGTCGAGCCGGGCGACTACCGCATCACCGTCACCCGCTCCGGCTACGAGCCGACGTTCTACCGCCGGCTCGTCACCCTGGAACCGGACCAGGCCGAAGGCTACTCGACCCCGGCGCTCTACCCGTTCACCGGCGTTGCGGAAGCGCCCGCCCCGCGGGCGGCCCGGCGGCTCGAGGTCCTGCCCAGCCTGTTCAGCCGGAGTTCGACCATCCGTTACAGCATCCCGGTTGCCGGCCGCGTCCGGCTGACGGTTACCGACCTTGCCGGCCGCGCGGTCGCGACCCTGCAGGACGGCAACCTCCCGGCCGGCCGCCACGAAGCGACTTGGCACGGCACCGATGCTGAGGGCCGGCGCCTGGCCGGCGGTGTCTACTTCTGCCGGCTCGACGCGCCGGACCTGCAGGCGCTCGAAAAGATGGTACTGACCGGCCGGTAGCCCGCGGACCGGTCCGAAGGATTGAGCGGCGGCGCCTCGCGCCGCCGCTCAGTTCTCTGCCCGCACTGATCTCCACTGGTTCGCGCTCACCATCCGACATCACCCCGCACTTGCCTCCGTCGGCGGGCGGAGTATCCTGATGCCGGAGTTGTTCCGCAACCGAAGGGAGCCGGTGATGAAGAGAGTCCTGTTGCTGGCCGCGGCCCTGCTCGTGACCCTGCTGGCCTGCGGCTGACCGGCCTGAGCGAAGCGGTCCGCTTCGCTGCCCGGTCCGGGACGGTCGTGCACCGGCGATGGAAAGGAGCCGAAGATGAAACGATTACTGCTGCTCGCGGCGGCGCTGCTGCTCGCTGCCGGCTGCTCACCGGACGATATTGCCGGGACCTGGCAGGGTATGCTTGATGCCGGGCCGGTCCGGGCCCGGGTGGTGTTCAACATCACCCGCGAGAACGGCAAGCTGACCGCGACGCTCGACAGCCCGGACCAGGGCGCAACCGGCATCCCGGTGACCGAGACGGAGTTCACCGGCGGCCGGCTGCGGCTCGAACTGAAGGCGATTGCCGCGAGCTTCGAGGGTCGCCTTGAGGGCGACCGGCTGACCGGCGAATGGCGCCAGGCCGGTCGGTCGTTCCCGCTCGAGCTGGTGCGCGGTGCGGACGCGGCCGCCGCCCGCCGGCCCCAGGACCCGGTTCCGCCCTTCCCTTATCGCAGTGAGGACGTCACCTTCGCCGGCCCGGCCGGCACCATCGCCGGCACGCTGACCTTACCGGAAGGCGACGGGCCGTTCCCGGCCGCACTGTTGATATCCGGCTCCGGCCAGCAGAACCGGGACGAGGAAATCTTCGGCCACCGACCTTTCCTGGTGCTGGCCGACTACCTGACCCGACGCGGTTTCGCGGTGCTGCGCTACGACGACCGCGGGGTGGGCGGCTCGACCGGCGACCCGGCCCTCGCCACCAGTGAGGACTTCGCGCAGGACGCCCGGGCCGGGCTGGCCTGGCTGCGGGACCGGCCGGAAACCGACCCGGACCGGACCGGGGTCATCGGGCACAGCGAGGGCGCACTCATCGGCGGGATGCTCGGCGCCCGGGACGACGGCCCGTCTTTCATCGTGCTGCTGGCTGGCTCCGGCATCACCGGCGGCGAACTGCTACCGCTCCAGGGCGAACTGGTAATGCGCGCCGGCGGCGCGAGCGAGGCCGCCATCGCCGCGAACCTCCGACTTCAGGAGCGGCTGTTCCGCACCGCGCGCCGGGCCGTCGAGCCGGACGCGCTGTCGGTAGAACTGCGGGCCGTTTTCGAGGCGGAACTGGCCGCGATGGAGCCAGCGGTGCGCGCCGAGCTGACCTCTGAGCTGTCGGAAGAAGCCATCGGAGCCCAGGTCCGGGCGCTGGCCTCACCCTGGTTCCGGTTCTTCCTCGACTACGACCCGGCCGCGGACCTGCGCCGGGCAAAGGTCCCGGTGCTGGCGCTCTGCGGCGAGAAGGACCTGCAGGTTCCGCCGGGCCGGAACCTGCCCGCCATCCAAGCCGCGCTAGAAGCCGACGCCAACCCGGACTGCCTGGTGCTGGAACTGCCCGGGCTCAACCACCTGTTCCAGACCGCCGAAACCGGCTCGGTCCTGGAGTACGGGCAGATCGAGGAGACCTTCGCCCCGGTCGCGCTGGACGCCATCGGCGACTGGCTGATGGAACGCTTCGCGCGCTAGCCAGGCTCAGGCTTCGTCCGGGCTGAGGTCGAAGTAATCGACGCGGCCGATGCCGAACGGGTACCCGGCGACCAGCCGGAGTTGACCCGACGGCTCGATGCCGATGAGCGAAACCGCGTCAATCAGCCCGATGGTCCGGCGGAGCCGGTTCGCCTCCTGGAGCGCCTCGATGCGCCGGTCCGGGTCTGGCACCCGGCCGACGACCAGGCCCGGCTCGAACTCCCCGCCGACCGCCGTCAGGCCGGCCGGCGCGCAACCAAGCAGGCTGTCGTGCAGGGTGAGCAACTCCTCCCGGCCCGACTCGACCGGACAGACCAGCCGATCCCCGCGCTCGACGCAGCGGTAGCAGTGGACGACCACCGGTTCCAGCCGCTTGCGTGTCTGACTCAGGTAGCCGGTGACCGATTCGAACTGGTCCAGCGTCGCCGGTGCGAAGGACGGGACGATGGTGATATACGGCTGGACCTGGTAGAACCAGGGATCATACTTCTCCCGCAGGAGCTGGATTTCTTCCTGGTTGTCCAGCTTCGGCAGGACCACGACGCAGTACTCCAGCAGTCTCATCGGGGTATTCTATCAGGAAATCAGGGGGTTGACAACCCCCTGCCCGGCCCCGGCGGGTTGACACCCGGACGGGAAGACGGATAATTGCGGGGCTTATCAAAGGAGGCCAAATGAAGTCTCGTTCCCTGTTGCTGGCACTGCTGGCCCTGTTGATGGCCGGCTGCCCGAAAACCGCGACCATCACCGTGTCGCATTATGACCTGCTGGTTGCCCCTGACCGCTCGGGCGACTACTCCTCGATTCAGCAGGCGGTCCGCGCCGCGGGCGACGGCGACGTTGTCTATGTCAAGCCCGGGGTCTACCGCGAGGATGTCACTATCGACAGACCCGGCATCCGGCTGGTCGGCGCCGGGCCGGACCAGGTTGTGATCGACGCCGGGCAGGCCTATGCCGCGCTCACCCTCACCGCCGACGGCTGCTTGGTCGATGGCTTCGCGCTCCGGAACGCCGGTTCCCACGGGCTCTACGTCAAGAGTGCCGGCAACACCGTCAGCCGCTGCCTTATCATCGGCAACGGTGACCGGGGCATCTACTTCTCGAGCTTCGGCGGCAACCCATCCGCCCGCATTGACCACTGCACCGTCGCCGACAACGAAGTCTCCGGCATCTACGTCCCCGCCGGCAACCCGGAGACCGGGATCACGAACTGCATCGTGGCATTCAACAACCGGGCGATCGTGTCCGACGGCGACGGCAGGGGAATGAAGGTCGAGTTCAACTGCGCGTACGAACCGGACGGCACGGCCGGGCTGGTGGTCGAAGGCCGGGGCAACATCCGACGGGACCCGCGTTTCGCCAACCACGACAAAGGAGATTATCGGCTGGGCAAGAACTCGCCCTGCCTCGGGGCGGCCGTCGACGGTTCGGACCTCGGCTGCTTCTAGCCGCTACCGTTCCAGCCAGCCCCGGGTGAAGACATCCCGGGGAATTGCGACATCGAGCTTCAGCTCGGTGAACTCGAGTTCGGTCCAGGTGTTCGCGCGCAGTTCGTTGACCATCCGCACCCGGACCGGGTAGTTGCGGCCGCCCACCCGCCGGACCTCCTCGACCGCCAGCGTCCGCAGCAGCCTGCCTGACGCGGCGTAGAGTTCACTGCGCCGGGCGATGAACTCGGTCGTGTCCACCCATAGCCGCTGCCGGGCGTAGTCCACGTCCGGCCGCTTTGCGGCCAGCTCGATGACGAGCATCTCCCGGCCGTCGAGGCTGTCGGTCCCGGCCGCTTCGACCTCGTAGTCGTCGAGCAGCTTCGTATTCCGGGCCGCGTCCGAGTAGGAGAAATCCGAGCCGGCGAACGACTGCCGGAGCATGTGGCCGGCAAGCCTGGTGCTCTTGCTCACATCCCGGAGCCACATCCACATCTCGTCGCCGAGCTTC
>JAWOIB010000087.1:0-3451 GCA_046484845.1 bacterium
GAGCAGGCCGGGCAGTTTCGCGACCGCCTCCAGCAGGCCGACGAAATCCCGGTCGCCCTCGCGCCAGGCAAGGACGTTCTGGCCCAGCAGGGTCAGGTCCCGCACCCCCTCCCCGGCCAGCGCCCGGGCTTCCTCGAGCACCTGGACCAGCGGCCGGGAACGCTCCCGGCCCCGGGCAATCGGCACCACGCAGTAACTGCACCAGTTATCGCAGCCGCGCATCACCGTGACGCTGCCGCGCACCGGGGAGGCGCCGGGCGCGGTGCGGGGCAGGATGCCCTCGTAACACTCGCCCGCCGCCCCGGCGGCCACAACCGGCCGGCCGGTCGCCAGCGTCTCCTCGATCGCTCCGGGCAGCAGCCGGTAGCGGTCCGGCCCGAGCACGATATCCGCCCCGTGCTCATCCGCCAGCGCCCGGCCAGCGACTTCGGCCATACACCCGAGAACCGCGACCACCCGGCCCTGGCCGCGTCCCCGCCGGGCGCGGAAACTGCCCAGCCGCCCGAGCGCCCGGGCCTCGGCATGACTGCGCACCGTGCAGGTCAGCATCAGCCAGGCATCCGCCGCCGCCTCGTCCGCGGTCTCGACATGGCCCGCGCCGTCCATCAGCGCCCGGACCAGCCCGGCCTCGTTCTGGTTCATCTGGCAGCCGTAGACCTGCAGGTAGTAGCGGAGCATGCTATTCGAGATTCTACGCGACCGGGCGTGATGTCAAGCCGGGAATGGTCCGACCGCCCGCCCTCCTTGACTCGCCCGGCGCGGGCAATATATTCACCCCATGAAGATTACGATGATTGGAACCGGGTACGTCGGCCTGACCACCGGCGCCTGTTTCGCCAAGCTCGGCCACGAAGTGACCTGCGTCGACAACGACGCCGCCAAGATCGAGACCCTCGAGCAGGGCGGCATGCCGATTTACGAGCCGGGCCTGCTCGAAATCGTCCGTGAGACGGTCAAGGCCGGCCGGCTCCGCTTCACCACCGACATCGGCAGCGCGGTCAGCAACTCCCCGGTCGCGTTCATCGCGGTCGGCACCCCGACCCGCGAAACGGGCGAGCCCGACCTCACCTACGTCGAGGACGTCGCCCGCGAAATCGCCACAAGCATGAACGACTACCAACTGGTGGTCGAGAAATCCACCGTCCCGGTCCAGACCCACCGCTGGGTGCGCACGACCATCGAGCGCTACAACCGCAACAACACCCCGTTCGACGTCGCTTCCAACCCGGAATTCCTGCGCGAGGGCTCCGCGGTCAAGGACTTTCTCGAGCCGGACCGGATTGTCGTCGGGGTCGAGTCCGAGCGCGCCCGCAAGCTGCTTGAGGAGGTCTACCGGCCGTTCAACGCCCGGCTGGTCGTGACCGACATCGCCAGCGCCGAACTCATCAAACACGCCTCGAACGCCTTCCTGGCGATGAAGATATCCTTCGCCAACGCGCTCTCGGTCGTCTGCGAGGCTTCCGGCGCGGACGTCCGGCGGGTCACCGAGGGCATGGGCATGGACAAGCGCATCGGGCCGGACTTCCTCAACGCCGGCATCGGCTACGGCGGCTTCTGCTTCCCCAAGGACCTGCGGGCGTTCATCCGCATCGCCGAGGAGCTCGGCTACGACTTCCGGCTCCTGCGCGAGGTAGAGAACGTCAACGCCGACATCAAGCAGCGCTTCATCGCGAAGATCCGGGGCGTGCTCTGGAACCTGCGCGACAAGCGCATCGGGGTGCTCGGCCTCGCGTTCAAGCCCGACACCGACGACATGCGCTTCGCCCCGTCCATCGACATTATCGGCGAGCTGGTCCGGCGCGGCGCCCGGGTCCGGGCCTACGATCCGCAGGCGACGGACCGCGCCCGCCAGCTCATCCCGGGCATCGAATTCTGCGCCCGGGCCGAGGACGTCGCCGAGGAAGCCGACCTGCTGGCGGTGCTCACCGAATGGTCCGAGTTCCGCGAGCTGGACCTCGCCCGGCTGAAGGAACGGATGCGGGTGCCGATCATCTGCGACGGCCGCAACATCTTCGAGCGCGCCGAGGTCGAGAAGCTCGGCTTCACCTACATCGGGGTCGGCCGGTGAGAGCGCTGGTCGCCGGCGGCGCGGGGTTCATCGGCTCGCACCTCTGCGAGCGTCTGCTCCGGGAAGGCTTCGGCGTGGCCTGCGTGGACAACCTGCTCACCGGCCGGCGCCGGAACATCAGCCACCTGCTCCCCGACCGCAGGTTCCGGTTCATTCGGGCGGACATCTCGCAGGGGCTGCCGGCCGCGGGCGGGTTCGACGTCATCTTCAACCTCGCCTCGCCCGCCTCGCCGCGCGACTACCTCGGCCTGCCGCTCGAAACGCTCCGGGTCGGCTCGGCCGGGACCTGGCACCTGCTCGAACGCGCCCGCCGGGGCCGCTCGGTATTCGTCCAGGCCTCGACCTCGGAAGTCTACGGCGACCCGGCGGTCCATCCCCAACGCGAGGAATACTGGGGCAACGTCAACCCGGTCGGCATCCGCTCGGTTTACGACGAGGCCAAGCGCTTCTCCGAGGCGCTGGTGATGGGCTACCGCCGCCGCTTCGGCCTCCCGACGCGCATCGCCCGGATATTCAACACCTACGGTCCCCGGATGAAGCTCGACGACGGCCGGGTGGTGCCCAACCTCATCTCCCAGGCGCTGGACCGAAAGCCGCTGACCATCTACGGCAACGGCCGGCAGACCCGGAGCTTCTGCTACGTCACCGACCTGGTTGACGGCCTGTTCCGGCTCGCCGGCTGCAGCTCGCCGGACCCGGTCAACCTGGGCAACCCGCGCGAATTCACCATCCTGCGCTTCGCCCGGCTGGTGCTCGAACACACCGGCGCGGACAGCCGGCTCGAGTTCCAGCCCCTGCCCGAAGACGACCCGAAACGCCGGCGGCCGGACATCACCCGCGCCCGGAAACTGCTCGGCTGGGAGCCGCGCGTCCGGCTCGAGGACGGCCTGCAGGAGACCATCGCCTGGTTCAGCGCGCGGCACCGCGCAGGGCGCCGGGCGAAGGCCGGCCAGGCCTGATGCCCGGGGCTTCCCCGCTGCGCGTCGGGCTGGTCGGGGCCGGCCGCTGGGGGCGCAACTACCTCCACACGCTTGCCACGCTGCCCGGGTGTCGGCTGGTCGGCGTGGCCGACCCGTCGCCCGTCCCGGGCCTGGCCGTCCCCGCGTTCCCTGGCCTCGAAGAACTGCTGGACCGCGCCGGACCGGAAGCGGTGGTGATTGCCGCCCCGGACCCGGCCCATTACCCGCTTGCCCGCGACTGTCTCGAGGCCGGCTGCGATGTGCTGGTCGAGAAGCCGATGGCGCTGTCGGCCACGGAAGCCGAGGCGCTCGGGACCCTCGGCCGCGCCCTGGGCCGGGTGGTAGCGGTCGGCCAGACCACGCTCTACCATCCCGGCTGCCGGCGGCTCCGGTCCGGCATCGAGCAGGGGCTCATCGGCCAACC
>JAWOIB010000010.1:0-22649 GCA_046484845.1 bacterium
TCGGTCCCGGCGTCCGGTGGCGAACCGACCCTGATCCACCGGAACGCGTTCGGAGCCGACGTCTCTCCCACCGGAGATGCCATCGCCTACTCCGAGGCTATGAACGGCGATGGAGGGTTCGAGCTCGGCGACGTGTACGTGGCTCGGCCCGACGGGAGCGACGCCCGCAAGGTCGCGGACGCCCCGGCCGAGTTCCCGAGATGGTTCCATCAGGCAGGCGACACAGTCGGTGCACTGCCGGTCGAGTTCGGCCGGGTCCACCTCGCCGCGGGCGTTGGACTTGACCTGCACCGACTTGAAGCCGGCCAGCGTGACCGAGGCCGGGTTGGTGCCGTGGGCCGAGTCCGGGACCAGTACCTCGACCCGGTGCTGCTCACCCCGTTCTTCGAAGTGGCGGCGGACCATCATCATCCCGCAGAGCTCGCCGTGGGCGCCGGCCGCGGGCTGGAGCGTGACCGCGTCCATGCCGCTGATTTCCTTCAGGTACTCGCCCAGCTCGTACATCAACTGCAGTGCGCCCTGGCAGGCCTCTTCGGGCGCGTGCGGGTGAAGGTCGGCCAGCCCGGGCAGCCGGGCGGCCCGTTCGTTGACCTTCGGGTTGTACTTCATCGTGCAGGAGCCGAGCGGGTAGAAGCCGCGGTCAACGTGGTGGTTGAGCGTGGACAGGCCGACGTAGTGGCGGGCGATGTCGATTTCGCTCAGCTCGGGCAGGTCGTTGTCGGCGCGCACCTGGTCACCGAAGGCTTCGGCCGGCTCGACCGCCGGCACGTCCAGCCCGGGCAGGGACCAGGCCCGGCGTCCGGCGCGGGAGCGTTCGAAGAGGCTCTTCATCTCTTGGAACAGGCCGCGAAGCGGGCGGCCGAGCGGTCGTAAGTCTTCTCCACCTCGGGCGGGAAGAGACAGCCCGGGACCTCGCCTTTTCGCCGGTGGTAGGCGATGCATTCACAGCAGAGGCCCTTGCGGCTGCAACCCGCGTAGCTGCAGGTGCACTGGTTCTCGTTCTTCGACTTGTTGCATTCCATCAACTGCCTCCAGAAGGCGCAGGCTGTGCTCCTGCATACTCGCGGCGCAGGAACTCGGCGTAGCGGTCGAGCTGGTCGCGGCTGCGGTTCTCGGTGACCGCGACGAGCAAGAGGTGCCGCCATTTGGGGTTGAAGCGGCCGAGGTCAACGCCGGCGAGCAGGCCGTGGTCCAGCCCCTGCCTGACAATGTCGGCGGCGGGAACCGGCGTGACGACCGCAAACTCCTTGAAGAAGGGTCGGGCGTTGGCGATGGCGAACCCCGGGATGTCGGCGATGCAGTCGGCCAGGTAGCGCGCCCGCGAGAGGCACTGCCGGGCAACCTCCCGGATGCCCTCGCGGCCGAACCAGCTGAGCCAGACCGCGGCGGCCAGTGCCATCAGCGCCTGGTTGGTACAGATGTTCGAAGATGCGCGCTCGCGTCGGATGTGCTGTTCCCGGGTCTGGAGCGCGAGGACGTACCCGGTGCGATCCTCGGCGTCGGTCGTGCGGCCGACGATCCGTCCGGGCAGGTGCCGAACATGTTCCTTCCTCGCGGCCAGCAGGCCGAGATACGGCCCGCCGAAGTTGAGCGGCAGTCCCAGAGCCTGGCCTTCGGCCACGGCGATGTCGGCGCCGTACTGGCCGGGCGGGGCGAGCGCGCCGAGCGAGACCGGGTCGACCGCGGCGACGAACATCGCGCCCGCGGCGCGGGCGATGCCGGCCAGCTCAGGCATCGGCTCGATGCTCCCGAAGAAGTTGGGATGCTGGACCGTCACCGCGGCGATGGTGTCGTCGAGCGCGGCCCGAAGCAGTTCCGGGTCGGTGACGCCGTCGCGGAGACCAATGGTTTCAACCGGGATGTTGAGGCCGTGGGCGTAGGTGCGCAGGACCTCAATGTGCACCGGGTGAACCGAGGCTGAAACCAGAACGCGCCTGCGACGGGTGATGTTTCGTGCCATGTGGGCGGATTCCGCCAGCGCCGAGCCGAGGTCATACATCGAGGCGTTGGTGACTTCCATCCCGAGGAGTCGACAGACCAAGCTCTGGAACTCGTAGATGCTCTGGAGGGTACCCTGTGAGACTTCGGCTTGGTAGGGTGTGTAGGCAGTGTAGAATTCCGGGCGCGAAATGACCGTATCAACGATAGCCGGGCTCACGTGGTCGTAGGTGCCGGCGCCAGCGAAGCAAATCAGACGCTCGCTGCCGGCGTTACGGGATGCGAACTCCTTAAGCTTGTCGAGCAACTCGAACTCGGACAGCGGCTCGGGCAGGTCGAGCGGGCGGTTGAGTCGAATGGCCTCCGGAATGCTCTCAAAAAGCTTCTCGGGGCTCTCGACCCCGATGCGCTCGAGCATTCGTGCCCGGTCCTCAGCGGTGTGCGGAGTGAAGCCCACTAGTGGTGTTCGGACTTCGCGACCAAGTCGGTGTAGGCCGCAGCGTCGAGCAGGTCGTTGAGCTCAGCCGGGTCCGACAGCTGGATCTTCACTATCCAGCCCTTGCCGTACGGGTCTTGGTTGCACTTCTGCGCTTCGGTTCTGAGAGACTCATTCGACTCAATCACCTGACCCGACACTGGGGCATATAGGTCAGTCACGGCCTTAACTGCTTCGATGGTGCCGATTGGGTCCGCGCGCTTGACCGGACCGCCCACTGCGTTCACCTCGACGTAGACGATGTCCGAGAGTTCCTGCTGGGCGAAGTCCGTTACCCCTATCGTGACGACGTCTCCTTCTGCACGGACCCATTCGTGGGTCTTGGTGTACTTCAGTTCTGCCGGAGTGTCGGCCATCTGCTGTCCTCCTTAATCTTCACATTTACTTCCGCGATCCACGCTGGTAGAACGGGGGTTTGACAACGACGGCGGGCAGTGCACGTCCGCGTATGTCAACCGCCAGTTCTGTGCCGGCCTTGGCGTACCGGCGGGCTACGTATCCGATGGCGATACCCAACTCGAGGGAGGGCGAACGTGTCCCGCTGGTCACGACTCCGATTTCCTCCTGGCCCGCAAGGATTCTGTAACCAGGCCGGGGGATGCCCTCGCCGGTCATCTGCAGGCAGACGAGTCGGCGGTGAGGCCGTTCCTCGGATACCCGGCGAAGGGCAGTATCGCCCACAAAGCCATCGGGCTTGTCGAGCTTGACGACAAAACTCAGACCGGCCTCAAGTGGATTCGTTGACTGGTCGATGTCGTTACCATAGAGGGCGTACTTCATCTCCATGCGTAACGTATCGCGCGCGCCAAGTCCGATCGGTTCGATGTCAAACTCCCGCCCGGCCTCGAAAACCGCGCCCCAGACTTCGTCGGCGTTGCCCGCAGCAAAGTAGAGCTCAAACCCGTCTTCGCCGGTGTAGCCTGTGCGGGAGAGCAGCGCCGGCACACCCGCGATGGTATCCTCAACCGACCAGTAGAAGCCGAGCCCAGAGAGGTCAGTCGAGCACAACCGAGTCATTACTGCCTCTGCTTTGGGTCCCTGTATCGCGAGTTGTGCGGTTTCGTCGGTGATGCTGTTCAGCACCACGCCGGGACCAACATGCTGGCGGAGCCAGGCAGTATCCTTTGTGTTGTTGGCGCCATTGACGACCAGCAAGAACCGATCGGCAAGCCGGTAGACAACGAGGTCATCAATGATGCCGCCGTCGGGGTAGCAGAGAACCGAGTACTGCGCCTGGTTCGTAACCAGTGCTGTCACGTCATTGGTGGTCAGATGGTTCAACCAGGGCTCGGCCTCGGCGCCGGACACTTCTATCCGGCCCATATGACTAACGTCAAACACGCCAACGGTCGTGCGTACCCGATGGTGTTCGGGGATAATGCCGTGGAACTGGACCGGCAGCTCGTGGCCGGCGAAATCGACCATTCTGCCGCCAGCGGCGACATGTCGATTGTAGAACGGGGTTCTCTTCACCATGGGACTGAATCTTATCGGTCGCGGCCAGACAGTCAAGCCGCACAAGCCGAGCAGGCCGTGACGAGCAACAGGCATGAAGCAACGCGCGCTGAACTGCCGGGCCGTCATCGCTTTCAGGCCAGCGCAAGAATGGCACACCAGGAGCAGCGCGGCCCGGTGGCGGTTGGTTTTATATCTACCCCTCGACCACCTCACCGGAACCGCCGCCCGGGCGGCCCTCCGTGCCGCTCCCGGGGTAGTCCCCGGAGTGGCTGGCCGGACGGTCCCCGGGATCTCGCCGGGAGCAACCCCGAGGTCGGGAAGTGGGAATCCCGGGAGGGGATAAGCGGCAGCATTTCGGTCAGCTCTGTTGAGAACCGGGGGGGCTTGGCGTGACATCAACGTGACCTCGAACGCCGGAGAGAACAGTCTGTGTGGTCGTTTCGTTCTGTGGGCGACCATGATGCGGTCGGTTCACAAACGCACCGTGGAGCGCTGTTTGACTGGTCGGTGCCCGTGGCTATGATTGGCGTCCTTGAGAACCTCGATGAGCTACGATGTCGGCATATGCCGTGAGACCAAGAACAGCTGGGAGCGGCGAGCTCCGCTGACGCCCGACCAGGTGCGCAGGTTGATCGGAGAGAGAGGGCTGCGGTTCGCGGTCCAGTCTGATGCAAACCGGGCTTTTGCTGACGAAGCCTATCGCACGGCTGGCGCCGCGGTCACCGACAACCTCGAAGCCTGCCGGGCCGTCATCGGGATCAAGGAAATGCCCACGGGCTACTTCAGGCCGGGCGGGCGCTATGCATTCTTCGCGCACGTCATCAAGGGACAGGCGTACAACATGCCGATGCTCAAGCGGTTGATCGAATGCGGTTGTGACCTGTTCGACTACGAGCGGATTGTGGACGACACGGGCAGGAGGCTGGTATTCTTCGGGCGCTTCGCAGGTATCGCCGGGGCGGTTGAGACGCTGCTGGCGCTGGGTCGCCGACTCGCGGCCCGGGGCGCGGGCAATCCCTTCGAAGGGCTCAGGCCGCCGCACGAGTACCCGGACACGAACGTGCTGCTGAAGGATGTTTCAGCTCTCCGCCACCGGATTCGGCGTGAGCATCTTCTCGAGTCACATGCACCGCTGGTCATCGGGATTGCCGGCTACGGCCATGTCGGTCGGGGCGTGATCGAGGTCTTGGATGCGCTGGGCGTGGTTGATGTCGCTCCCGAGGAGTTGCCGGCGCTGTTCTCTCTCTCGGGGCAAGCGGAATTCTATCGAGTTGTGTTCCGCGAGGAACACATGGCTGAGCCCATCGAGCGCGACCGGGTGTTCCACCTTGAGGAGTACTACCGGTACCCGGAGCGCTTTCGGCCGGCGTTCGAGGAACGTCTGCCGTATCTCGACGCTCTCATAAACTGCGTCTTCTGGACCGAACGATACCCGCGGCTGGTCACCCGAGACTGGCTGCGCGGCGAATTCGCCAAACCGGATGGCCCCCGGCTAAAGGTCATCGGCGACATCTCTTGTGACGTGCGCGGAGCGGTTGAGGCCACCGTCCGGGTTACCGACCCTGGTAACCCCACCTACGTCTACGACCCAGAAGCCGACTGTGCGGTCGAAGGCACGAAAGGACGCGGTGTGGTGATCATGGCCGTCGAGAACCTGCCCTGTGAGCTGCCGGTGGACGCGAGCGAGGAGTTCGGACGAGCGCTTGGTCCGTTCATTCCCGGGTTGGCCGCCTGCCTTGACGAGGGCACCGAGGCCGAATCTCTGCCGGGGCCGCTTGCCCGTGCGTTGATACTCCGTCGCGGCGAACTGACCAGTGAGTACCGCTATCTCAGCCGCCACCTGGAGCAAGCCGGGACCGCGGATTCCGGGTCGCCGACGACCGTTTGAGGGGGCGCTGAGGTTGCGGAACGTACTTGTGCTCGGGGCCGGGCTGGTTTCCGGGCCTCTGGTGCGCTACCTGCTCGGCAATGCGGACTGTCGGGTGACGGTGGCTGACCTTTCCCCGGAGAGGGCCGGGAAGCTTGTCGATGGACACCCGAACGGAGCCTTCCTTCAGCTGAGCGCCGAGGACGACGACCGACTGGGACGAGCGGTGGCCGGACATGACCTCGTCGTCAGCCTACTGCCCTATACGCTTCACGTCCGGGTGGCCGGCCACTGCCTTCAGCATCGCCGGTCGCTGGTGACAACCTCATACGTCAGTGACGCGATGCGTGCGCTTGATGGGGCGGCCCGCGAGGCTGGCATAGTCCTGCTGAACGAAGTCGGGCTGGACCCGGGCATCGACCACATGTCGGCAATGGCGCTGATTCACCGGGTGCAGGCTGCCGGCGGTCGCGTGACGGGCTTTCACTCGTATTGCGGAGGTCTGCCCGCGCCCGAGGCCAATGACAACCCGCTCGGCTACAAGTTCTCCTGGAGCCCGAAGGGAGTCGTGTTGGCCAGCCGCAACGACGCCCGCTACCTGAAAGACGGCAAGGAGGTATTCGTGCCCGGCAGGGAGCTCTTCGGCCAACGCTGGCAGTTGGACGTTCCCGGTCAGGGGAGCTTCGAGGCCTATCCGAACCGCGATTCTCTCCCGTACATTGAGCGCTACGGCCTCGCCGGAGTCAGGACGATGCTGAGAGGCACTCTGCGCTGCCCGGGCTGGTGTGAGACGCTCAAAGCCATTGCCGACCTCGGTTTGCTCGACGACGAGGAGCGGGAAGACCTGGGTGAATTCACTTATGCGGACTGGGTCCGAGGGCGCATACGGGGGACTGGTGACCTGCGTACTGCCGTTGCGGAATGGCTGGGTCTCTCCCCGGACGCGCCGGTGATTGCCCGACTGGAATGGCTGGGCCTCTTTGATGAAGAGCCGGTGGGTATCGCGTGCGGTTCGAGTCTCGATATACTGACGAAGCTCATGCTGGACCGGATGGCGTACCGACCGGGCGAGCGCGACATGGTCGTGCTGCACCACGAGTTCGCTGTTGATCACCCGGCCCGGTCTGCCGGTTTGATTACCTCGACGCTCGTGGCTTTCGGCAAGCCGGGCGGCGAGAGCGCAATGGCCCGAACGGTCGGCCTGCCGGCCGCCATCGCGGCCCGGCTGATACTCGACGGCCGCCTGCACTTCACTGGCGTCCAGATACCTGTCAGCCCCGACATCTACCAGCCGTTGCTCGGCGAGCTGGCACGGTTCGGTATCGCCTGCGTCGAGAAGGAAAGCTAGTCGGGTTTCGCGCTTGCGGCCAGTTGGCCGCAGGCGGCGTTGACGGCCGCTCCCCGGCTGCGGCGGATGGTGACAGCGGGAAGCAACGGGTAGAGGAGCTCTGCGAATCGCTCAACCTCTGCCGGTCGAGGCGGAACGAACTCACAGTCCGGGTACGGGTTGAATGGTATCAGGTTCACCTTGCACGGGATTCCCTTAAGCAGCCTGGCCAGACTGCGGGCATCCCCGGGTTTGTCGTTCTCTCCCCTCAACAGGACATACTCGAAAGTGATTCGCTTGCGCTGTAACCCGACATACTCCCGCAGCGCCGACATCAACTCAGCCAGTGGGTGACGACGATTGACCGGCATCAGGCGACTCCGGGTTTCGTCATCGGCGGCGTTGAGCGAGACCGCCAGGCGGCTCTGGAGCGTGGACTGCGCGTATTGCCGGATCCCGTCAGGCAGACCGGCGGTCGAGACGGTAATCCGGCGGGCCCCGATATTCATTCCCTGGACCGAGTTCAACTCGGCGACCGCGGTCATCACCTCCTGGAGATTCGCCATGGGTTCACCCATGCCCATGAACACCACGTTGGTCAGCCGTTCAGGCACGCTTCGGGCGACTTCGAGGGCCTGACCGGCGATTTCGTGCCAGGCCAGGCTTCGGGTCAGGCCGAGCCGGGCCGTGTTGCAGAACCGGCAGCCGAGTCCGCAGCCGACCTGGGTCGAGACGCAGACGGTCCGTCGGCCGCGGTCCGGAATGTAGACTGATTCGACTACGGCGCCATCGCAGAGCCGGAAGGTATGCCGGGTCGTGCCGTCCGCAGCTTCGGCACGACCCAGAGTCTCCGGAACGAAGATGCGGAAGCGTTCGCCCAGTCCACTTCGTTCTGACTTCCCGATGTTCGTCATGTCGTCGAAGCTCGTTACCCGGCGTTGCCATAGCCACGAGTAGAGCTGACGATGGCGGTAGCGCTGCCAGCTCAGCTCCTGACAAAGCGCGCCGAGTTGCACGCTAGTTAGTGACCTGATATCCGGTTTCATTCAGGGCGCGCACCGACATTGAGGACAAGGCCGACCAGCGCGAACTGCGCGACCAAGCCGGACCCGCCGTAGCTGATGAAGGGTAGCGCTATCCCGGTGATCGGCAACAGACCCAACAGCATGCCTACGTTGACAAAGACCTGGTAGCCGACGACCGCTGCCACCCCGGCACAGAGCATCGCCGCGAAACGGTCCCGGCTGCGGCGGGCGGCCAACAGAATCCGGTTCACGTGGAGCGCAAACAGGCCCAACACCAGTAACGAACCGGCCAGCCCGAATTCCTCGCCGATTGAGGAGAACACGAAGTCGGTATGCCGGTTGGGCAGGAACCCGAGTTGGCTCTGCGTCCCACGGCCAAATCCTTTGCCGAAGAACCTGCCGGACCCGATGGCGATGCGGGATTGAACCGCGTTCCAGCCGACCCCCAGCGGGTCCAACCAGGGCGCGAGGAAGCTGGTGACTCGGGCGCGCTGGTACTCGCGCATCAGCGCAAGCACCAACGGCGAGAGCAGTCCGAACCCGGTGGTGAGTGCGAGGGCCCCGATTGCACGACCAAGCGTGGTGTGGCGGAAGAATACCACTGCCAGCAAAACGAACAGCGGTACCCAGGTGTAGAGGGAGAAGCCGGCCGCGAATGCCAGCGCCGGGATGCAGAGCAACAGCAACTGCAGCGGCCTGAAACCGGCCACATACAGGACGGCAATAAGAACAACGCCCAGCATCAGCGCGGTCGAGAGGTCAGGTCCGGCGAGAATCAGGACGGCGGGCAGCAGGCAGATCAGCAAGGGCAGGGCGAGGTCGGACGGATTGAACCTCGGTTCGCGGCGCTCGGAGAAGTAGCGGGCGAGCAGGATCACAGTGCTGACCTTGGCCAGCTCGGAAGGCTGGAAGGCCAGTGGGCCCAGCGCCAGCCAGCGAGCAGCGCCGGTTCCCCGGCCCAAGATCAAAACCGCGACCAGCAACAGTAGCGAGCAGACGTACAATGGCCAGGCCAAACCGATGATCACCCGGCGGGGCAGCGCGAAGGTAGTCGCCAGCGCCGCCACGCCCACGGGCAGAAAGAGCAGCTGGCGTCCGAAGTACTGGCTGCCGCCGGTGGAGAAAACCACCAACAGCCCGATGCCGGTCAGAAGGCCGGTCGTGAGTAACAGGACCCAGTCAGGGCGTTTCATCTGAGGGTTTGCCGGTGTCAGGGAGCGGTTCGGCTTCCTGCCCGGGCAGTCCGGACGTGTCGTCCCCCGGGACGTCGGGCAACATGCTCGCTTCCGTCGGGTTTGCGGAGGTGCTCGAACTGCCTGTTTCCAGGTTCGCAGCAGGTTGGTACCAGCGCCGGACGAGTTGGCGGGCGATCGGGGCCGCCACCGCTCCGCCATGCCCACCGTGTTCGACGATGACGGCCACAGCGATTTCGGGATTGTCCGCCGGCGCGTAGCAGACGAACCAGGCATGGTCCGCACCACCGGCTGCCTGGGCGGTTCCGGTCTTGCCGGCGATCGCTATCTCCTCGGCGCGGGCAGCGCGGGCCGTGCCGTGCTCGACGACCCGTTCCAGACCGCGCCGAACAAGGCGCAGGTTCTCGGGGTTTCCCCGAACCTGTTCGTAGCGGGCACGGGCGCGGTAGGGCGTTCGGCCGGCCGAGTCGATGCGAGCAACAACGAAAGGCTGGGGATACCGTCCGTCCCGGCTCAGCGCGGCAAAGGCCAGCGCCATCTGCAGGGGGGTTGTAAGGATTTCGCCCTGGCCGATGGCAAAATTGAGCAGCACTCCATGCCCCCACCTGTTTTGTCCGTAACGATGGTCGAGCCAGGCACGGTCGGGGATACTCCCGGCAACTTCGTTGGGCAGGTCAATCCCGGTGGGTTTGCCGAAAGGGTATTCGCCGACGAACGACACGAGGCTGTCCAACCCCAGTTCCAGGCCGAGTTGGTAGAAGTAGACGTTGCACGAATGTGCAATCGCGTCGACCAGGCCCAGGCTGCCGTGTCGAGACGAACAACGAAAATCCCGGTTGCCGTACCGGTAGGAACCGTGGCAGGGCGCAAACCGCCTTGTCGCGGTGACCCGGTTCATCTCGAGCGCGGCCAACGCCACGAAAGGCTTCAGAATGCTGCCCGGGGGGTAGGCTGCACCCAGTGCACGATTGAAGAACGGCTTGGCGTCCGAGCCGACCAGCGAGTCCCAGCGGTACTTCGGTATCGGGCCGGTGAACATGCCCGGGTCATACCCGGGGCGGGAGCAAAGACACAGGACCTCGCCTGTGCGCACGTCCAGCACGACAGCCGCACCGCGGGCGTGGTTGCCCATCAGCTTGTCGCATTCGCGCTGGAGCCGCGAGTCGAGTGTCAGGTGCAGGTCGCTGCCGGACTGCGGTTCGACCCGGCGTTTTTCGGCCAGCGGTGCGATTTCCTGACCGCGTGCGTCGACCTCCAGGTATTCGTGCCCGTCCCGGCCGCGCAACGCGGATTCGTACAGCCGTTCGATGCCATCCCGGCCGATGAAGTCCAGCGGACGGTAGCTGGTGTCACGGGCAAGGTCCTCAGCCGAGACCTCACCGATGTGACCCAGTACGTGACAGCCAAGATTGCCTTCGGGGTAGTTCCTGACCGGGTCGATGCTGGTTCTGACCCCGGTGAGCCGGAACCGGTTCTCCTCCAGCCGGTAAAGCTGTTCGCGACTCAGGTTGCGCCTGACCACGACCGGCGACGACATGCTGGCTACCGGGCTGACCAACTGGGCCAGGTCATCCTGCGGCTGTTCGAGCAGCCGTGCGAGGACCGCCAGCGTGCTGTCACTCATCTCGGTCGGAATCACGGAAGCGGTGAAGGACGGCCGTGTGTCGGCGAGCACGACACCGTTGCGGTCAAGGATGCGACCCCTGGGCGCAGGCAGTACGATTCTGCGGATGCGGTTGTGGTCGCTCAGCCTGGCGTAGCGCGCTCCCTGGACAACCTGAAGCTGGACGAGCCTGACCACCAGCACCATGACCAGTATCCCGAAGACCCGGTACAGCAGGAATGGTCGAGGCTTCACTGGAGTTGACCGGGTCCGGTACGTCCGCGCAGGCCTCGGACCGTCCATTGCCAGGGCAGTGCCAGCAAAACTGTCAGAACCGCGCCAATGAGGAATGGCGCTCCGTATCCGGGACCGGTGCCGGTCAGCAATCCGCCCAGCATGCGCAGCAGCAGCGCGGCGAGCACGAGCGGAGGAGTGATCCAGGTAGCGTGGTAGCTGATGCTGGCAATCGCCGCAGTGCCGTAACCGACCAGGGCATAGGTGAACAGGTTCAGGCCGAACGTACCCGGGTTCAGCAGATCGAGCAACAGGCCGGCGAACGCACCCCGGCCGCAGGCGAGCAAACGGCTGTCGCCCGGTGAGCGGTTGTCGCCGGCCGTTGTCGCCAGCGCGACAACAGTGAGCAGCACCAGGTCAGGGCACCAGCGCGGCAGCGCGGCCTGGACCAGGAACAGCAGGTACAGCAGCAGGAAGGTGAGCAGCGTTCTCATTGGTCTTCACCAGGAATCCGGACTTCCCGGGGCAAGAGGTTGTCAAGCCAGGGGTCGGCCTGGCTTTCGTCCGGGTGTCCGTCGTCGGCGGGGAGCGCGGTGGTCGAGCCGGGAATCGGCAGCAGGAAGACATACTCCAAACTGGCGATGGCGGCGGCGGGTCGAAGCTCGATGTGGCGGAAGAGCTCGGTCGCCCGGCTCTCTGCCCGGGTCACGACCCCGACAAGCAATCCTCGCGGCAGCACGCCGCCCAGCCCGGATGTCACCACCGTATCGCCGGGTCGAACGTCCGCGTCCCGGTCCACGAACTCGAACCAGGAGCGACCGGTACGATCGCTCCGGACGACCCCGAGCGCGGTCTGTCTGGGTCGGCCCGGGCCGCTTTCGTGCGAAGTGTCCGATGGAATGGACTGGGCGGCGGTCCGGGAGTCGAAATCCAGAATCGTCTGGACCAGCGACTGGTGGCTGCCTGACGCGACCACCGTCCCGACCAGCCCTTCCGGCGAGAGGACGGGTGTGCCCGGGACAATGCGGTGTCGGCGGCCGCGACTGAGAATCAGGTAGCGCTGCATCGTCGCGATGTCGCGGGCGATTATCGCAGCCTGGATGACATCCGCGCGCACCGGCAAACCCGGAAAGGCGGTTTGCGCGCCACCGGCCAGCCGGACCGCCGACCGGAGCCGGGCGTTCTCCACCGCCAGCCGGGCAGCCAATTGCGCCAGGCGCTCGTTCTCGCCGTGCATTGCGGCCAGCCGGCGGTGCAGACTACTGCTGACTCTCAGCGGGGCGAGCAACACGGTCTGCAGCGGGACGAGCAGTTCGAACAGCGGTGCGCGGGGGACCTGCAGCAGCAGGATGCCGAGGACGATCAATCCCCAGGCAGCCCGGTCCGGCCAGTTGCGAAAGCTGCCCCGGTGATGCAATCGCTTGACGGGCAAACGACCGCCGTGCGAGGATGAACTGCGCATGCTTCCTTTCCCGGGATGGCCGGGAGCCCGGACTACTTGGTTCTCAGCACCAGCTTCTCATTAAGCTGGATGTTCTCCAGTATCCGCCCGGCGCCGCGCACGACGCTCTCCAGCGCGTTCTCGGCGACATAGACCGGCAGGCTGGTCTCTTCCTTTATCAGCGAGTCAATCCCGCGCAGCAGCGCGCCGCCGCCGCACATGTAGATGCCGCGGTCGACTATGTCCGCGGCGAGCTCGGGCGGGGTCTGCTCGAGTGCCTCCCGGACGGCGTCCACAATGAGCGAAACAGGTTCTTCCAGCGATTCGCGAAGCTTCGAGCTGGAGATGGTGATCGTCTTCGGGATGCCGGAAACCAAGTCTCGGCCCTTGACCTCCATCTTCTCCTCGTTGCCGATAGCGTAAGCCGAGCCGATATTGATCTTGATGTTCTCCGCGGTCTGGACCCCGATGATGAGGTTGTAGTTCTTCCTGGCGTAGTTGATGATGGCTTCGTCCATCTCGTCGCCGGCAATGCGGATCGAGGAGGTGGTGACGATCCCGGAAAGAGCGACGACCGCGATTTCGGTTGTGCCGCCTCCGATGTCGATAATCATGTTGCCGGTCGGGGCGTCGACAGGCAGGCCGACCCCGATGGCGGCGGCAATCGGTTCCGAAACCAGGTAGATTTCCCGGGCGCCGGATGCCTCCACCGAGTCCCGCACCGCCCGCTTCTCGACCTCGGTGATGCCCGAGGGAACGCAGACGATGATGCGCGGGCGGACGAACAGCCGCCGCCGTCGGACCATCCCGATGTAGGTCTTGAGCATTACCTCGACCATGCCGAAATCGGCAATCACGCCATCGCGCATCGGGCGCAGGGCCCGGATGCCGGCCGGGGTCCGTCCGAGCATCCGCTTGGCCTCGGTTCCGACCGCCACGACATGCTGCGTTGCCTCGTCAATCGCGACAATCGACGGCTCGCGCAGCTGGATGCCCTTGCCCTTCACGTAGATGAGGGTCGAGGAGGTGCCGAGGTCGATCGCGATGTCGTTGGTGAAACGCTCGGCGAAGTTGTGGAAGAACGGCGGCATTTGCACGGGCATAGCGTATTGGATTGCGCTTCTCTGTCAAGGTCGGGTTGACCGCCCGGGCCGGTCGCCTACAATTCAGCCATGCACACTGAAGACAACGCTGCCGCCGGGAACGGCGGCGAGTACCCGGAGCATCCCGCGACAGAACCGGCGACCGAGCCCCGGGAACCGGTCGCAATAGGCGGTATCGCGCCCGGCGATTTCGTCTACATCTACAATTCGGAGCGGATGAAGTACCTCGTCCAGGTACCGGCGAAGGGTCGCTTCTCGACCCACCGCGGTCACATCGAATATGCGTCAGTCATCGGCCGGAGCTGGGGGGACGAAGTGAAGACCCACCTCGGGTTCCGGTTCTGGCTGCTGCGGCCGGTGCTGGCAGACCTGGCGATGAAGGTCTCCCGCCAGACCACCATCGTTTACCCGAAGGACGCCGGGGTAATGATAATGCAGACCCTCGTTCAGCCGGGGATGCGCGTGCTCGAAACCGGTTCCGGGTCCGGGGCGCTGACCGTCATCCTGGCCAGCCTGGTCGGGAACAACGGCCGGGTGTACTCCTACGAGCGTCGGCCCGAGTTCAGCGCCAACGCCCGCCAGAACGTCCGCCGGTACGGCCTCGAAGACCGCTGCGAGTTCTTCGTGCGCGACCCCGAGCAGACCGGCTTCGACCAGACCGAGATCGACACCGTGTTCCTCGACGTCCCGGAGCCCTGGTCGCTGCTGCCCGCGGCCCATACCGCGCTCAGGGGAGGGTGCCCGCTGGCGGCGATCGTGCCCACGGTCGAGCAGATTCGCCGGGCGGTGTCGGCGATGGAGCTTGTCGGCTTCAGCCGCATCCGGGTCCAGGAAATCCTTGAACGGCACATGTTCGTCCGCGCCTCAGGGATTCGGCCGGTCGACCGGATGGTCGCGCATACCGTCTACGTCATCACCGGGCACAAGGTGAACCGCGCGGTCGGGGACGAATCGCCCCTGGAACCGACCCGGCAAGAGGTCGACGATTGAACCGCGTCGCGGCCGCGGCCGGGTGCGTACTGCTGATTGTTGCCTGCGCAACCCCTGCCGTTGAGAGTGACGACCAGCTTCGTATAGTATCGTTAGTTCCGAGCGTTACCGAGATTATTTATGCGCTCGGTGAGGGCGGTCGGCTGGTCGGCAATACAAGCTCCTGCGACTGGCCCGGGGAAGCGCGCGAAGTCTTCAAGGTCGGCAGCTTCTACCAGCCGGACCTGGAGCGCATCCTCACCCGCCGGCCGGACATCGTGTTCCTGGCCCTGCCGATGCACCGCCCGCTGGAGGAGAAGCTGGCGGAGCTCGGCATCAGGAGTTACGCCTCGAACCCGCACAGCCTGGCGATGCTCTTCGCGGAGATCGAGTCGATCGGTGGGCTGCTTGACCGCACGGCCGCGGCCGAGAGCCTGGTCCGGACAATGACCGACCGGCTGGCCGCGCTGCCCGGCCGGTCCGATACCCCGCGGGTCTACGTGGAGATTTCGGACCGGCCGCTGATGTCCGTCGGCCGCGGCGCGTTCCTGGACGAGCTGGTCCGGCTAGCCGGCGCTCGCAATGTCTTTGGCGGACTCGAACGGGAGTACCCGGTTGTCGACGCCGAGCAGGTCATCCGGCTGGACCCTGAAGTGATACTGCTGGCTCATCCCGGGAGCAGCCCGGACGAGCTGCGGGCGCGCCTGGGTTGGTCAGCCATCTCGGCGGTCCGTAACTCCCGCATCATCGCGGACATTGACGAGGACCTGCTGGTGCGGCCCGGCCCGCGCGCGCCCGAGGGCATCGAACAGCTCTGGCTGCGGCTGCACGGTCCCGCTCCTGTGACTGAATGAGAACCAGGCTTCCCGGGTTGCTGGCGGTCGCCGGCCTGCTGGCCGTGGTCGCGCTCGCGCTGGCGGTCGGCCCGGGCGGCCCGGCCTGGCGGTTGCCCGGGTCGATACTCACTATCCGGCTGCTCCGGCTGCTGCTGGGAATACTCGCCGGTGGGTCGCTGGCCCTGACCGGGGCGGCGCTGCAGGGCATGCTGCGCAATCCGCTGGCCGACCCCTTCACACTGGGGGTGTCGAGCGGGGCGGCATTTGGCACCACCCTGGCGGCCTTCCTCGGGCTGGCGTCCGGCCTGCTGTCACCGCTGTTCGGCATGGCGGGCGCGGCGCTGGCCGCGCTGGTCGTGTTCGGGCTGGCACGTGTCCGGGGACGGGTCGGGGTGACCTCGCTGGTGCTGGCCGGGGTGATTATCAGCTTCCTGTTCACCAGCCTGGTGATGCTGCTGGTCGTACTTGGCCGGCGGACGCTCAGCGAGGCGGTCTACGTGCTGATGGGACATCTCGGGTTCGCGTTCACCAGCGGTTCGCTGGGGGTCTTCCTGCCCGGGGGGGTGCTGGCGCTGGTCGGCTGCGCGCTGCTCGTTGTCCTCGGTCGGGACCTCGACGTTCTCTCGACCGGCGAGGAAACAGCCGCCGGGCTCGGCGTCCCCGTCAACCGGGTGACCGCGCTGGTGTTCATCATCACCTCGCTGGTGGTGGGCGTGGTCGTCTCTTTCGCCGGGGCGATCAGCTTCGTCGGCCTGGTCGTGCCGCACTTGGCCCGCTTTCTCACCGGCCCGCGCCTGCGCCGGGTGATGCCGGTGGCGTTTGCGCTCGGCGCGGCGATGCTGCTGCTCGCGGACCTCGCGGCCCGGAGCCTGGTCCCGGGCGGCCTGCCGCTGTCGGTGGTCACCGCGCTCGTCGGGGTACCCTTCTTCATCTACCTGATGAGGACGCGGCTGTGACCGACATCCGGGTCGGCGGGCTGAGTTTCGGGTATCCCGGCCGGCCCCTGTTCTCGGGCTTCGCGCTCGAAGTCCCGGCGGGCGACTGCCTCGGGGTCATCGGTCCGAACGGCGCCGGCAAATCAACGCTGCTCCGGCTGCTGGCCGGCTTCCTCGGCCCCGGTTCCGGCCGGGTCGAGGTCGGTGGACGCGACATCCGCGCCATCGGGAGGACCCGCCTGGCCCGGCTGGTGTCGGTCGTACAGCAGGAGAGCCGGTTCGCGTTCGGGTACACGGTCGAGGAGCTGGTGACAATGGGCCGGTATCCCTGGCTGGGTCGGTTCCAGGCGCCCGGCCCGGCTGACCGCGCCCGGGTGGAGGCGGCGCTGGGGGAGATGGACCTGCTGGAACTGCGCCGGGCGCGGGTGGACGAGATATCGGGAGGAGAACGCCAGCGGACGGTGATTGCCCGGGCGCTGGTCCAGGACACGCCGGTGATGCTGCTTGACGAACCCGGGACGCACCTCGACCTCCGGCATCTCGCCCGGCTCACCGGCCTGCTCGAGGCGCTCAGCGAGCGCCGGCGGACCGTGGTGATGGTTTCGCACGACATCAACCTGGCCGCTTCAGCCTGTCACCGGCTGTTGCTGCTCGACGACGGTAAGGCGGTCGCGCTCGGCCCGCCGGCGGAAGTGCTGACCCTGGAACGGGTCCGCGCCGCTTACGGGGTGGAGCCGGTCATCACCCGGCACCCGCAGTCCGGCCGGCCGGTGGTGCTGTTACCGGTTCAGGGGTCGAAGGGTGGCGGGTTCTCCGCCTCCGGGTCCGGCGGCAGGAATTCCTCGTCCTGATTCCCGGCCGCAGGCTCGGTCTCTGCCGGCGCCGGGGGCTCCTCCGGTGATTCCGGTCCCGACCCCGGCGCCAGACCCGGGGCATCACCGGGCCGCGTGTCGGTCGTGTCCGTGGCCGGTTCCGCCCCGAGGACCTCGGCGGCATAGCGCCGGACGAACGCGGTATCGCTGAACCGGTTCCGCAGCGCGGCCAGGCTGTCGAGCTGGCGGCGCACCCGCGCGAGCCCGGCGTCCGCGCTTCGAACCTCGTGCCAGCGCCGGGCCATCTGCACCAGCCCGTTCGGCCCGCGCAGGAACAGGAACAGCGCAAGGAGAGCCAGCGGCGCCGCCACCAGCCACCAGGGGACACGCCGGCGCGGCCCCTGGTCCGGGTCGAACCGCTGGGGGGTCGTCCCGGTCCGGCGGTTCATCATCCTCAACGGCGCAGGGTGCGCAGGCCGGCGTAGGGCAGGTGGTCCTGTTCCTCGATCCGGATGAGCCGGTTGTACTTCGCCACCCGCTCGCCGCGGCAGGGCGCGCCGGTCTTGATCTGGCCGGAGTTCACCGCCACCGCGAGGTCGGCGATGAAATGGTCGTCGGTCTCGCCGGACCGGTGCGAAATCACCGTCCGGTAGCCGTGGTCCGCGGCCAGCTTGACGCAGTCGAGCGTTTCGGAGACGGTGCCGATCTGGTTCGGCTTGATGAGCACCGCGTTGGCGACCCGGCGGCCGATGCCCTGCTCCAGCCGCTCGACGTTGGTCACGAAGATGTCGTCACCGACGATCTGGATGCGCTCGCCCAGGCGGCGGGTCATCATTTCCCAGCCGGCCCAGTCGCCCTCGGCAAGCCCGTCCTCGATGGAGATTATCGGGTAGCGGCCGAGCCAGTCCTCGTAGATGTCCACCAGCTCGCTCGCAGCCATCCGGCGCTCGCGCGGGTTCTGGAAGACATACTTGCCGTCGTGGTAGAACTCGCTGGCGGCCGAGTCGAGCGCGAGGTAGACCTGCTTACCCGGCTCGTAGCCGGCGGCGGAGACGGCTTCAAGGATAACCTTGAGCGGTTCCTCGTTGTCGCCGAAGTCGGGCGCGAAGCCGCCCTCGTCACCCACGGTCGTCGGCTTGCCGCCGTCCTTCAACAGGCCTTTGAGGGTGTGGAAGATTTCGCTCGCGGCCCGGAGTGCCTCGTACAGCCGCTCGAACCCGGCCGGGACAATCATGTACTCCTGGATGTCGAGATTGTTGGAAGCGTGGGCGCCGCCGTTGATGACGTTCAACAGCGGGGTGGGGGTGAAGCGGGTGCCGACTCCGCCCAGCAGCCGGTAAATCGGGATGCCGGCCCCGACCGCGGCCGCCCGGCAGACCGCCAGCGACACGCCGAGCATCGCGTTCGCGCCCAGCTTCGACTTGTTGGCGGAGCCGTCGAGCGCGAGCAGGGCCTGGTCGACCTGGAACTGGTCGGTGGCGTCCATTCCCAGCAGGCGCGCGCGGATGGCGCAATTGACGTTCTCGACCGCCCGCTTGACGCCTTTGCCGTGGAACCGGCACGGGTCGTCGTCGCGGAGCTCCAGCGCCTCGTGGGTCCCGGTCGAGGCCCCGGACGGCACCGATGCCCGGCCCATGATCCGGTCGTCGAGCACGCAGTCCACCTCGATGGTCGGGTTGCCCCGGGAATCGAGAATCTGGCGGGCGCGCAGGTCGGTGATGCGCTTCACGATTACTCCGTCACCAGCGCGTCGTACTCCGCGCGCCGTTCGGGATAGAGGGGAAACGCCTCGACCAGCTCCGCGACCCCGGCCTTGACCTTCTCGACCGCGGCCTCGTCCTCGCCCGCGGCGAGGCAGGCGTCGATCAGTCCTGCGATTTGCTTCATCTCCGCTTCGCCCATCCCGCGGGTGGTCAGCGCGGGCGTCCCCAGCCTGATGCCGGAGGCGATGAACGGCTTCTCCGGGTCGAAGGGGATGGTGTTCCGGTTGACGGTGATGCGGACCTTGCCGAGCATCCGCTCCGCGTCGCGCCCGGTCACCTTCTTCGGCCGCAGGTCGACCATCATCAGGTGGTTGTCGGTGCCGCCGGACACGATCCGGAACCCGAGCGCGGCCAGCGCCTCGGCCAGCGCGCGGGCGTTCGCCAGGGTCCGGCGCTGGTAGTCCTTGAACTCATCCGAGAGCGCCTCCTTGAACGCCACCGCCTTGGCCGCGATGCAATGCTGGAGCGGTCCGCCCTGCACCCCGGGGAACACCACCCGGTCCAGCTCCTCGGCATGCTTCTCCTTGCACATCGCGATCGCGCCGCGCGGCCCGCGCAGGGTCTTGTGGGTGGTGGTGGTGACGATGTCGGCGTAGGGGACCGGCGAGGGGTGCAGGCCGGCCGCCACCGGGCCGGCGATGTGGGCGATGTCGGCGAGCTGGGCCGCGCCCACCTCGTCGGCGATTTCCTGGAACTTCGCGAAGTCGATCGTACGCGAGTAGGCCGACGCGCCGGAAACGATGACCTGGGGCTTGTGCTCCAGCGCCAGCCGCCGGATTTCGGCGTAGTCCAGCGTCTCGGTCTCCTTGTTGACGCCGTACTGCACGACGTTGAAATACCGGCCGGAAAAGTTCAGCGGGTGGCCGTGCGAAAGATGCCCGCCGTGGGACAGGTTCAGACCGAGAATCGTGTCCCGGGGACCCTCGGCACAGCCCTTCGCCAGCACCAGGTAGGCGGCGATGTTCGCGCTGGTGCCGGAATGAGGCTGGACGTTGGCGTGGTCGCAGCCGAACAGCTGCTTCGCCCGGTCCCGGGCCAGGTTCTCGCCGATGTCCACGAACCGGCATCCCCCGTAGTACCGCTTCTTCGGGTAGCCCTCGGCGTACTTATTGGTCAGCGACGAACCGAGTGCGGCCAGCACCGCCTCGGAGCAGAAGTTCTCGGACGCGATCAGCTCCAGGTTCGTGTGCTGGCGGTTTGTTTCCTTGCGGACGACGTCAAAAATCTCCGGGTCCGCCTGTTGCAGGATATCGGGTTTCATAATTGCAGCTCCTTTGCATGCGTCGGAACAACGCCCGGCAGGCCTGAGCGACGGTCGGCCCGCGGGTATTTCTGTGTCGAGAAGATAGCACCGGCATCCTGCAAGTCAACCGGCCGGGGGAGCGGTCCGGGAGCGAGGAAGGCAGGGGTCGGGCGGCTGGCCGGACCGGCGCTGTCAGCCTGGCCGCGCTCTCCGAAGCCGGCAGGGCGGAAGCCCGGCGGGCAACGCCCCGGCTTGACAATTCCGGCCCGGCGGGGGTAAGCTGTGTTGAGAAAGCAGGATTTCGGACCAATGACAGGACGTGTCCGGCCGGCGGTCGAGTCCGCCAACGGAGGCAAATGATGAATCAGGCAGTCTGCAGGCCGCTCGCAGTCGCAACCATCCTGCTCGCGCTGACCGCCCCGGCCCTCGCCGGTACGCCCCTGCGCGGGCAGGCAGAACCGGACTGGTACTACCTGCATCCGGACTCGCTCCTCGCTCCGAGCCGACACCCGGAGCCTATCGAGCTCCCATCAAACAAGCTGTTTTACCTCGAGCACCGGCACGGGCTTTGTCCGAGCCAGCGGCGGCAGGATGAGCCCGAGTCGCTCAACGTCCGGATGGTCGGCAAATGGGGCGGGGGGCCGAGCTGGGGCGTGACCGGCCGGGACTCGCTGGTCTATCTCTCCCGGGGCAGCGAGGTGGTAGTGGTCAACTTCGCGGACCCGGCAGGCCCGGCGATTCTCAACCACATCCAGGCCCGGCGCCTGGCCGGCCGGCCGGTGCTTCAGGACAGCCTGCTCTACCTGGCGACGTCCGGCTACATCGAGGTGTTCAACGTGAAAGACCCGGTCAACGCGTTTCCGGTCGGCCGGTTGGGGACCGCGGTGAACGACATCGCGGTGGCCGACACGCTGGTCTATGCGATAGCACGGGACTCCTTCAAGATATACAGCTTCGCGAACCCGCAGGCTCCGTATCTTGTCGGCGCCTGCCGGGACAGCGGGTATGCCCTGGACGTTGACCGGGGCTACGCCTACCTGCGGGACCGCTGGGGCATGTACATCCTGGACGCGACCGACCCGGCGAACCCGAGGCGGGTCGCGTCCTGGGGCACGGACATCGCAGGGGTGAAGGTGCGGGGGAACCACTGCTATGTGGCGCAGGGCCAGATGGGTTCAAACAGCCTGCATGTCCTGAACGTATCGGACCCGGTGAACCCCTGGGAACAAGGGCGGCTGACCGGGCTGATGGGCGAGGATATATGTCTTGTAGATACGCTCTTGTTTATGCCGGGATTTGATGTGGTGAATGTGGCGGACCCCAGCCGGCCGACGGTGGTCGGGAGTACCCCTGCAGGCAGTGATGGCGTATGGGCCATTCCGGCGCTGGGTATTGCAGTTACTGCCGGGCGCGAGTATGGGATGCACGTCTTGGACATCAGCGACATCGCACACCCGGTGCTTGATACGTCAATGCTCGCAGCCTACAGCGCCGTCGACATCAGCGTCCGTAATGGCCTTGCGTGTGTTGCTACGCAATATACCAATGGGGTCTTGATGCTTGACATAGGCGACCCGGCGAATCCATGGGAAATCGGGCGTTATGACTCGGCGGAGGCATCACGCGCGGAGGCGGTCGTATTGACCGACTCGCTTCTCTACATAGGCGGCTTTCTGACATCTACGCCGGTCCCTCGTGAGATCTTCCATGTTGTTGATATCCGGGATCCGGCCGATCCTCTCAAGATCGGACGCGGGATGGGAACCAACCCCGTACCGGCCATGGTTCTGCGTGATTCGCTGCTCTACTGTGCCGAGGACTACCGTTTCGAGGTCTTCAACGTGGCCGACCCCCGCCAGCCGGTGTGGATGGGGGGGTGCAATGCGTACTCATCGGCACTTGGTATAGACACGCAGGACACGCTGGTCTATGTAGCGCCGCGTCTCCAGATATTCAACATTGCCGACCCTGCGAATCCGACGAGGATATACGAAACCTCCGGCAATCGGGTTAGTGGACGCGGCATTGCTGCCCGAGATACATTCCTCTACTTCCTTTCAAACTACGATACGCTGTGGGTGTATAACGCGGCGAATCCTTATGCGCCTCGCATCATCGGCTTTCTACCATCCGGCAGTCACAGGGGATTCGATCTGGTGCTACGAGACTCGTATGCCTATGCAGGGTGCCTGAGCTTCCGGCTGTACGACATCGCCTCACCTGCGGAACCGGTGGCTATCGGCCACTATGAAACGCCCTACCATGCGATGAGTCTTGACTTGGATGGGACATACGTCTATGTTGCCTCATTTCTGGCCGGTGTGCTGATACTGGAGGTGCTGCCTATGGGCCTGGCTGAGTTCCCTGTTGGTGTCCAGCAACCGGCCCGGCTCGGCCTTGAGCTTC